>DBBY01000068.1:0-5017 GCA_002292855.1 Flavobacteriales bacterium UBA972 | reverse complement strand
ACCACCTCAATCTGAAAGCGGTAGACCGGGGCGTCTTTGGGGCTGCAGGAAGTCAGGGTCGCGGCAATTAGGGCAGCAGCGGCAGCAAAGGAATGTAGGGTGTTCATGGGCATCCAGAGTTGGGGTCGCCGTAGGGGCGAAGAATTACATAGGCCACTGCGGTATCGCCGGGAACCACGTGCACAAAGGAGCAGCCTCTATAGGCACCCTTGGTGGACTCCACGTCGAGGTAGGCTTCGCGCAAATACTTCCAGGGAGTGTCAGTCCAGCCGCTTAGGCTTGATTTTTTGTAGTAGTATCCTGAAGTGTTGGGGTTGTCAAAGAGGGTTCCGCTGCCGGGTGCCGACAAGTGAATCCAAGCATTTTGAATGGCCACGCTGTCGGAATTAATGACGCGTACTGCAATGTAGGCGGGGCCTGTAGCCTCGCTCTCGCATGACGAGAGGCCGCCCGCCAAAGCCAATAGTAGGGCGAGGGCAGAAATGATCCGGGAGTTCAATCGCTTTAGCATAGTTTTGTTCAACAAAGCAAGCAAATATAGCAGTTTACCCGACTATGCAGGCTACAATACAGCAATACCTCCTTGAGGTCGCTTCTGCGACTCCTGCCAACGCCGATGAGGCGGAACTCCTGCGTCTTCGGTTTTTGGGTCGAAAGGGCGTTCTCAACGACCTTTTTGCGGACTTTAAGTTGGCCGAGGCCAAGGACCGAAGGGAGATTGGGCAGCTTCTTAATGAGCTTAAAACCAGCGTTGAAGCCAAGGTTTTGGAGCACAGCGCCGGCAAGCCTAAGGTGGTCATCAGCGCAGAAGACACGTCTCGCCCTGGATGGTCCGTAGCCCCAGGCAGCCACCACCCCGTGAGTCAGGTGCGCGACGAATTGGTCGATATTTTTCGCCGTATGGGCTTTGCAGTGGCAGAGGGTCCGGAGATGGAGGACGACTGGCACAACTTTACGGCCTTGAATTTTCCGCCCGAACACCCGGCGCGCGACATGCAAGACACCTTCTTTTTGGCTCGAAACCCCGACTGGGCCCTGCGCACGCACACGTCAAACGTGCAGGTTCGCACCATGGAGTCCCAAAAGCCGCCGATTCGCATCATTGCTCCGGGGCGCGTGTTTCGCAACGAGGCCATATCGTCGCGGAGCCACTGCATGTTCCACCAAATTGAGGGTCTTTACCTCGACCGCAAGGTTTCTTTTGCCGACATGAAGCAAACGCTTTTGGAGTTTGCGCAAGCTTTTTTTGGCGAGAAAACTGCCATTCGTCTGCGCCCGAGCTACTTCCCGTTCACCGAGCCAAGTGCGGAGATGGATATCTGGTGGGGTCTTGAAACGGAGGCCGACTACCGCATGACCAAGGGTACGGGCTGGCTTGAAATTTTAGGCTGCGGAATGGTGGACCCCGCGGTGCTCGAGTCCTGTGGAATTGACCCCCAAGAGTTCAGTGGCTTTGCCTTTGGCTTAGGAGTAGAGCGCATCGCAATGCAGCGCTTTGCCATTCCAGACATCAGGGCCTTGTTTGACAACGACCTGCGCCTGCTGCGCACGCTTTAAGAGCCCGCCCCCCACGAGAGCAGAGGGCTATTGGACGTCCTTAACGCGAATGGTATTGGTGGTCCCCCTTGCCTCAATAGGCATCGAGGCCAGCTGCACAATTCGGTCGCCCGAAGCAACAAGTCCGTTGCTTTTTAGGTGCGCCGTGACGTCCATAAACGTGCTGTCGGTGGAGTCCATGCTGTTGTAGAAAAATCCGCGTACGCCCCAAAGCAGGGAGAGTTTATTCAAAATTTTGGTGTTGGCGGTAAAGGCATAAATGTGGCTGTGGGGCCTAAAGCTTGAAATGAGCTGCGCGGAATACCCAGAAAAAGTCAGCGTACAAATGGCCTTGGCCTCTATTTTGTCGGCAATTTGGGCCGCGAAGTGGCAGATGGTGTTCGACAAAAAACGGTCTTCGGCCTCCTTGGGCTCGCCCTCCTTGCCGCGGCAGAGGATGGACCGCTCTGCGGCCTCCGCAATGCGCGCCATGGTCTGTACTACCTGCACGGGATAAAGGCCCACCGAAGTTTCGGCGCTGAGCATTACCGCATCGGCTCCGTCCATAACCGCATTGGCCACGTCGTTCACCTCGGCGCGCGAGGGCGTCAGGCTTTCAATCATGGATTCCATCATTTGCGTAGCCACGATTACGGGTTTGCCGAGCTCAATGGACTTGCTCACAATCATTTTTTGAATTAGGGGCACGGACTCCATCGGGACCTCAACACCCAAGTCTCCGCGGGCAACCATGGCCCCGTCGGCGGCCGCAAGAATTGCGTCGATGTCGGCTACAGCCTCCGGCTTTTCAATCTTGGCAATGATGCCGGCGTGGTGCTTGCGCGCGTCGAGAATGCTGCGCAGCTCATGAATGTCTTGGGCACTGCGCACAAAGCTCAGCCCGATCCAGTCTACGTTTTCGTCCAAGGCAACCTCGAGGTCGGCAAGGTCTTTGGGGGTCAGGCAGGGCAGCGATACACGCGTATTGGGCAGGTTTACGCCTTTTTTTGACTTGAGGCTTCCGCCCTGAATGGTCTCGGCCAGCACCTCGTCGACCCCATTGGTAGACAGCACCTTGAACAGAAGCTTTCCGTCGTCAAGCAGGATGGTTTCTCCCGCTTTCACGTCGCGCGGGAACTGCTGGTAGGTCATGTACACCCTCTCTTTAGTGCCCTCGCACTTGGTTGTGGTGAAGGTTATCAAATCCCCAGGCTCCAGAAAAGCGCCTTCTTCTACTACCCCAATGCGGAGTTTGGGACCCTGCAGGTCAGCCAGAATGGCGACGTTTTCGCCTGTTTCTTTGAGAATTTCGCGAATTAGGCGAACGGTTTCGCGGTGCTCGTCGGCCGAACCGTGCGAGAAATTGATGCGAAGTACGTTCACACCAGCCTCTACAAGTTGGGTCAAAATGGCCTTAGAAGAAGAGGCGGGGCCTAGAGTGGCTACGATTTTAGTGCGTTTCACGGATGGATGTCCTTAGGGGGTTCATAAGCAAGTTGGGCATGCTCGGTGGGCGTCAGGCTTGTGCGGGGGTTGCAGCCAAGCAATCCAGGAACGTCTTTGAGAAAGCTCTGCAAATTTACAATTTCTTGACTACTTAGCGGGGGATCAAATATTAAGAAGGCTTTAATTCCGCGCGGACGGCTTAGAAAAAGAGATGCCGAGGCGTCTGGCTCAAGGTCTCCAAAGAGGCTGCCCGCCTGCGAAGGGGCCGCGCTGGGCTCCGGTTCAAGGCTGTGGGCCGCATTCCAGAGCAGGCTGTAGTTGCGCGGACCCTCTTCAAATTGGTACATCGCATGCGCAAAGACGCCGCGCTCGGTCTTGAGAATCCAATCCTTGCCTCGGGCAAAAGACCAACCGAGGGCCTTGTTGAGCCTAAAAACTAAAGGAACCGCATCGAGGTCGGTGCTCAGGCTCCAAACGTCGGGCAGTTCGTCGCTACTTACTTCGAGAACGAGTCGCTTTGCCAATTTTAAGCGCTTTACATGCTGCCTGGGCGGCGGCTTCTTCGGCGGTTTTTTTGGACTGTCCGCTGCCCTTGGCTATTTCTTCATCGTCGAGTAAAAAGGCAACTGTGAAGCGATCGCGGTCGCCAGCATGGTCGCCAACCAAGTCAAATTTAAAGGTTTGACGCTTTTTTTGAACCTCCTCGATGAGCAGGCTCTTGTAGCTTATGACCTCGTTCTCGACCTTATTAAAGTTCACAAAGGGATCCAGAATTCTGCGGTGAATCAGGTAGCGGGCCGAGGCCCAGCCGCGGTCGATGTAGACGGCGCCTACTAAGGCCTCGAGCGTGTTGCCGGGCACCGACGAGGCCTGACCGTTGCGCATGCGCCCCTGTTCCATCCATTGGGGAATTCCCATTTTTTCAGCAATGCGGTTCAATGCTTTGCGGCTGACCACCTTGGATCGCATGGAGGTGAGGTAGCCCTCGTCGCCGTTGGGGTAGCGCTCGTAGAGGTACTCGGCCATGAGAATTCCCAAAACGGCATCGCCGAGGTACTCCAAGCGCTCGTAGCGCATGTTGGCACTGCGTTGGTTGGCGTCGGTCTTGACTTTGCGCCTAAAGGCGGCAAGATAAATTCCCGGGTCGTTGGGGCGGAGCCCCGTCATTTGCTTTATGGCGGCCAGAAGTTCGCGATGCTCCGGCGGCGCGGAGCGAAACAGGCGAAGGAGGGCCTGCAGCATTTAAACCTTTTTGAAGATCACCGACGCATTGTGGCCTCCAAAGCCAAAGGTGTTCGACAGCGCAGCGCGCACAATGCGCTTTTGGGGCGTTCCGAAGGTGAAGTTCAGCTTAGCGTCGAGCTCGGGGTCGTCCGTAAAGTGGTTTATGGTCGGAGGGACGACGTCGTGGTACACCGAAAGCACCGCAACCGCAGCCTCAAGGGCGCCTGCAGCACCCAGTAGGTGGCCCGTCATTGACTTGGTCGAGCTGATGTTTAGTTGGTAGGCATGCTCGCCAAAGACCGACAAAATGGCCTTGCTCTCGGCAATGTCGCCCAAGGGGGTTGATGTCCCGTGAACGTTGACGTAGTCAATGTCTTCTGCCGTCATTCCGGCATCGTTGAGGGCATTGCGCATGACGTTTCGCGCACCGAGGCCGTCGGGATGCGGAGCCGTCAGGTGGTAGGCGTCGGCCGAAAGGCCTCCGCCTGCAAGTTCTGCATAGATTTTTGCTCCCCGAGCTTTGGCGTGTTCGTACTCTTCAAGCACAAGGGTCACGCCGCCCTCACCCAATACAAATCCATCGCGATCCTTATCAAAAGGCCTCGATGCCGTCAGGTAGTCGTCGTTGCGCGTAGAGAGCGCGTGCATGGAGTTGAATCCGCCTATTCCGCCCACCGAAACAGCGGCCTCAGAACCGCCTGCGATAATGACGTCAGCCTTGCCCAAGCGAATGAGCATGAGTGCGTCGATAATGGCGTTGGTCGACGAGGCGCAGGCCGAGACCGTGGTGTAGTTGGGTCCGCGGTAGCCG
>DBBY01000027.1 GCA_002292855.1 Flavobacteriales bacterium UBA972 | reverse complement strand
CCCGTCAAGGCAAGATGGCCGAGGACTGCCACGTCTTGGTAGGCCATGGTCCAAACCACTTCACCTTTATTGAGCGGACTCACACGGTTAATGTGCACGCTGGTGGTTCCGGCTGGGTGCGGACCGGCGAAGCGGTGCAGCTCTACTCCACTTGCATTAGTGAGCACAGGCGAAGCTTCAGAGGCTGCAATCGAAAGGACTAAGCGGTCGCTCATCAGGCTCATCACCTCAAGGCCTTTGGCAAAGTCTTGCTCGCGGCCCGCTAGCGCAAGGGCTGGTGAAACCGCCAAGGGCTCCGTGGCCATCGCATTGATGAATACTGCCTTGGGCTTGGCATCAGGGCTGGCAATGCGGCCGTAGGGACGCGACTCGATGAGGGGCCATGCGCCCGACTCGCAGAGCCAATGAATTGCATCTTCGCGGTTGGCTGGCATGCCCGAAGGCTGGCTGGAGTATTCGGTCTGGGCGTCGGCAAGAATCACTACCGCATTGATTTTGCGCTTATCGCCACGCTCAATCCGCGCAACTTCGCCGCTTACCGGCGAGGCAATCTTGATGCGGGCATCTGCCTTGTCGTGAAAGAGAATGGTTCCTGCGAGAACTCGATCTCCCTCTTTTACCACCAATTTGGGAACAAGTCCGTGAAAGTCGCTAGGGAGAACGGCGTAAACCGAAGACCGAAGGTTGCCGTCAACAGTTGCAGTGGGAGCCCCTAAGAGCGGGAGGTCTAGGCCTTTGCGAACAGTATGTAAATTGGGCATAGCAGCAGAAAAAAATTTCGCGACAAAGGTACTATAGTACCGAAGTTTATTGGTGCAAATTCCGCATGTTTTTATCATCTTTAGCCCATGAGATTGGGTGCATGTACTGCTATTGCCTGGAGTTTGAGCATGCTCTGGCTACCAGTTGCAGCACAACTGCCTGAAACATCAAAAGATAGCCTTGTTCATAGCGTGCTGTGGCACCCGGTTGACCGCAGTGATGCTCCGCCGGTTGTGCGTCTTGGGCAGCAGCAGGCACTTCAGCTTCGGTTTGACGATTTTAGCCAATCGGTACTACCCCTAAAGTACACTTGGGTGCACTGCGACCGGAGCTGGAAGCCCTCGCCAATCCTCGCATCAGAATACCTCAGCGGATTTTGGGAAGGTCAAATTCCCGAAGGCAGCCTGTCGTTCAACACCTACCAGGGCTACAGCCACTATCAAATGCAGCTGCCCGAAGAGAGCAGCATGCCCAACCTGTCGGGCAACTACTACCTTGAGGTATATGCAGACGACCACCTGCTGCTCCGGCTTCCGGTTGTCTTTGCCGAGCAAGTTAGCGACCTGCAAATTGCCGTGAGAAGGCCTGCAGCGGCACAATGGTCCGCCCGATACCACGAGATTGATGCTTGGTTCCCCTGGGATGCCAGCCAAACCACCAACCCCTTTAGCGACCTAAGAGTCGGAATACTGCAGAACCGCGATTGGAACAGCTTTAGGCTGCTTCCGCCCCGCTTTGCCCAGGGAGGCAAGCTGGATTTTGACTACAACAACGGCGAAAATGCCTTCTTAGCGGGGAACATTTTTAGGTTTGCCGACACCAAGGCCCTGCCCGCTCCCTCCCTTCGCATCGAACGCTATGAGCTGGCCGATCGTTGGATTGCCTTTGTGCGTCAGGACCTGCCCGCCGGACTGGGCGTCTACCTGCGTCAAGAAGATTCCAGAGGGAACTTTGTTCCGCGCAGCATGAGGGGCGACAGCCACACCCAAGCGGACTACCTCCTGATGGACCTTGAACTAAAAGACAGCGAGTCCTGGGGCGGTCGACGCATGGCAATTGAAGGAGATTTTAACCAGTACTCCCCTGGGCCGGAGCACGAGCTTCGCTACGACCAGGCTCGAGGGGCCTATGTGGCTCGGGTTTTAATGAAGCAGGGCTACCTGGAGTACCGATACCGGGACCTGAACGCAGGGAGCAAGGGATTAGACTGGTCTGAAGGGAGCCATAGCCAGTCGGGCAACCAATACACTGCGGTGGTCTATGCGCGCATTTGGGGCGAACGATACGACCGTGCCCTCTCCTACCGAATCGTGGATGTGACCGACGGCGCCCAGCTCCGAATTGAATTGGGGCAGTAAGGGGGGCAGTAAGAGGGCAGTTAGGGGCGCTACCTTTACCCGGATGCAAAACCTAGGCAAGGATCTAGCGCGGGCGGCCTCCGTGCTCAAGGCGGGAGGGCTGGTCGCCATGCCCACCGAAACGGTCTATGGCCTTGCCGCAAACGCCTTTAACCAGGCTGCAGTTGCGCGGATTTTTGAAGCCAAAAACCGTCCGCACTTTGACCCTTTAATTGTACACCTACCCGACTGGAATGAGGTAGATCGGGTGGCCTCTTCAATACACCCAGAAGCCCATTTGCTATGGAATGCGCTGGGACCTGCCCCAATTACCTACGTGCTGCCCAAGCGCAACGAGGTGCCCGACCTTGTTACTTCGGGACTGGACCATGTGGCGGTGCGCATACCGCAATTAAGGCTCGCTCGAGAGCTTTTGACCCTTGCAGGGGTACCTGCTGCCGCGCCGAGCGCCAACCCCTTTGGCTTTGTTTCGCCCACCACCGCAGAGCATGTGGCAGACCAGTTGGGCGAGCGGGTGGACTACATTTTAGACGGCGGACCCTGCGAAGTTGGGCTGGAATCAACCATTATAGCCTGGCCGAATGGCCCTGCGGTGGTGCTGAGGCTTGGAGGCATTACCCTGGAGCAACTCAGCGGCATATTGGGCTACCTGCCTGAGGTCAGAAATTCGTCGAGTAGTCCGTCTGCGCCTGGAATGCTTCAAGCTCATTATGCTCCTGGCAAGCCGCTTAGGCTTGTGCCTCAGGGTTTTGCTTGGTCGGGCGAGCAGGGCAAAGAAATTCAATCCCTACCATGGATGCCCGCTGAAGGAATTGCTCGGGCGCTTACCACCAAGGGTAACCCCGCCGAGGCGGCGCAGCGGCTGTTTGCCGAACTCAGGGCCTTTGCCGCATCGGATGCAAAGGAATTATGGGTTGAAATGGCTCCAGAAGAAGGCCTTGGACGGGCTATTAACGACCGCCTTAGGCGCGCCGCCCACTGCGGCGAAGAATAAAGTTTTGGCCGAGGTACACCCGGCGCACGACCTCGTCGGAGGCCAGTTCTTCGGCGGTTCCGCTCTTGATGATTGACCCTTCAAACATTAAATACGTTCGGTCGGTGATGGCCAGAGTTTCGTGCACGTTGTGGTCGGTGATGAGAACCCCGATTCCGCGCTCGTCGGCGAGGCGGGCCACGATGGTTTGAATGTCTTCTACCGCGATGGGGTCTACGCCGGCAAAGGGCTCGTCGAGCAGTATAAACTTGGGGTCGGAGGCCAGGCATCGAGCAATCTCGGTACGCCGGCGCTCGCCGCCCGACAGCAGGTCGCCTCGGGTGCCGCGAACCTTGGTTAGGCCAAACTCCTCGAGGAGCTCCTCAGTTCGGGCCTTGACCTCTTGGCGAGAAAATCCGCGCCACTCCAGCACTGCGGCAATATTATTCTCTACGCTGAGTTTGCGAAAGATCGATGCCTCTTGACTGAGGTAGCCCACGCCCAGTTGGGCACGACGAAACATGGGCAGACTAGTAATGTCTTTGCCGTCGAGTTCAACCTGGCCTTGGTCGGGGCGGACCAGCCCAACCACCGCATAAAAAGAAGTGGTCTTACCTGCCCCATTGGGCCCAAGTAGTCCCACGATTTCGCCCTGAGCCACATAAAACGAGGCGCCGTTTACCACGGACCGCCCGCGGTAGGTCTTGACAAGGTTGTGGGCTTCGAGCTTCATTCTGTTGCTTGGTTAACGTTGGATTCGCGCTGGGATTGTGCGAGGCGGCTTAAACCGATGCTCAGTTCATAAAGCAAGGCGATTGGAATGGAGACGATAATTTGGCTGAACACGTCGGGTGGCGTGATGACCGCTGCCACCACAAGAATTCCGACCCATGCATGCCGGCGGTAGGTGCGCATGCCCTGCGGGGTGGCCAGGCCCAGCCTCGAGAGGAGGTACACCGCCACGGGCAGCTCAAAAAGCAAACCACTGGCTACCACAATGCTGCTCACCGTAGACAGGTAGGACGCCATTTCAAATAGGTTTTGCACCTCGCCGCTCACGGTGTAGGTGGTCAAAAACTGCAGGCTAAGGGGCACAATGAGGTAGTAGCCAAAGAGCGCTCCCGCAAAAAAGAGCAGGGAGGCGGAACCCACAAAAATGATGGCGTTCTTGCGTTCCTTGAGCGATAATCCGGGCGCGATGAAGCGCCAGAGCTCAAAGAGCACGAAGGGGAAGGCGAGGATTAGCCCGGCGATGAGCGAAATCCAAACGTGCAGGCTGAACTGGCCCGCGAGCTGGGTGTTGAGCAGGTCGAGTTTGAATCCGCCAAAACAGAGTGACGGCATTTCAAAGCGTTGACCCAGAGCGCAAAACCACTGGTAGGTGACAAAGCTTGGGCGCTGGGGGGCGAGCAAAAGCTCGTCAAAAACCCAGGATTTTGCCACAAAAGCGATCAAGGCTCCGCCCAAGATGTAGGCCGAGGCACGCATCAAATGGGTTCGTAGGGCCGCCAAGTGGGCCAAAAAAGGCATGCTTCCTCGCTCAGACATGCGGTAAAGGTAAGTTTGGTCGTACCTTCAAGTTTAGGCGCATTTGCGCGGACTCAAATAGAATTAATGGCCTTGACCGCATCGACACAGAGCCGGGACCTGCTCAAATCATTCTTTGGTTTTGACGACTTTAGGGGTCGGCAAAGCGAAATCGTAGCTGCCGTAATGCAGGGGCAAGATGCCTTTGTTATGATGCCCACCGGGGGAGGTAAGTCGCTGTGCTATCAGCTCCCGGCCCTGGAGATGGATGGGGTGGCTATTGTAATCTCGCCCTTGATTGCGCTAATGAAGAACCAGGTGGATGCCCTGAGGAGCTTTGCCGAGTCGGATGGAATTACCCACGTGTGGAATTCTTCGCTGACCAAGCGCGAGATGGTCGTCGTGCGCCAGGATTTGAGCGAGGGCAATACCAAGCTACTGTACATGGCACCGGAGTCACTCAATAAGACGGAGAATATTGAATTTTTGCGCGAACTGAAGGTCTCGTTTTATGCCATTGATGAGGCGCACTGCATTTCGGAATGGGGACATGACTTTAGGCCGGAGTACCGCATGCTTCGGCAGGCCATTAATGCCATTGGCCGTCGGCCTATTCTCGCCTTGACGGCTACAGCCACTCAGAAGGTCATGTCTGACATTTTAAAGACCCTAGAAATTCCCAAGGCCTCGACCTTCATGACCAGCTTTAACCGCGCCAACCTAACCTATGAGGTAGAGGCCAAGACGGCGAATGTGGAGCGCGATGTGGTCAAGCTACTGCGCAACTATATGGGTCGCTCGGCCATCGTGTACTGCTTGAGCCGTCAAAAAGTAGAGGAGCTTGCTCAGGTACTCCAGCTCAATGGGCTGTCTGCGCTGCCCTACCATGCCGGACTCGACGCGAATTCCCGGATTCGGCATCAGGACGCCTTTCTAAACGAAGAGGTTGACATTATTGTGGCTACGGTGGCCTTTGGAATGGGCATCGACAAACCCGACGTGCGGCTCGTCGTGCACCATGACATGCCTCGGAGTCTGGAAGGGTACTACCAGGAGACCGGTCGGGCGGGGCGCGATGGAGGCGAGGGCCGATGCGTGACCTTCTATGCCGAGAAGGATCTCGATAAAATGGATAAGTTTCTGGCGCGCAAACCCGTTGCGGAGCAAGAAATTGGGCGGCAATTGCTGCTCGACGCCCGTGCCTATGCCATTACCTCGAGCTGCCGTCGAAAGTTTCTGCTTCATTATTTTGGAGAAGAGTATGCCCAAGCCAATTGCGGCAATTGCGACAACTGCCAGAATCCCGAGTCGGGCATTGATGCCAGTGAACATGCTCACCTCATTGTCGATACCCTGGCGCTGAGCGGCGGACAGTTCCGTGCCCTCCAGGTAGTCAATACGCTAATTGGCCTCGAAACCTCGCTCCTTAAAACCCTAGGAGCCCGAGGCATGGCAACCTGGGGCAAGGGAAGCAGCATGGCTGCCGCCTATTGGGACGACTTGATTCGTCAAATGATGCTGGGTGGGCTTCTGCAAAAAGATCTGGAACGCTATGGAATCCTTTCAGTAAGCCCTGCCGGCCAGAAATGGTCTTCGCAGCGAGGCAGCTTCACCGCCCTACCCTTTCGCGCCTTTAGTGACGACGACGAAGCCGGAGCCTCGGGCGGAGGCATTCGCCAGGGCGCGGCACTGGACTCGGCGCTCTATGACCAGCTCAAAGACCTCAACCGCAAAATGGC
>DBBY01000056.1:10023-10239 GCA_002292855.1 Flavobacteriales bacterium UBA972 | reverse complement strand
AGAACGTCGCGAGACAGTTCGGTCTCTATCTACTATGGGCGTTAGAAATTTGAGGGGAGCTGACTTTAGTACGAGAGGACCGAGTCGGACGCACCTCTAGTGTACCTGTTGTGGCGCCAGCTGCATCGCAGGGTAGCTATGTGCGGATGGGATAAGCGCTGAAAGCATATAAGCGCGAAGCCCACCCCAAGATGAGATTTCTCTTAAGGGTCGTTC
>DBBY01000056.1:0-9962 GCA_002292855.1 Flavobacteriales bacterium UBA972 | reverse complement strand
AGTAGTACTAATTACCCGTGGATTCGAACCAGGATTATATTTTATGTTGCTTCCAGTGTGTCAAATTAACCTTGTAAAAACATGGTGGTTATTGCAACGGGGATCACCTCTTCCCATTCCGAACAGAGTCGTTAAGCCCGTTTGCGCCGATGGTACTAGTACGCTGGGAGAGTAGGTCGCCGCCATAACTATACAAAAACCCCCGCATTTGCGGGGGTTTTTTGTTTTTATTAGCACCATATTTGCATCTATGAATTCACATTGCCGCTATAGCCCGATTCGCGCTGTTGCGGCTTTGTTGTTTTTTGGAGTTTTGGCTTCTTCAGCCCATGCGCAGTCTAGTGATTCGCGGGTTGATTCTACGACCGTTGTGGTTTCGATGCACGATACCCTTAGGCCTAAGCCTGACCGGGTACAGGTTTGGCACTCTGGTTCTTTTTTGGTTTCGCAGGCTGCTCTTGACCGGGTGGTGCGCGTTCCCTTGGAGTCGGGTAGGGTTCCGGTGAGTGCGCTTGGGTCTGCGATCTGGGATTTTTCGACGGGATTGATTGGTGATTCCAGGGTTTCGGCAATACAAAGTCCGTTTGGTATTGGTCATCGGCTTCTTCGCGGTGATTTTGACGAGTGGCGACTTAGAAAGGGACCATTACCCATTGTGGATTGGCAGGGAGAGTCCGCCCATGGCCGGGGGCAGGATTTTGGCGTTACGGTGAGTGCTTCGCCAACCTACTACAGGCATTTTTGGGTGGACTTCCGTCGGCTTCAGATGACGGGCGGACTTGCGACCGAGGATCATTTTGGCGATCGCTTGCAGGCCGCATTTTGGGGTAGGGACTCTGCAAACCGGTACTGCTACCGAGTGCAGGTCGAGTCCCAGCGAACCCAAGACGGGGAATCCGGTGGGATTGTCAACGCTGCGCAGCTTACCGATCCGCTGCAATGGCAGCCTAATCGAGCCTTGGTAAGTACGCGCTGGAGCAGGGTCGATCGCAGTACTAGGGGTTTTAGGACCCGCATGGAATTGCTTCAGTCTTCTTCGCGGATTGGGATTCGGCTTGACTACAGCCTTGCTGAATCGGGATTTGGGGGACCCAGCGCAGGCGTGGACTCCCTTCAGTACCAATCCTTGGACCTGCGCTTGGTCTCCAGCACATCGTCTATGTGGTCGGAGCCTGGATTTAGAGGGATTAGCGAACAGGATGTTCTGCCCCGAATTCGTGCGTCATGGTCTTTGGGGCTGCGGACTTTTTCTGCTAGGAATTGGCAGGATAGCGCTTGGACTAACCGGTCAGGAATTCCAGCATGGACTCCGGTGGGAACCTGGGAATGGAAGGGTCGCCAAAACGACCTTCGCTTGGACGGAGATCTTCTGGGTCAAAGCCTCTGGCTGCGCTACGACCGCAAGCGCGCGGAGTCGTCATGGCTGCGCACGGAGGCCCAAAGGCGTTGGGCTCTTCCTTGGGAAGGTGATGCCGTAAATTTCGTGCAGCGCTTCAATACCCTGATCCAGCTCTCCTTGGCTGTTTCGGCCAGTGCGCAGTTCAGCACGAGCGATCAGGTTTTATCAGTAGGACAATGGGATTCGCCCGACTACGAGTGGACACTCAGACCTAGTTGGGCTGTTCTTGGTGCGAATTGGAATCCCAAAATTGCCATTAGCCCCTATTGGACGGCAGAGGGTATGCTCCAACTTCGCTATGCCTCGACCAAGCAGCTGGCCATTGCTCCCGCCTTTGGAGAGGCATTGCTTTCATACGAGCGAAGGCTGAATACCAGGGGCTCCGGAATGACGCTCCGGCTCGAATTTAGGGCTCAGGCTTGGAGCGGCGGCTGGCAGCGGCCCGTTTGGATCGCCGAGAAAGGAATTTTTGGCCGCTCGGAAGCAGAAGACGTGATGCCGGCCGGTGGAATGCTTCACGCTGCGGTTTCGGTTCAAATTGGCGAAGCCCAATTGGGCGTTTTAGCCCAGAATGCCAACCAGGGATGGATTCCCAATACGCTCTTTATTGCTCAAAATTATCCGGTTACGCCGGCCTCGCTGCGCTGGTTCCTGCGCTGGCGAATGTTTGAGTAGAATCGATTAGAACGGTTCGTACTCGTCGTTTTCGCGAGGCTCCACGCGGTTCATCTTGGACTCAAATATGGAATTATCGCCTCCGTCGGAGCCCGAACCCTTGGCACGGTAGCCTCCGGCGACAATGTCGGAGAAACGGGCCATGCTGCCCTCGAAGCGCAGTCGAATGTTCTCTAGCGATCCGTTTCGGTGCTTGGCAATAATGAGCTCGGCCTGCCCGTCAGAAGGCGTTTGGTCGTCGTCCCACTCGTGGATTTTATAGTACTCCGGGCGATAGATAAAGGACACAATGTCGGCATCCTGCTCGATGGCTCCGGATTCCCTGAGGTCAGAGAGAAGGGGCCGCTTGGATCCGCCACGGGTTTCTACGGCCCGCGACAGCTGCGAAAGGGCAATGACGGGTATGTCGAGCTCTTTGGCTATCGATTTTAGGGCGCGTGAAATCGACGAAATCTCTTGTTCACGGTTTCCGCCTGCCTTGGAATTGCCCGCGGTCATGAGCTGGAGGTAGTCAATAACAATCACTCCGATCTGGTGCTGCGAAGCGAGGCGACGGCATTTGGCACGAAGATCAAAAATGCTCAGCCCAGGCGTGTCGTCGATGAACAAGGGAGCGTCTTGAAGGCCTTTAACCTTGGAGGTCAGCTGCGCCCATTCGGTGGTGTCGAGGTTTCCGCGGCGAAGCTTCTCGGCTCCAATGCCTGTTTCTGACGAAATCATGCGCGTTATGAGCTGAATCGACGACATTTCAAGGCTAAACAGGGCCACAGGGATCTTGTGGTCAAGGGCCATGTTGCGGGCCATGCTCAAGGCAAAGGCTGTTTTACCCATTCCCGGGCGCGCGGCCAAAATGATGAGGTCGGAGTTTTGCCAGCCGGAGGTTACGCGATCCACCTCGCGAAATCCGCTCGGAACGCCCGACAGACCTTCTCGCTGCGAGATGGCAGAAATTCGGTCCAGCGCCTGCTTCACCAGGTTTAACGAAGACTCGTAGTTGCGCTTGAGGTTTCCTTGCGAAACGCTGAAGAGCGATTGCTCGGCGTTGTCGAGCAAATCGAGAACGTCCGTAGCCTCGTCGTAGGCCTGTTCAATGAGCTCGTTGGAGATGCGAATGAGTTCGCGCTGAATGTGCTTCTGAACTACAATTCGAGCGTGGTACTCGATGTGTGCCGACGACGATACTCGAGTGCTAAGGTTGATGAGCTTGGATTCTCCGCCCACGCGGTCCAGGTTGCCACCCTTGCGAAGCAGCTGCGCCACCGTTAAAATGTCTACCGCCTCCGAGGCCCCAAACAGGTCCTTGACGGCCGAGAAAATCAACTGGTGCGACTCAAGGTAAAAGGTCTCAGGCGTGAGGATGTCAATGACTTTAGAAAGCGCATTGCGGTCAATCATGAGGGACCCGAGCACAGCCTCTTCGAGCTCCGTAGCCTGGGGCGGAAGCTTGCCGCCGGACAAAGGCAGGGACAGGGTTCCGGCGGGCCTGCGCGCTGCCGGCCTAGGGCTGCTGGGTTGGTTTGCTTCCATCGGGATTGAAATTAGGCGATCTCGTAGACGCCCATGCTGCTGAATTTCTCCATTCGAAGGGCCACTCGATCAATGGGGTCCAAACCTTTTAGGTCGTGGTAGTGCTTCAGAATTTCGGACTTGAGTGCGGCAAACATGGCCGCAGGATCGCGGTGGGCTCCGCCTAGGGGTTCGGGTACAATGCCGTCGATGAGTCCGTTGGAGAGCATGTCTTTGGCGGTTAGTTTAAGGGCCTCTGCGGCAGTGGTTTTGAAGTCCCAACTGCGCCACAGGATGGAGGAGCAGGACTCTGGGCTGATTACGGAGTACCAAGTATTCTCCAGCATAAGAACGCGGTCGCCCACCCCAATACCAAGGGCGCCTCCCGAGGCACCTTCGCCTACAATAATGCAAATCACCGGCACCTTGAGGCGGGTCATCTCCATGATGCTGCGGGCTATAGCCTCGCCCTGGCCGCGCTCTTCGGCCTCGAGGCCTGGGAATGCACCCGGCGTATCGATTAAGGTTACGATGGGGCGGCCAAACTTCTCGGCCTGCTTAAAAAGGCGCAATGCCTTGCGGTAGCCGTCTGGATTGGCCATGCCGAAGTTGCGGAGCTGCCGCATTTTGGTGTTGATACCCTTTTGCTGCCCAACGAACATGAAGGACTCGTTGTCAAGCCAGCCCCAGCCTCCGACCATAGCCTTGTCGTCTTTCACGAATCGGTCGCCGTGCAGTTCGGTAAAGCGCCCGCCCGTCATTGCATCAATATAGGCAAGGGTATAGGGGCGGTTGGGGTGCCGACTGAGCTGTACCCTTTGCCAGGCAGTCAGGTTGTCAAAAAGCGCTCGGTAGGCATCATCTCGGTTGCCGCGGAGGCTGTCAATGGACTGTGCCATAGACACGCCAGTTTCAAGCTCAAGTGCCTCTGCTTTGGCGATTTGCTCGTCAATATCGCGAATGGGGGCTTCAAAATCTAGGTATTCCATACTCGTGTGGTGAAGACCTCAAACCTACAACTTTTTGCCGCCACCCCTCTACGATGTGGATAACTTCGCCCGACGGCGACGCTGCATCCAGGCATTGCCCAAAAGCATCGCAAGAACCACGGCGAATCCGCCATAAAAGAGGGGGGGCATGGCCTCTGAAGACCCAAAAATGAGCAGGGCAAGAAGGATTCCGTAGATGGGCTCCATCGAAATACTAAGTACCACCGTGAAGGGACTTAAGTAGCGCATAATGCGCACGGACTGAACAAAGGCAAAGGCGGTGCAAAAGCTTGCGAGAATGGCAATGTAGATCCAGTCACTCGCTGTAGGGGCGGATGCAGTTTCTGCGATGTTATCGCTTAGCAGCAGATAGAGGGAAAGTCCGCCAAAGCCGGCCAGCAACTCGTAGAACGAAATAGACGTGGAGTCCATTTGGTGCACAATGCGGCCGTTGAGGACCGAGAAAAGGGCAG
Source organism: Flavobacteriales bacterium UBA972 (assembly GCA_002292855.1). GTDB lineage: Bacteria > Bacteroidota > Bacteroidia > Flavobacteriales > Schleiferiaceae > TMED14. The sequence continues at coordinate 4,920 of DBBY01000056.1, read as the reverse complement.
AAAGCACCGAGCTAATCAGCCCAACCGCAATGGCTAGCCCCTGGCCTTGGGTGGAGCCCACCACCATGAGTAGGCCCACGACCACTCCGAATCCCAAGCTGACCTCGCTCCATTGAAGGCGTCGTTTGAAGAAGATGGGCTCAAGAAAGGCAGCAAAGAGCGGTCCAGTAGAGAGGCAGGCCAGGGTAAGAGAGACATTAGAAAGCTTGATGGCGGCATAAAACGTAACCCAATGCACCATCAGTATCAAGCCATTAAGCCCGAGCACGAGGCCTAGTTTGCGGGACGGAATTCCCTGTATACGGTTCTTGCTGAATTGCTGGTAGGCCCCCAAAAACAGGATGGCGAGCAAAATTCTGTGCCAAACTAAATCCAATGCTCCGACCGAAATTAGGCGCCCGAGGATTCCGGTAAAGCCCCAAATGAGCACGATGAAGTGCATCCAGGCGTAGTGGACGCCGACGGGGTCGTGGTCGTTGGGGCGTAGAAGCGACATGGGGTAAAACTAAGGGCAGCCTGGTCTACTTTGGAGCCCGCAGGTAGAACAAGTAGGTGAGGCCGGCAAAAACGATGTTGGGCAGCCAAATGGCCAAAAAAGGCGGGGTATTGAGGGCCATCATGCTCATGCTGCCGAGCTGCATTAAAAAGATGTAGACCACCACACAGATGAGTCCGAGGGCGATTGGGGCACCGAGACCGCCTCGGCGCTTTGCCGACGACAAAGAGAAGGCCATGACCACCAGAATGAACATCGAGAAGGGATAGGCCGTGCGGCGGTACCATTCCGCATCGTGCCAGACAACGGCCTCGGATCCACTGAGGCGCTCTTGGGCGAGGAAGGCCCGCAGTTCTGGGGAGGTCATGGTTTCGGTCCGCCTTTGGTCGGGATTAAGGAGGGCGGGCTTGAAGGCAAAGTTGGAGTCCAAAGTTCGCCCTAGTTCAATAGTGCTGAGGCCATTGGCCTTGTAAACGCGTCGGTTCCAGTTGTCGAGCTTCCATCCTTGGCTCAGGCTGTCGTAGCGCAGGTAGTCGCCGCGGAGTTTGCTGGTGAGCTTGCTTCCGTCAAAAACTTCGTAGCTAAAGTGGTAGCCGGCCTGCCGCTCGGGGCTCCAGGTTTCGAGGTAGATGTAGTGCCCTGGGAGAATTTGCCGGTGGATGTTGATGGGGCGCTTGGGCGCAACGTCTTGCACGTAGCGGTCCTCAAATTCCAGGCGTGCAATGTTGCTTCTTGGGACCACAAAATGGCTGAGCAGCATCATGAGCAAAAAAACGATTCCGGCCCCAAGGGCAAAGGGTCGAAGCAGGCGGTTAAAAGGGAGTCCGCCCGACAGAATGGCCATGAGTTCCGAGCGATTGGCCAGGCGTGCCGTGGAATAAACTGTGGATAAAAAGAGAATGAGCGCACTGAATGTCGAGCCGTAGTACAGCATAAAGTGGCCGTAGTAGTGCTGCATGGCGTAGCCTACGGTAATGCCTTGGCTTAAGAAGTTGTCAATTTTTTGAGAAATGTCAAATACCACGGCGATGGCCATGATCAGGGCCATAAACAGGGCATAAGTGCTCAAAAACTGGCCCAGCAGGTAGCGGTCGATGCGCAGGAGTTTGAGCTTCATGAGGCTTGGCGCAGAGGCAATCTTAGCGTAACCATTGGGGCGGACTTAGCGTAAACCACTATAAACGCTTGGAAAGCTGTGGAACAAGCTGGTCCTTCCAGGGCCTGAAGCTTCCGTCGGCAATTCGCAGCCGCGCTTGCTCGACCAAGGCCAAGTAAAAGCGCAAATTGTGCTGCGAGGCGATTTGTCGACCCAGGGCCTCGTCGGCGCGAAACAGGTGATGCAAATAGGCCTTGGTAAACCGCGAATCCACGGCAGAGTCCCCTTGGGGATCGAGCGGGCTGAAGTCGCGGGCCCACTTGGCGTTGCGCAGATTGATGGTCCCTTCTAGGGTAAAAATCTGGCCGTTGCGGCCGTTGCGCGTGGGCATGACGCAATCAAACATGTCAACGCCCAGAGCGATGGATTCCAGCACATTGGCCGGAGTCCCCACGCCCATGAGGTAGCGCGGGCGGTCTTCGGGCAGAATAGCGCATACCTCGGCCGTCATGGCATACATTTCGTCGTGGGGTTCGCCCACGCTCAAGCCTCCGATTGCATTGCCCCATGCATTTTTGGAGGCAATAAATTCGGCGGATTCTTTGCGGAGGTCTGAGAAGGTCGAGCCCTGAACGATGGGGAAAAGCGCCTGCTCAAAGCCATACTTGGGTTCGGTTTCGCGCCAGCGCAAGAGGCAGCGGTCCAGCCACCGGTGGGTGCGCTCCATGGCTTCGCGGGCGTAGGCTTGGTCCGCAGGGTAGGCCGTACACTCGTCAAAGGCCATGACCACGTCAGCGCCAATGCTCCGCTGCACGTCCATGACGGATTCGGGCGAAAAAAGATGGCTGCTCCCGTCGATGTGCGATTGAAACTTAACCCCATCTTCTCGGATTTTACGTCGGTCCTCGAGGCTGTAGACCTGGAACCCCCCGCTGTCGGTCAGCATGGGCCCGGTCCAGGTTGTGAACGAGTGAAGTCCGCCCGCCATTTCAATGATTTCGGTGCCCGGCCTGAGGTACAAGTGGTAGGTATTACCCAAAACGATGTGGGCTTTGGTGTCGCTCGCCAGAAGGTCAGGACCTAATCCTTTGACGGTCCCCTGGGTGCCCACGGGCATAAAAATCGGGGTGGGAACCGCTCCGTGGGCGGTGTGGAGCAGGCCGCTTCTCGCCGAAGATTGGGTGTCTTTGGATTGGATTTCAAATTGCACCTTCCAAAGGTACGGCGCCGGTTCTTGGACTACTTTTGCAGGCATAATGAATGCGTGGTTTGAACAAGTAGTGCCCTGGCTGATGAGCCCGCTCGCTTCAGCCATTTTGATCGGTTCGGCATTGGCTTCACTGCTTGCATTGGGCCTTCTGGTCTATGCTTCGCGCGGACTTTGGTCGCTGAACACCCAAAGCGTAGGTCAGGATTCCTCGCCGCTCAAGGATTTGTCCTTGCTCGTGGTTGGCCGAAACGCGGCAAGCCGTTTTGAAGAATGGATTGAGGCTTTTGCCAGCGCCGAGCTGCCTGCGCAGGTAGAGTTGGTGGTCATTGACAACCAAAGCGAGGACGATACCGCGCAACGAATCGAATTCTTAAGGCTTAAGTACCAATGGCTTAAAGTGGTAACGGTGCCGCACAGCAATCGGTTTTGGCGCACCCGCAAGCTGGCCATGACCCTGGGCATCAAGGCGACCAAATGCACCTATGCCGTTTGGGTGGACGCTGCCACCATTCCACCAAAGAATTTTGCCCCTTGGCTGGGCGCCCTGACGCTGCCTCTCTTGGACCGCGCAACCTCTTCGGTTTGGGGCCCGGTTCAGGTAGTGGAGGCCAACCAGATTGCCCGAATTCCGATGCATGCCGGCCAGCTTTGGGCCTGGCTTCGCCACCATACGGGCGGTCTTCCGACCTCCATGGTGCCGGTCAATTTTGCCTTTCGCAGCAACGACTTCATGGAGCTTAAGGGCTTTCAAGACAGCATGCACGTGGACGGTGGCGAAGGGGAGCTGCTCCTGACCCTGCTTCGACAGCGCGGGCGCTCGGTTTTGGCAGACAGTGCAACCATTGCCCGTCGGGGCGGAATTGAACGGGACCCCAAGCTGCGCGAAGTGCGGGCATCTTCGGAGCAAAGTGCCTTGATTTTGGGATTTTTGGGTTTGTTGTTGACGGACCTCGCCGGACTTCTGGCAATGGCCATTCTCCTTGGGCACGTGGCTCTCGTTCAAGCCGTCGGGCTGGACCCCTTGCGCGATTTCTCGCGCGATCAGGCATTTTTTGCCGCAGGATCCTGGATTGCGCTTCACGCTTTTGCTGGGGCGGTGCTCTTGGTACATTCCTCTCGGTTCGGTCATTGGTCTGACGCGCTGCGCATGCCCTTCTGGCTTAGGCTTGACGCCGTTCGCCGCCGCATACCCAAGCGGGACCCGATGAGCAAACCCTTTTGGAAGGGTTGATGGACTCCTCGATGTTCCCCTTTGTATCGGAATCGGCTAAGGCACAACTCGCTCTTCTGCCGGAGCTCTATGCCCACTGGAATGCACAGATCAACGTAGTCTCCCGCAAGGACCTCGACAACCTATGGGAGCGACACATCCTCCATTCCCTTGCCCTTGGGCAAGTGCTACCCTTAAAGTCAGGCCTTAGGGTTGCCGACATTGGCACCGGCGGCGGATTCCCTGGAATTCCCTTGGCCATTGCCTTCCCTGAGGTGGAATGGGTCTTGGTGGATTCCGTGGCAAAAAAGATTAAGGTCGTTCAGGCTATGGCGGATGCCTTGGAGTTAACCAACGTCCGCGCTGTTTGGGGTCGGATGGAAGCGGAGAAGGGTCCCTTTGATTTGGCGGTGACCCGTGCCGTTGCCCCGGCAGGAGAGCTAAAGCGCTGGATGAAGGGCAAGTGGTCCTCCAAACCCAGTACTGCCCTCTTTGCGCTCAAGGGCGGCGACCTTAGCGAGGAGCTTCGCGGCATACGCCACCGAATTCACCCCATTAGTCAGTGGCTGCCGGGGGAATTCTTCGAGACGAAGGTTATCGTGGAGCTGCCGGCATAATCAAGCAACTGGCAACTAGCAGCTGGCAACTAGCAGCTGGCAACTAGCAACTGGTTACCCCAAAAACGGATAGCGGTAGTTCGATGGCGGTACGAGGGTTTCCTTAATCGTGCGCGGTGAAACCCAGCGAAGGAGGTTCAAAATGGAGCCTGCTTTGTCGTTGGTTCCTGATCCGCGCGCACCCCCAAAAGGCTGCTGGCCGACTACGGCCCCGGTGGGCTTGTCGTTGACGTAGAAGTTACCGGCGGCAAAGGCCAAACGGCGCGTTGCCTCGTCTACGGCATACCGATC
>DBBY01000002.1:20344-96292 GCA_002292855.1 Flavobacteriales bacterium UBA972 | reverse complement strand
TCGATTGCCTTGTCGGGCAAGAAGCGATCGGGAACGTACCGGACCGTCAAGGCCACACAGGCCGCCAAGGCTTCGTCGGTGTAGGTCACGTTATGATGCTCCTCGTACTTCGGCTTGAGGTTTTGCAGAATCTGCAGGGTAACCTCTGGGCTAGGGGGGTCCACCAAAACTTTTTGAAACCTGCGCTCAAGCGCTCCGTCCTTCTCGATGTACTGACGGTACTCATCAAAGGTGGTCGCTCCAATACACTGGATTTCACCACGCGCCAAGGCCGGCTTAAACATATTACTGGCATCCAGGGATCCGGTTGCTCCGCCAGCCCCAACAATGGTATGGATTTCATCGATGAACAGAATGATGTCGTCATTTTTCTCGAGTTCATTCATCAAGGCCTTCATGCGCTCTTCGAACTGGCCACGGTATTTGGTGCCCGCGACTAGGCTTGCGAGGTCTAGAGTGACTACACGCTTGCCAAACAGGACCCGGCTAACCTCTTTCTGAACAATTTTAAGAGCCAAACCTTCAGCAATTGCGGATTTACCCACGCCCGGCTCTCCAATGAGCAGGGGATTGTTCTTTTTGCGGCGGCTTAGAATTTGGCTTACCCGCTCAATTTCTTTCTCTCGTCCTACTACCGGATCGAGCTTGTCTTCTTCGGCAAGTTTGGTAAGGTCTCGGCCAAAATTGTCTAAAACAGGAGTTTTGCTCTTGCTATCGCCGGTTTTAGAGGCCTTTGATCCGCCGGCGCGAAACGGTTCATCTTCTTCTTCGTCGCCACTCATAGCGGCCGAAGGATTGGTGGAGCCCCGGTCGGGTTTGTGGTCTTCCATAAACCGGTTCTGGTACTCGCTTTTGAGGGTTTCGTAGTCTATGCCAAATCCGCGCAGTACTGCAGCCACCGGGTCGTTGTCGTTGCGAAGGATGCAAAGCAGCAAATGCGCCGTGCGAATGATGGGACTTCCGTAGAGTTTGGCTTCTAAAAAGGTCGTCTTGAGCGCCTTCTCGGCCTGGCGAGTCAGGGGAATATTCTTGCGACTCAGCGACGGATTTTCGATGGCTTGATGCAAGGCCTCAATCTTAACCCGCACCTCCTGAAGGTTAATGTTAAGCACTTGAAGCAGTTCAATTGCGGAACCTGCCCCTTCACGGATTAAGCCGAGCACCAGATGCTCCGTGCCAATGCTGTCGTGCCCAAGGCGCAAGGCCTCTTCTTTGCTGTAGCCTATAACGTCCTTAACTCGGGGTGAAAAATTCTCGTCCATGACTCCAAAGTAACGAATGCTGTGCCAAGTGCGGTAGCCAAGGTGCAAATCATATTTATAAACATCAAAATGTGCATAAAAGCACATAAAAACTAGCCAACTGCGGACTATTGAGCAGCTCTAAAATCGTAAATTTGGGAATTACTCTAGCGAACTGACATTATGGCCGAAGGCGAACGCATTATACCTATAAACATCGAGGAGGAAATGAAAACCTCCTACATCGACTACTCCATGTCGGTAATTGTTTCTCGTGCACTTCCTGACGTGCGAGACGGCCTGAAGCCCGTTCACCGCCGCGTGCTCTTTGGCATGAATGAGATGGGGAACCATTCCTACAAGGCCTATAAAAAATCCGCATTAGTAGTAGGTGAGGTAATGGGTAAGTACCACCCCCACGGCGATTCTGCAATTTATGATACCATTGTGCGCATGGCCCAGGAATGGAGCCTTCGCTACATGCTGGTGGACGGCCAAGGAAACTTTGGCTCCATGGACGGAGATTCCCCTGCGGCAATGAGGTATACCGAGGTGCGCATGCGCAAAATCACTGAGGAACTCGTGCGGGACATCGATAAAGAAACCGTTGATTTTAAGCTAAACTACGACGACTCTAGAATGGAGCCTACGGTCATGCCAACCCGCATTCCAGCGCTTCTGGTCAATGGAGCTTCGGGTATTGCTGTGGGAATGGCCACCAACATGCCTCCGCACAACCTTACGGAGGCCATCAATGCAACCGTAGCCTATATCGAGAACAAGGATATTGACATCCTTGGCTTAATGGCTCATATTTCGGCCCCCGACTTCCCCACAGGAGGTACCATTTATGGCTACGATGGAGTGCGCGAGGCTTTTGAAACGGGCCGTGGACGTATTGTGCTTCGCGCCAAGGCTCACATTGAGGAGGTCAACGGACGCGACTGCATCATTGTTTCGGAGATTCCCTACCAGGTCAATAAGGCCGACATGATTAAGAAGACCGCTGATTTGGTCGACGATAAAAAGCTCGACGGCATTGCCGACATTCGTGACGAGTCAGACCGCAACGGAATGCGCATTGTTTATGTCTGCAAGCGCGATGCGGTGCCCAACGTAGTGCTCAACAAGCTCTACAAGTACACCCAGCTGCAGTCAAGCTTTAGCGTTAACAACATTGCCCTGGTGCACGGACGCCCGATGATGCTGAATCTCAAGGAGATGATTGGCCACTTTGTGGATCACCGCCATGAGGTAGTCGTACGACGTTCCCGCTACGACCTTTCGGAGGCGCAGAAGCGTGCGCACATTCTAGAGGGCTTGCTCATTGCCATCGACCAGCTCGACGCCGTAATCAAACTTATTCGCGCGAGCCAGACGGTGGAATTGGCCAAGGACGGTCTCATGAGCCAGTTTGGCCTAAGCGAGCTTCAGGCTAAGGCCATTCTCGACCTGCGACTCCAAAAGCTGACCGGCCTAGAGCGCGACAAACTAAAGGCAGAGTACAACGAGTTGATGGAGCAAATTGCCTACTACAACCGCATACTCAACGAGCTTGACCTTAGAATGCAAATTATTAAGGACGAGTTAATTGAAGTCCGCGATAAGTTTGGTGACGAGCGCCGGACCCTTATTGATTTTGCCGGCGGAGACATGCGCATGGAAGACATGATAGCCGACGAAGAGGTGGTTATTACCATTTCTCATTTGGGCTACGTCAAGCGCACCGCATTATCAGAATACAAGACCCAGAGTCGGGGAGGGGTAGGCTCTCGCGGAGCAACCACCAGGGACGAAGACTTTATTGAGCAGGTCTTTGTAGCGACCAACCACAATTATTTACTCCTGTTCACCGAACTCGGACGCTGTTTTTGGCTGCGGGTTTATGAAATTCCCGAAGGCAACCGCACGAGCAAGGGCAAGGCCATTGTCAACCTAATCAATTTGCCGAGCGACGACAAGGTCAGAGCCTATGTGAATACTCGTGATTTGAAGGACGAGGCCTATGTAAACAGTCATTTTGTGGTTTTATGTACCTCGAAGGGCATTATCAAGAAGACCTCATTGAATGCCTACAGTCGTCCAAGGGCCAACGGAATTAACGCTATAGGCGTTCGCGATGGCGATCGATTGCTCGAAGCCCGCCTGACCGACGGAACCAATGAAATTGTAATGGCGGTGCGCAGCGGTAAAGCTATTCGCTTCCCTGAAGCCAAGGTTCGACCTATGGGCCGCAATGCTTCAGGAGTCCGCGCTATGGCCCTGGACACCGACAACGACGAGGTGGTGGGCATGGTCTGCGCCTCAAGCGATCAGGATTCCATCCTCATTGTAAGCGAGAATGGCTACGGCAAGCGCACCCTAGTTGAGGATTACCGGATTACCAACCGCGGAGGCAAGGGGGTTAAAACCCTGAACGTGACCGAAAAGACGGGAGACGTTATTGCCATTAAGTACATTACTGACGAAGAGGACTTGATGATTACCACCAAGCGCGGAATCATGATTCGCATGGCTGCGGCAGATCTTAGAGTTATGGGTCGTGCTACGCAAGGCGTGCGGCTTATTAACCTCAAGTCAGGAGAGTCTATTGCATCCGTTGCCAAGGTTCCGGCTACTGAAGTGCTCATTGAATTGGGCATTGAAGATCCGACCGTTCCCGAATTAGGCTCTGAACTAGGCCCTGAATTAGGTCCCGAATCAGGCTCTGAGGCGGTTGAATAGGAGAGGGTAGTTGATGTACTTAAGGTATACTGTTTAATCTTCGCGTAATGCTTGCCCTCAAGGCTTAGTTATTGTGAGTACCTATATTTGACAAAATTTATTGGATTTATGAAAAAAATCATTTTCCCGGTTCTGTTTTTTGCAGCCCTTGCTGCTCAAGCTCAAGACGGACCCACTATTTCAAGTGCTAAAATTGCCCTGAATGCAGGGGACCTTGTAGAGGCCAAAAAGTATATTGACGAGGCCAAGGCATCTATTGATGCCATTGCTCCTGAGGCGCGCAATCCCAAGTTAATGCCCAAGTATTTCTTGTACCGGGGTGATATATACTACGCCTTGTTTAGTGATCCGTCGAGCAAAAGCATAGAAACCCTAAACGAAGCTTCGGCTGCCTATGGCGACTTGCTGGACTACGAAACCAAGTTGGGCAAAATCAAGCTTGCCCTTGCCTCGCAAGAGAAGCTCCCCTTGCTGGCGCAAGCTTACGTGCAGATGGCTGAGGATTATAACTTCAATCAGAACGATAAAAAGTCCGCAATACAAGCCTACGAAAGCGCCATTGCAACCCGTGAAAAGTTGGAGCAGTTGGATACCACTAATCTCTCCTATGTTGCTTATTTGTCGGCTGAATTGGGAGACAAGGTCAAGGCAGAAGAGCTTTTTAAGCGGCTCATCGCGCTGGACTACAAGGGGATTCAATGGACTGCAGTTCTTGCTGAAGACGGTAAGCGCTATCCATTCCCCGACAAAGCCACTCTAGACATGTACTTGAAGTTGGAGAAGGCTAGTGATGCCCAGCGCTCCGAGAGCATTCAGGTTGATTTTTACGTACGGCTTTTGTTTATGTATATCGAGGCCAAACGTACCGCAGATTTTGATTTGCTCGTTGCAGAGGCGAGGGCTAAGTTCCCGAGCAACGACGACTTGCTCAAGCTTGAGCTTCAGGCCTACCTAGATCGCGAAGATTTCAAGGGTGCCATCGCAAAGCTAGAGGAAGCCTTGATCAAGGAGCCAGGCAACCCGCTGTACCTGTACAATGCTGGTTTTTTGCACCACCAGAAGCTTAAAAACATCCCTAAGGGTATAGAATACTACCAAAAAGCAATTGATTCCGATGCTAATTATGTGGATGCCATCTACATGCTTGGCCTGGTGTACATTGACGAGAGCAATAAGTTTGTGGAGCTGATCAATGGCTTGCCTAGAAATGCCACCCAAAAGCAGTTTGATGATCTTGACAAGAAGAAGAATGCGGAACTTCAAAAAGCCCTGGGCTTTTTTGAGCGGGCCTATGCTTTGAATCCAAAGGACTCATCAACGCTGGAAGCTCTTCGGGAGGTGTACTACAAATTAGGCAAGTACGAGGACGTGAAGCGCATTGCTGCTGCGATTGCCGAGCTTTAGGCTTCGTATAGTGAAGGTTATGAGCGCCCGCTGAAGCGGGCGTTTTTTTTTTGCTTGGATTTCTAGCTGCTAGTTTCTGGTTTGTTGATTGTTGGTGGAAGTGGGTGCAGTGGGTTGGTTGAAGCAGTTTGATCGAGCTGTGCTTTCGCGGATGACTTATTGAATAATCTAATTAACATAATATATATTATAGGATAAAATATTAGGGCTTTGATTTCGTAAGCCTTCGGCTATAAGGCCTGCTTAAATCGTTCCGCTGCTGCGAAGATGAACTTTGACTGGATTCTGGCCCACCGTGGAGGCGCGATTCGGTTTGGATGGCGTGGGTACCAAATGAGCAGGAGTTTCGTTAAAGCGCGGATCCAGGAGCGCAGAACATCGATTCAAGTGCTGTACGGAGAGGCTTGCGTAGCCGTACTCTGCAGAAATCCTTCCCGACATTTGGTAGATTCCGCGGCGGCGAATTGCGTGGCGAGCCACGGCCGGCGGAAAAAGCACCACATCGAATACCACTCCTCGACGATCCTCGAAGGTTCCGATTTGCATCCAATCGCCACGCTGCGTTTTGGTGTTTTTAAGGCTTACTAGGTAGCCAAGGATTTCAGTGGAGAATCCAGGATGCTCCGGCCAATGCTCGGGCAGGATGCTGTTCGTGATTTCAGGGATTTCAAAGAGCAAAAAGGGGTCGCACAGGGGGAATCCAAAGAGTTCAATTTGCTCGTAGGCCTGCTCTAATTCATTGGTTTCTAGTATTGGTATATGGAGTTCCTTGCTGCGAAACTCTGCCAGCGAGTCAAACAAACTGGGCCCGGGCGAGGGTGGCGGTCGGTGGCCAAGGCGGCGGTGCGCTTGCCAAAGCAGCTTGCGGGCGGAGCAGTTCGTGAAGCGAAAGGCTTCGGACCGGATTAAAAGGAGCAAGGAATCAAGCGGAACGGGACTGCTCGGAAGGTGAAGGCGGTCTATGAAGTCGTCTAAATCGAGAAAGACTCCTCCCTCCTCGCGGGAATGCGCTATTCGGCGGGCAAATTCGGAATCCAGGCCTCGAATCCGGTCGGTTCCAAGAATTACACGCAGGCCGCGAAGCAGAGTGAATGACCTCCCTTCGTTGACGCAGGGCGGCTCTATGCGCGCGCCGTGGCGTCGAGCTTCTTGCAGGTACTGTTCTGCACGGTAGTAGCCGCCGCCGTTGTTGACGCTGGCAACCATGTAGGGCACCGGGAAGTACGCTTTGAGGTAGAGGCTTTGAAAGCTTTCTACCGCGTAGGACGCGGAATGTCCCTTGGCAAAGGCATAGCCCGCGAAGCTTTCGATTTGACGCCAGATTTCGCGAGATTCTTCGGCAGGATAGCTCCGCTCCCGGCAGTTTTTAAAAAATTGCTCTTCCATCGCATGGAATTCTTCGCGGGAACGGAATTTTCCGGACATTCCTCGCCTGAGGACGTCTGCCTCGGCAAGGGTTAGGCCCGCATACTCGTGCGCAACCCGGATGACATCCTCTTGGTAGACCATGACTCCGTAGGTTTCTGGGAGAATTCCTAAAAGCATAGGATGCGCTTCAGAACGACGGACTGGATCGCGATGGCGGTCTATGTAGGCCTTCATCATTCCCGAAGAAGAAACGCCCGGGCGAATGACGGAGCTGGCAGCAACAAGTTCCAAGTAGTTGGAAGTCTGCAGTTTGGTCATTAGCATTCGCATTGCGGGCGACTCCACATAGAAGCAACCCATAGCGCCGCCGTTGCGCAGTAGCTCCAGGCAGTGCGGATCGTTTTTAAAGCGATGGCTGTCGTGGATGTCAGCGGTGGGTATACCCGCTGCACGGAGGGTGTCGAGCGTCTCTGATATTTTACTGAGTCCGCGTTGGCCGAGAATGTCGAATTTGTGGAGTCCCACGTCTTCGGCGGTATGCATGTCAAAGTCAACCGTAGGGAAGCCCTTGGGCGGAATAAAGGTTGTAGACCAGGTAGTTAGCGGCGCCTTTGCGATAATGATTCCGCTGGAATGCAGCGTCATGCGGTTCGGAAGTCCGTGCAGAAGGCGGCCGTAGCGCAAAATGCTCCGGGCGGTTTCGTCGCGATCGCGCAGTTTGCCGTCGGCGAGTTCGTCAATGTCAAATTTCGGGAGCCCCCAAACCTTTCCCAGTTCTCTGACGACCGCCCGGTGCTGGAAGGTGCTTACCGCACCAAGCAGTGCGGTATGGGGAAAGCGCGTGAAGATGTATTCGGTGAGCCGGGGTCGGTCGCGCCAAGAAAAGTCAATGTCGAAGTCGGGGGGAGCACTGCGGTATAGGTTGATAAACCGCTCAAAGTAAAGATCCAATTCAATGGGGTCAACATTCGTAATTTTAAGTAGATAGGCAACCATAGAGTTGGCTCCACTCCCCCGCCCTACGTAGAAGAAATTTTGCTTTTGGGCATAGCGAACAATGTCCCAGTTGAGCAGGAAGTAGGCTACAAAGTCCTTTTGCTGAATGAGGTCCAGTTCTTTCTCGAGGCGAGCTCGCAGCTGGGGGTCGTTGGATCGCCCCGGATAGCGCTCGGGCAATGCGTCTTCGCAGAGCATTCTAAGCAGGGCTTGGTCCTTGCCGGGACGGCCCGTGTAGCTAGACTGGTTTTGGTTTCCGGTTCCGCGCCACTGGTCGTAGGTCCAGTTTGGTAGATTTGCCAAAAAGCGTTCGGTTTGACGCCAAATCCAGGGCTCAAAGCGCTGCTGGGTGCGTTCTGCGGATTCCCACCAGGGGTCCCGCTCTTCGATGACTTCGTGCGCGGGCAAGTTGGCAAGGGTTCCGTTGCGGTTCACGGCACGAAGCACTCGGTGCAGTTCTGGATCTTCGGGGCGCACGAAGACGCAAGTCTTCCATGCTAGAGCCCGGCTTGCCTCTGGGTGGCGCTGGGCTTGAAGCTGCTCGTGGTCTGCGGTGCCCAGCCACTCCCTAGGGCCCAGGGGGCGCTTTGGCGATCGCTGAATGGGAAAAATGACGTCAACCTCAGCGTGCAGTGCCCCTTGCTGCCAGTCGGAGGGGTCCCCCACCCTGCCTTGGTTGCGCATCTGGCTTACCCAATCCATGATAAATCGATAGGCTTCCATGGATCGAGGCAAGAGCAAAAGGGTTCGGATTCCGCCCTGACGCCAGTCAAGGCCGGGCTGCAGCGCGATGCTGGCCTTGCGCAGGACCTGAAGCCAGGCTCCGCTGCTGTTGATTTCTGCAAAAATGAGTCGCGGACCGGCGCCCCACTGCTCCGCAAGACGAAGCACCTGCTCGGGTGCATGCAGCCCGAAGCGCATACTCATTGCTGTGTGGGTAACTCGCACAACCGAACATTTACCTGGATTTGGCCCCTTGCAGCTCGATTCCGTCGCGAAGCCGTAGCTCATCTTCGGGCATCACTCGCTCGCCTATGGGCTGAAGCAAATCCAAACCCTGCGCCGCGGGGTGCTTGATCGCCGGGCTAATTGGATACGCATTCATTTCTGCGGCTGGCCACGGCTGAAGCAGGTCAGTCACGTCAGACAGCGGCGTTTCGGGCGAAAGCCAAGCGGATTCTGCCTCGCGGGGCAAAATAACCGGGGACCGCGGATGGCGAATATGCTGGAGCACCTCGTTTGCCGTGGTAGTAATAATGGCAAACGAAAACAGTTCGCGTTGGCTGTCTGGATCCATCCAAGAATCCCATATTCCAGCCATGGCAAACGGGCGGTTTTTTCCCTGGAGGTAGACCAGGTAGGGTTCGCTGAGCTTGCGGTCGAACGGACCCTCGATAAAGGCATCGGCCAAAACCAAGCAACGCTGACTGCGTATGGCCTTGCGAAAACTCGGCTTCTGAATGATGCCCTTGGCTCCGTTGTAGCGCGGATCGTTGTCGGGGTTGTGATCGCCCTCTGCTCGGGCATTGATGAACATCATCTTCGAGGTGGCCCAAGAGGGACGAAATCCAAATTGATAGAATTGGATCTGTTTGGGTGCGTCACTAGTAATCACCGGCGTCGCGCTGCCCGGAGCAATGTTGGCATTTGCGCGCCATAGCTCCGGCTGAATCGCTTCGGCTCCAAAGCGCTTTTGGAGCACCTCGAGCTTGGATACCTGAACATAGCGACCGCACATAATTAATTAATTCTTTGATTTAATTTATTGTTATTAAAACACTGGTTATATAATACTTATAATTCTATATAGTTAAAACCTATCGCCCCTTTTACTGCCTTCTATTGGCCAAAAGAGGCGGCGGATCCCCACTGAAAGGGTTGGGCCTTCCTATGGTTTGCGCGGCCATCCCAAAGGCCCTGACGACAGACCGGTCTCCGTAGCGAACCCGAATTCGATCCATTGCCTCACTCAATCGATACCCCCGGTCGTCCAGCTCAAAGAGACCAAACTGCTCCCCTCCTCCTACCAGTCCGCTAAAGCGAATTCCGATTAGGCGAACCCGCTGGCGTCGATCGTGAAGCTGCCGAAAAAGACTTTCGCCAACCTCTAAAAGCACATGGTCCGCAGCAGTGTATGGGATTTGACGCTGCCGCGAAACCGTTTGAAAGTCAGAATAGCGAATTCTCACCGAAACATTGCTCGTGAGCCGATGGCCGCGCCGTAGCTGAAAGGCGAGGTTCTCGGTCATTGCCGCAAGCATGCCCTTGAGTTTAACCTCATCGAGCGTGTCTTGCTCAAAAGTTCGCTCCGTCGAAATCGACTTGCGCTCATGGTAGGGCCTGACGGGGCGATCGTCCACTCCCTGGGCCTTGCTCCAAAGATCCAATCCCGGCTTACCAAGAACCTGGTAGAGCAGTTCCGACGGCATCTCTTGGAGCGTTGCAATGCGCTGAACGCCTAAGGCACGAAGGGACTGGTAGGTCTTCTCCCCCACCATGGGAATTTTGCGCACCGAGAGTGGAGCCATAAACAGCCGCTCAATGCCTCGGGGCACGTGGCGATGGTTGTTTGGCTTGGCCTCTCCTGTAGCCACCTTGGCAACCGTCTTGCTGGTAGACAGGCCAAAGGAGATCGGGAGTCCCGACTCGCGAATTACTCGATCGCGCAAGTCCTGAGCAAACTGATAGGTGCCAAAAAATCGGTCCATACCGCTTAAGTCCGCATAGAATTCGTCGATAGACGCTTTTTCAAGCACAGGGACCGCCTCGCTTACAATCTCGGTCACCACCTTGGAATGCTTGGTATACTCCATGGAATTGCCTCGAACAACTACCGCCTCGGGACATAATTCGCGCGCCATGCGCATAGGCATTCCTGAACGCACGCCCGTCTGGCGAGCCTCGTAGCTGCAGGCCGCAACCACGCCTCGATCGCTTACTCCGCCCACGAGCACGGGAATTCCGTGCAGCCTGCTGTCCATAAGTCGCTCAACAGATACAAAAAAGCTGTCAAGATCCATGTGGAGTACGGTGCGATCCATGAATCCTTAGGCCACATGCTGGTTCAGCGAGCGGCGAAGTTCGTGTACTTCACTTTGAAGGTTTTCTAGTCGGGCGAGAATTACCTGATCCATATTGGGTTTGGTTGTCAGGTCAAGCTGAATAAAGCCTTGAACCTTCCACACCTCAATGAGCTCGTCAACGTGCACGGAATAGGGCTTGTATGCGGGGTTGTCGGACACTAAGTCCAGGCAGCCAGCCTCGGCAATTCGGTTGATGGCGCGCTTAAAGACCACACCCTGCTCTTGAGTCAAAAAAACATAGAGTTCATTGGTCTTAATGCTTCGCCAGTCTTGAACATAGCTCGAAATCACATAGGAGCCTGACAAAATAGGAAGCATGCTGTCTCCTTGAATTTGAAAAACCCTTCGTGTTTCTTCGTGCGCAAACTCGGGAAGGGGTAGCGCAAACTGGGGCAAGGCTTCGATAAAATCGAGATCGCCATAACCGCCCAAATAGCCCGCTGCTGCTTTGACCGGAACCACAGAAACTCGCTCACTCCCCTCGCGAGAGTCGACTGCTACCGTAAGCACGCGAAGCTTCTGGCCCGACAGTTCTTTAGTAGTCCGCGCGTCTCCCGACACCAATGCGTCAATAGTGCAGGCAAACAACTGAGCCATGGCCTTGAGGCTGTCGAGCTTTGGCTCCGCCCTCCCCTCTTCGTAGGAGCCCACTTGGGCACGATTTAGCCCCAGTCGCTCTGCGAGTTGAGCTTGAGTCCATCCTTTGGTTTTGCGATGGTTCTTAATTTGTTCTGATAGTGCCATGTTCTTAAAATTAGTATGCTAATATAGTTAGTATTTTTAATTTATTCAAATTTTTTTAGATGGGCGCCCCCGCCATAGCATGCCCCGCAATCCAACCCGTCGTCCAGGCTGCCTGAAAGTTGAACCCACCCGTGAGGGCGTCAATGTCTAGTATTTCGCCCGCAAAATAGAGCCCGGGATGCAGGCGGCTCTGCATCGTGGTAAACGAAACTTCTTCGAGAGCCACTCCGCCAGAGGTAACAAACTCGTCTTTGTTGGTGGATTTTCCGACCACATTAAAGGCGGATTCCGTGAGCACCTCAGCCCACTTGCGCAGCTGGGGTTTGCTTAAATCAGACCAGTTGGCGGCATCAGGAATCCGAGCAAAGGCTGCTAGGGACTGCCACAAGCGAAGCGGAATACCAAATAGGGCGTTGGAACGAACGCGCTTGCGCTGGTGGTTGACGTCCTTGCGAAGCGCATTGAGCTCGTCCACCAATTCTTCGGTACTAAATTGAGGCGTCCAATTGACATAAATAGTGAAGCGGTGGTCGCAATTGGCCATCCATCGCGCTCCAAATGCACTCATTTTAAGCACCGCCGGGCCACTTAGGCCCCAGTGCGTGATGAGCATTGGCCCCTCCGTTTCGAGTCCGCCAACGGGAACCGTTACGCGCACGTTGGCAAGGGAAACTCCCGACAGGTCTTCTATGCGCGGATCCCTTACATTAAAGGTGAAAAGCGAAGGTATTGGAGGCACAATCTGGTGGCCCAATTCCGCGAGTACATCCCAAGTTTTTTTACTGGATCCGGGGGCTAAAAGTACCCGGTCCGCATCAATAATACGCCCGCTCTCTAAGGTCAAACTCCAGGTGCCGTCGGGTTGCAAAACAAGGTTTTTTAGGCCCGAATGCAGCTCGAAACGAACGCCAGCAGACTCCGCCATGGAGAGCAGGCAATCGATGATCGTTTGAGAGTCGTCGGTAACGGGAAAAACCCGCCCGTCTTCTTCGACCTTTAGCGATACGCCACGGTCTTCAAACCACTCCATGGTATCGCCGCAGGCAAAACGAGAAAAGGGGCCAAGCAATTCCTGCCCGCCCCTTGGGTAATAGTCTGTTAGGTCGCGAGGGTCAAAGCAAGCGTGGGTTACGTTGCATCGCCCTCCCCCTGAAATACGAACTTTCCCGAGGAATTGTGCGGACTTTTCAAGGAGGTAGACTTGAGCCTGAGGATTGGCCTCTGCTGCTGCAATAGCGGCAAAAAACCCCGCTGCTCCCCCACCTACGACTACCAAACGCTCTGACATGGTGCCAAAGGTAGACCGAAGCCTACCATTGCGGCGAAAAGTCAGACTTTCGATAGACTTCAATCATGCGGTTTGCCTTCTCAAAGTACTGTATGTCATAAATGCCATAAAGCATCGTACCGTCTTCTCGAAGATCGAGCTCGGTAACGGACTTGGTGTTAAAACCATAGATGAGCAGCTCGTCTTTGGCGATTTCGCAGACTCCCGCATCGATCACTCCCGTGAGAATTTCGTAGTTGCGGCGAAGCTTCTTGTGAGAAGGCCTCATGAGTTTTGAATTGGTTACAGACTGGCTGTTGTGAAAGTCATTCCGGCAGTGATCGTCGCAGTACTTCTTGTCTGCTCTTCCAAAAACGGGAAGGCCGCAGTTAAGACAAAATCGATTACCTCTGTGTTGCATAACATATAGAATTAAAGGGTTATAAAATTTTGATCATGCCGAAAGTATGTCAACATTTGTAAACAAAAAACAAGGTAAACGAGTAATTAACAAGATGTTGATAAAAACCGCGACTTACGTTTATAACCTACTTAAGTTGAATTACCGGTCGTGCTTTGCCCTGTTTTGTTTAATTAAAATCTATAAATCATGAAAAATAAAGTTCAGTTAATTGGTTATGTGGGTCAGGACCCCGAATTCCGCAGCTTTGAAAATGAGGTATCGCGCCTAAAATGCTCCATCGCAACCCATGACCGCGTGAAGAATGCAGAAGGAGCCTACGAGGACCGAACTACTTGGCACAATGTTGTGATGTTCAATAAGCTGGCATCAAGGGCGAATAAAATTCTGAAGCGCGGAGACCTATGTGCCATCGAAGGTTCGCTCTCCTACTACAGCTATACAAATACCGAGCAGCAGTCCGTCAACCGAACTGATGTAGTTGCCCGAGACTTCACCTACTTGGGCAATGCCTCTGCAAAGGAGCGCAAGCCGGTCGAAGAAACGGCATAGAGCTCTAAAGAGGTCCATGAGTCTTTAGCCTGAATCGCATCAAACTCCGCTTTAAGCAGATTAAACGTTTGATACGGAACAGGGGTACCGCTGCCTTCAGGAATCGCCTTAGCTATTCCTGAGGAGTAGTGTTGGCCTTGGACCTCTTCCCACACACGCCAATGGCTGCGGTGTTTGCCATATTGTAGTTCCAAATCAACGCCCCAAGGTGTATTGATCGGAAGGTTTTGATAATGCGTGATTCCCTTAGGTCGCGGGCTTCTTGCTGCGTCCACCGCGCGCAGTACCTCACCCAGTCGAAGCGATACCCTTTCG
The DNA here is from genome assembly GCA_002292855.1 of Flavobacteriales bacterium UBA972. Classification (GTDB taxonomy): domain Bacteria; phylum Bacteroidota; class Bacteroidia; order Flavobacteriales; family Schleiferiaceae; genus TMED14. The sequence continues at coordinate 82,177 of DBBY01000002.1, read as the reverse complement.
CGTGAATAATCATTCAGGGCTACGCCGGTCTCGACGGTAACGGTTGGAACCCCCAATTCTTGGGTCCACTCTCCGAACGCTGTGGGGTAGTATGCGTCGTCGAACCGAGCATAGCCCCAATTGGGCTCAAGCTCTTGCATAAGGCTACTAAGGGTTCCGGCCCATGCCTGGGCATCTAATGAATAGGACTCCTGACCTTCTTTAATGCAACGGGGTGCCAATACACTAAGGCTGCTGGGGATGTTTTGACCGCTGGGGCAAAACAAACTTCGCTGGTCGTGCAGGTTCAATGCAAGCGCAAACGGTCGTGAGGCCAGTAGGGACTTCAGCAGGTCGGACTCAAGTGGACCACGATCTCGCGCCCTACGGTTAAGATCAATACCCTCGCTGGTGAGGCGAGTAAATGCATCAACACCAGTCGGGTTCACCAAGGGTACAAGGGTCCAATCGCATTGAGGCCGTCCGCAACGAATCAAGTGCAGCAGGGCCTCAAAGCCGGTCGGTTCGTTGCCGTGCATCATTGACCACGCAATCCTCGGCTCCCCTCCTGCTGCCCCTGGGTGGCTCAAAAGCCAAAAAGGAGTTTGCCCTTCTGGAGCAAGATCACGAAGAACCCAACCGCCCAAAGCTGCCGCTTCAGTGAGCAACTGGGAGCGAATGCTAAAGTTTTGGTAACGCACAGGCTCAAATGTAGTGTACGCAAGGACCTAACTTAGGACTATGAAATTTCAAGCGTTTATTTTGGCTTTTGCCATTGCCGGCACTGCCGCTCATGCTCAAGAACTAACCTTTGCCATGGGCAGTTGCGCGGAGTTGAGCGATCGCGAGAGCGAGTCAATATTCACCCAAATTGAGGCTAAAAGGCCGGATTTCTTCTTTTGGCTTGGCGACAACACCTACTACACCAACGGAGAGTGGAACGACAGCATTCGGATGGTGGAAAACTGGAGGCGAAGGCATGCAAGCCCCCCGCTTGCTCAGATGATGCAGAACATCAGCCAACGCGCCATTTGGGACGATCACGATTTTGGGCCCAACGATGCGGACAGTAGCTATGCGCTCAGGACCATTAGCGCAAAGATCTTTAGTTCGGTTTTTAAGGAAACGCCCTTTTCTTTGGCTGAATTCCAAGACCTCAGGTGGCAGGAACGACGGGGATCGGTGCTTATCATTGGTCTTGATGACCGCACGCACCGCGGCCCAGTAGGCACCCAGGTTCTCGGGATTGGTCAACTGGATTGGGTTTCTGAAGTCCTTAAGGCCCATTATGATGCTCCTTTGGTATTTATAGCGCTTGGATCGCAAGTTCTTAACGAGTACGAGGCTTTTGAAAATATGGCTCGCTACCCCAACGAGCGCCTTGAGCTAATCAAGCGATGCGCTGAATTCCCGGGTCAGGTTGTGTTTTTAACGGGCGACCGGCATCATGGAGAAATTGAAGAGGCAACCATGGAAGGCAAGCGATTTATTGAAGTTTGCTCTTCGCCTCTTACCTCTAAGGTCTTTGCGCCCAGCAGCCTTGAAGCCTCTACCAATACTACGATTCGCGGAAATCCATTGAATCAAAAGCACTTCACAGTGATTAAGGTTTCAAAGAAGAAACTAGACATTGAATATTTCAGCACTCAAGGACAAACAATTGTAAACGCTTCCTACGATTTGTAACTTTGATGAATGCAGTGTTTACCCCTAGAGAATTTACGTTTTAAGGAGTGGCTGGATTCTCAAAACCGAAGTGCGAATTCGATTGCTGGCACCCTAGGTGTTTCTCGTGCGGTCCTTTCGCACATACTAAGTGGTCGAAATAAACTCAGTCTAAGCGTGGTGCAGAGCGCCGCTAGGCACTACAAAGACTTTGATCTTTATTACGTCGTGCTGGGCGAGCAGCACAGAAAAAGACCGAGCTATGAATCGATTGCGACGCAGTCGCCAGCCTTTGCATCGAAGGTAAATACAACCCTCGCCAAGGCTGCAAACCACCTTGACCAAGTCTTTTTGGTGCGAAATGGCCGCTTCAGGGTCTTGCTGTCTGAAAAAGCCTAAACCTTTAGCCCGCAATTGGGGTTTCACTCCTATGCACAAAATTGAACGCGAGCAGTTTCTGCCCATATCCAAAGAGGAGGCTTGGAAGTTTTTTTCTTCTCCCAAGAATTTGTCCAAAATTACCCCAACCAGCCTTGGCTTTAAAGTTCATGGGGAGGTTCCCGACGCCATGTACCCAGGCTTGTTTATTGAATACACGGTTTCGCCACTCTTGGGAATTCCCATGAATTGGGTGACCGAAATTACCCATGTTTCTGAAGGCGAGTATTTTGTGGACGAGCAGCGCGTGGGCCCCTACGCCATTTGGCACCACGAACACTTTTTTAAGTCCGTAGAAGGCGGCGTACTCATGCGCGACGTAGTTCATTATAAGGTTCCCTTCGGATTCCTTGGGGCATTGCTCCATCCCATTATTGTTCGCCCCAAGCTCGAGCAAATTTTCTTGTTCCGTTGGCAGACCAACGAACGCCTTTTTGGCAAGGCTTAACTTTGCTGCAATGAACAAGCCCAAAATCACGGTCAACCCCATCGACATCGACAAGGTTGCGCAAAATCCAGGCTTGCTGCCCTACGCACACAGTGTGAGTTCGCCTCCGATTGTGCCCACTAAAGAAGGGGTTATTAAGCACCAGTCTTTGGAGGCTATGGCCTACCAGACCGACCAGCAAATGGACCTACTGCGCAAGCAGATGGAGCTTCTTGCCGAGCAGGCCAAAGCAATACAGCGACGCCGCGAAGTCTCAGAGTGGGTGTATTCCGCAAAACTGAGTTTTAAGCCCGTGATTAACCATACCTACCATTTGTACCGCAAAGAGGACAGCACTATGATTCTCTCGATGCTAAGTCCTGAAGAATGGTCGCTCTCTAAAAGAAGCACCATGGAATTTCTCAATTCAATTCGCCTCTTGGCGGACCTTACCTGGGACATTGAACGTTGATTGACCTTGCGCATTCCTGCTGGCGACCCGCTCAGGGACTTGCTCAAAAAGAGCTCTGGTTTTTGCACGGGTATGCAAGCGACGAAAACGATTTATTTGGCTTAGCCCGACTGATTCCGATCGACTGGAATGTGCGCTCCCTTCGTGCACCACGCCCCCTACCTACCGGCGGATACGCTTGGTACGACCTGCATTTTGACAACCAAGGGGTGCGGCAAGTCGGTATGGATCAGGTTGAAGAAACGGTATCAGAACTTCGGGTGCTTTTGGAACAAGCTGCACTAAAGCCAATTTTGTTTGGTTTTTCGCAAGGCGGAATTGTCGCCAATGCCCTTGCAGCGTCTAATCCCGAGCTTATGTCTGGCTGCGTTGCCGTGGCGAGCTACTTTCCGAGCGATTGGTTTAAAGGGAGCTTGGGCTGGAATGCCTCCGAATCCCTGGCTCACTTGGCTGTTGTGGGCGACGAAGACGGGGTGATACCCCCGAGCCTTTCGCTGCCCAGCTATGCCAAGGCCAACGAGTTGGGCGCCGGAATAGAGGTTCAGCGATTCATGATGGGCCACGGAATTGCTCCCGACAGCTGGCAGGCTATTTCTCGGTGGCTTTTGAAGCTTTGACTTCAGCCCCCCAGCGAAACCAGCCCCAGCAGGCCAGGCTAGCCATTAGGCCGCTGTAAATGGCGTAGACCCATAAGCCTCGGTCGGCATAAAGCCATACACCGATGCCGTTGAGGACCAGCCAAAGGGGCCAGTTCCATCGGTCGCGCTGAGCCTGCCAAAGGGTGCCTAAAATTCCTCCCGAGAACATGAGTGCATCTGCAAAAGGGCGGGGATTGTCGGTGTGCCGCGCCATCAACCACGCAATCGCAGCCGCCAAAATCAGCGTCAAAAGCAGCGCAAGAGGACGACTAATTATTGGCTCTGATGCGGACTCCGAGCGCCCCCAAGTTAACCAACCATAGACAGCAAGGAAGGCATAGCTCGTATTGAGCAAGGATTCCGCATAAAGTTTCGAATCAAAAAGGAGGATTACCGCGAGGGAGGACCCAAAAAACCCAAGAACCCAGGCCCAACGAATGCGCAAAGCCAAGAGCACGACAAAGCTGAGGTTCAGCAGGGCCGAGAGAACTTCAAGCGCAAACACCGGGTATTTTAGCCTACATGCTGGCCAACCAAGTCGGCCGCCTCCTGAAGCAAAATGGCAGAATAGACCTTGAGGCCGCTTTCTTCAATGAGTTTTTTGGCCTCGGCGGCGTTGGTTCCTTGAAGGCGCACAATGATTGGAACGGGGATTTCGCCAATACTACGGTAGGCATCAACAATTCCTTGGGCCACCCGATCGCAGCGAACGATTCCCCCAAAAATATTCACGAGAATGGCCTTAACATTGGGATCTTCGAGGATGATTCTAAAGGCGGTCTCCACGCGCTGTGCGTCGGCAGTTCCGCCCACGTCCAAGAAGTTTGCAGGGTTTCCGCCAGCCATTTTAATGATGTCCATGGTGGCCATTGCAAGACCAGCCCCGTTGACCATGCAGCCAACATTTCCGTCGAGCTTTACAAAATTGAGCCCTACTTCGGCTGCGCGGACTTCGGTCGGATCTTCTTCGCGGCGGTCGCGGAGTGCCTCAAGGTCAGGATGGCGAAACAAGGAGTTGTCGTCGAGAGCAACCTTAGCATCTACTGCCATAATCTTATTGTCGCTGGTCTTAAGGACTGGATTGATTTCAAACAAGGCAGCGTCCGCACCCTCGTAGGCTTTGACCAAGCTCTTGACAAAAGCTACCATCTCCTTAGTGGCTACTCCATTTAAGCCAAGGTTGAATGCAATGCGTCGCGCTTGAAAATCCTGTAGTCCCACGGAAGGATCAATGTGCTCGGTAAAAATGCGTTCTGGGTGATTCTCTGCAACCTCCTCGATGTCCATTCCACCATCCGGGCTGTACATGATCATTGGACGACCGGCCGCTCGATCGAGCAATACCGACATATAGTATTCCTCGGTGGGTGATTCGCCGGGGTAGTAAACGTCTTCTGCAATGAGCACTTGGTGTACCTTCTTACCTTCTGCCGAAGTTTGGGGCGTAACGAGCATCATGCCTAAAATTTGGTTGGATCGTTCACGCACCTCGTCAAGGCTCTTGGCCAGCTTCACGCCTCCTCCTTTTCCGCGTCCACCCGCATGAACCTGAGCCTTAACCACATGCCATGACGTGCCGGTCTGCTCGGTGAGTTTCTTTGCAGCAGCCACCGCCTCGTCGGGGGTCGTAGCTACAATTCCGCGCTGAATGCGAACCCCATAACTAGCCAAAATTTCTTTGCCTTGGTATTCGTGAAGATTCATAATTATTGGGATTAAGGGTTCTTTAGGTGACCGGGCAAAAGTACGCCTGAGAGCGCTGATTTCACCCGTACTTTTGAGGAATGAGCCACTTGATTGAAGCCCAAAACCTGCACAAGAGCTATGGGAGCCTCCAGGTGCTTCAAGGAATTGATTTTAGCCTGAATTCATCAGAATTTGTTGCGATTACGGGGGCCAGCGGCTCTGGTAAATCTACCCTTCTGCATCTTTTGGCAGGCCTTGATCAGCCAGACCAGGGTCATCTTGCATTTGAGGGATTGCCTTATCCGCAATCAGGCAAGGCCCTTGACCTGTTTCGCAACCAGAGCCTTGGGCTGGTCTTTCAGTTTCACCACTTGATGCCTGAACTCACGGCGCTTGAGAACATTCTACTCCCTGCTATGATTGCGGGCAATTACGGTAAAACCCCTGAAGCGCATGCTCGAGCAATTGCAGAGCGCCTCGACGTTGTCGACCGACTCAACCACCGCCCCGACGAACTCAGCGGGGGTGAGCAGCAGCGAATCGCCATCGCCAGGGCCCTCATTAACCAACCCAAAGTATTGCTTGCAGACGAACCTTCGGGCAATTTGGATCGCGGTCGGTCGGAGGAACTCTACCGCCTTCTCGACGAATGCCGCCGAGTTTGGAACGTTGCCATTGTGGTAGCCACTCATTCCGACTGGCTCGCAAGCAAGGCAGACCGACGCCTGCACCTGCAGGACGGGCAATGGACGTAGCCGACCTTCTCTTGTCTTGGGCGGAACGTGTGGAACGCCCTGATTTTGTGGCCTTGGACCCGATTGCTCTGCCTCGGAGGTTCATGGACGACCCCCAAAGTGCCGAATTAGTGGGCTTCATGGCCGCTACCATTGCCTGGGGATCAAGGACATCCATCATCGCTTCGGCAGAAAGAGCGGTTGGCGAAATGGGCGATCGGCCCGCGCAATGGCTCATGGAGGCCGACGAATCCGACCTCAAGAAACTGCCCTGGCGGCACCGTACCCTAATGGCGGAAGATTCCGAAAAAATATTGACCGGACTGCAAACAGCGCTTCGCAAAAGAGGCTCGCTGGCGGGCTTGTTTGCCCTGCAGCCCGGAGAAACCGATTTTGGACCCGCCATTGATCGCGCCCGGATCGAGCTGCTTGGCAATGCCATAACCACCCGTACCGCAAAGCATATTGCCAGTCCTGCTGCGGGTTCTGCGGCAAAACGACTGCATTTGTTTTTGCGCTGGATGGTTCGCCCCAACCGGCGCGGTGTCGATTTGGGAATCTGGTCCCACCTGCCAAAGTCTGCCCTGAGCTGCCCCCTGGATGTTCACAGCGGCAGAGTCGCGCGCGGAATCGGACTGCTGCAGCGCAAGCAAAACGACGCCCTAGCGGTCAAGGAACTCGACCAAGCCCTGCGCCTCATTGACCCCGAAGACCCAGCTCGGCTTGATTTTGCGCTTTTTGGACTGGGGATTGAGGCCGGTGAACTCTGGCTCAAAGGATGAGCACTTCAGTGCGGCGGTTTCGCGCCCTACCCTGCTCGGTTTGGTTCGATTCAAGCGGTTTGCTTAGTCCATAGCCCTTGGAGGTCAATTGATTACTATCAACTCCCTCATTAATCAGTTCAAGAACGACTCCCTTGGCGCGGCGCTCCGACAAATCAAGATTGTAGGCTGGGCTGCCCACGTTGTCGGTATGCCCCTCGATGCAAACCCTAACCTTGGGATTGGCCTTGAGCCATGCAACCAAACTGAGCAACTCAGGCCTTGATTGGGGCAGAAGCACCTCGGAATCCGTAGCAAAATAGAAGTTTTCAAGCCTGGTGCGCTGGCCCGACTCAATGGGCTGCAGCCAAAGAGTATCCATTTGAGAATCCTTAGAGCGCTCGGTTAAAATCCTGCGTTCGCTTAGCATGGGGTAGCCCGGTGCCTGTATTTGAAATCCGCGCGGACTTCCCTCGACCAAGGCAACTTGATAGCTTGAACCTTGGTGATCGATCACCGTAGGAAGTTCGGGGTCAGAAATCTTCCACTTCGCATCGGGAATTAAGCTTCTCGTGGCGCGATCGGCAACCCAGACCGTCCACCAGAGAATTGGACTGGGCTGGTAGGCTTCGGGCAGCGAGAGTTGGTACAAATCAACCCGGCCAGCGTCTAAACCAAGGAGCCCGCCGCGCGCAAAAAAAGCCTCTTTGCCGTCGGGGCGGACCACCAAACCAAAATTGTCAAGGTGGTCATTCAAGGGCGGAGGAAGGTGCTGCGGCTCGGACCAAGTGCTGTCTGAAGTTCTCCGGCTCAGGTATAAGTCCAATCCGCCCATGCCCTCTCGGCCGCTGGATGCGAAGTATAGGGTTTTGCCGTCGGCATGCAAAAAAGGCGTGGACTCTGCGCCAGAGCTGTTAATCGGCGTGGGCAAGGGCTTCACTTCGACCCATCGCCGGTCGCGCAGGCGGGCATGCCAAATAGTGGCGGTTCCGTCGCCTTGACGCGATTCCCGCACAAAAAACAGTTCTCGCCCGTCCGCCGAGAGGCAGGGCTGAGATTCCCATTGGCCCGTGTTAATGGCCGGGCCGGCATTTTGCGCTTCGGACCAGCTGCCGTCCGGGCGAAGAAAAGAGAAGTAGATGTCGCAGGATCCGTAGCCCTCTTCTCGCTCGCAGGCCGCAAAGGCCATCATTTTTTGATCGCCCCGAATGCTAACAGCCCCTTCGTTGCCCACGGTATTGAGTCCGCCGGGGAGGGCAAAAGCCCTGGACCAGGCACCCTCAATCCTCCGGCTGGCCATAATTACTTCGTCGCCGCGCGCGCTGGGCTGCCGGGCCGTGAAGTACAGGCTTGCGTTGTCGCCCGAAATGCTCGGGAAGTAGTTCATTTCAAGCTGGTTCACCGAATCACTAAGCCGAGAAAAGGCATAGTCTCTGGGACGCAGCAGTGCACTTTGGGCAAATCGAGCTGAGGCCCTAATCCGTTCTGCCTCTTGGCGCTGCGCGGAGGGTGTTTTAGGGAGCGCTAAATATGCAGTGGCTGCAGAATCAGCGTGGTCGTACCAGCCTTGAAGCATGGAATTGGTCGTCCAGCGAAACATAGCTTGGCGTTCTGCGCCCGCGGCAGCTCCGCGCACAAAGGCATCGCGAGCCTTTTGATCGTCGAGCGGCTCAAAGGCCGAATAGGCTTCGCCCAAGGCAACCCATGCTGCAGCATAGTCGGGATTTGAAGAAAGTAGCTTCTCGAGTTGAGTTCGCGCTTTTTGAACCTGGGGGGGCTTCGACCTCAAAAATTCCATGGCCTTCTGAAAACGAAGGACTTCAGCCTTGGACTGCGCAAGGAGAAGGACCGGGAATCCCAGTACTGCCAAGAGAAAAATCCGCCTAAGCATAGGCTGCAAGGTACGCGCAGAGCACCTACCTTTGGTTTTTGGCCTCTACCCTATGTCTGAAACGCAATTAGATCGCGTACGCGACGTGTTCACCCGCTACCTCAAGGAGCGCGGGCAGCGCAAAACCCCGGAACGCTATGCGATTTTAAGCGAGGTGTATGCCGAGGAGGGGCACTTTGACGTAGAAACGCTGTATTCGGGCATGAAGGCCAAGAACTACCACGTCAGCAGGGCCACGCTCTACAATACTTTGGATCTTCTTGTGGAATGCGGTTTGGTGCGGCGCCACCAGTTCGCGACCAACCAGGCGCACTACGAGAAATCCTTTTTTAACCGCCAGCACGACCACCTTTTAATGGTCGACAACGGTGCGGTCATCGAGTTCTGCGATCCGCGAATTCAGCAAATTAAGGCCAGTATTGCCGAGCTCTTTGGGGTGGAGGTTACCGGGCACCAACTATACATCTACGCTAAATCCAAAAACATACAATGAAGGGTGCTGACATACTCCTCGGCCTGCAGTGGGGCGACGAGGGCAAAGGGAAAATTGTGGACGTCCTCACGCGGGACTACGACGTCGTAGCGCGCTTTCAGGGCGGACCCAATGCCGGGCACACCCTTGAATTCAACGGGATTAAGCACGTGCTTCACACGATTCCGAGCGGAATTTTTCACGCCAAAGCCGTCAACATCGTGGGAAACGGCGTCGTCATCGACCCCGTCGTTTTTATGCGCGAGATCGACAAGCTGGTTCCCTTCGGAGTCTCTTTTGCGGACTGCTTAAGGATTTCGCGCAAGGCGCACCTTATACTGCCCACGCACCGCCTGCTGGACGCGGCATCCGAGGCGGCGAAAGGCAAAAACAAGATTGGCTCCACCCTCAAGGGTATTGGTCCGTCCTATATGGATAAAACTGGGCGAAACGGACTTCGGGTTGGAGACATTGAACTGCCTGACTTCTCAGAGCGCTACCAAGCCCTCAAAGACAAGCACCTTCAAATGCTGGATGGTGCAGCGCCGGCCTTTAACCTTGACGAAGCCGAAGCGGAATGGCACGCAGCCATTGCCCGCTTGCTGCAGCTTCCGCTGGCTGATACCGACATTTTGATTCAAGAGGCCTACCGCGCAGGCAAGCGAATTCTGGCAGAAGGCGCTCAGGGCACTATGCTCGACATCGACTTTGGAACCTACCCATTTGTAACCTCCTCCACCACGACCGCCGCAGGTGCCTGCACGGGTTTGGGTTTGGCGCCCAACCGCATCGGCGAAGTCATTGGGATTTTTAAGGCATACTGCACCCGCGTGGGCAGCGGACCCTTCCCTACCGAATTGGACAACGAATTGGGAGAGAAAATCCGTCAAGTTGGCCGAGAATTTGGCTCGACAACCGGCCGGCCGCGCCGCACGGGTTGGCTTGATTTAGTTGCCCTTAAGTACGCTGTTGAAGTGAACGGGGTGACGCAACTCATGATGATGAAGGCCGACGTGCTCAGCGGGCTCGACAGCCTCGAGGTCTGCACTTCCTACCGATACCGCGGCGAAGAGGTAGACCACCTTCCCTACCGACTTGATGCACAGCTTCTTGAGCCGGTCTACCAAAGCCTCCCGGGCTGGAGTGAAGACTTGACGGGGGTGCGGCAAACCACGGATCTCCCCGATACCCTAACGTCTTATGTGCGTTTTATCGAGGAGTTTACGGGAGTTCCGGTGGTCTTGGTCTCGGTTGGCCCCGACCGCGAGCAAACCCTATGGCGACGCTAGGCCGAACCAAGCTTGCTTCGCTCGCCCTGCTGCTTGCAGGCATGCTCGGCGCACAAACGATACAGCTCAAGCAGGCCGACCGCTTCACCGTGGTGAATTTAGACGGACGCAGCGTAACCAAGCTGCGCGGCCGCGTCAAGCTCGCAAGCGCCGAAGGGGTCTTTACCTGCGACAGCGCCGACTGGTATCGGGGTGAGAACCGTCTTTTTGCCTACCACAACGTGCGCTTTGCCGGCCGTGAAGGCCTAGTAATTCGGTCTCGGGTCTTAGAATACCTCAATGGTGAGAGCTACTTCTCGGGCGGAGTGACGGTTTCAGACGGCGATCAAAGCCTTAAAACCTCAAGTTTGCGGTACAGCACGTCGACCAAAAAAGGGATTTTTAGCCAGCGCGCAGAACTCAGTACCAAAGACGGCAATCTGACTTGCCGACGCGGAGATTTTATCGGAGGCAGCTATCGATTTCTGGGTGATGTTCGATGGACTGGCCCCAAGGACCGGCTCTACAGCGAACAAATGGACTACCGATCCGAGCAAGGAAGTGTGTCATTACCCCTTGGTGGGTCCGGTCGCTTCGATCAAGATTCCCTGGTGTTTGGTGGCGGAACCCTAAATCTGAGGGGGTCCCGGTACTTTGATTTTAGTAATGGCGTGCAGGGCTGGGGGCCGTCGCGGCAGTTTAGCGCCGATCGGTTCCAAAGATGGTCTGATGCCGATCGATCGGTATGGACGGGTTCGGCCTACCTCGCCGACTGGGAGGGAGACAGTACCGAACTATGGGCGGACTTGCTTACCACAACCCCCGACAGCATTAATGCCCGCGGAAACGCTTCGGTTGCCATGCCTTCATGGAGCGGTCGGGCCGAGCGCTGGAGGGGCCATCGCGGGGATTCCATCTTTCTTCTCGAGGGAAGCCCCGTGGTATGGAGCGAAGAATACCAAATCATTTCAAAGCAATTCACTTTGAGCCAAATGGGCCCGGGCGATAGCCTTTGGGCGAATGAGGGGGTGCATCTAGGCGAAGCATTAGACAGCAGTGGCCGCTGCAATCAAATGGCAGCAGAATCCATGCGTGCACGAATTTTAATGGGTAGAATGCAGCGCATGGATCTTGAAACCAATGCCGAGGCCCTTTTCTACCCCGAGGATGGGCCTGCAAGCCGCATGAAGTCAGGGAGAATCGAACTTTGGTTTAAATCCGAGGGAGGGATTGATGAACTCCGTTTTTATCCGAGTCCCAGCGGGAGTGCGGTCAACGAAAAGGCACCCAGCTATTTGCCAGGTTATGCCGATCGCTGGGGTGAGCGTCCGTCGAGAACAGCGGCGATGTCTGGCCTAAAGTAGTTCGGACCCTTCATGACCTTGCCGTCTTCGCGGTACAAGGGCTGACCGTCAGCGCCCAGTTTGCTGAGGTTGCTGCGGTGAATCTCTCGAAATACCTCCTCAATAAGGTCCTGCATGCCGTGGGTGATAATGGTTCCGCACAAAATATAAAGTTGGTCCCCGAGGGCATCGGCTACCTCCGTTCTGTTGCCCGCAAGCGCAGCCTCTAGGTATTCCTCATTTTCCTCCGCCATCAGTCGGTGCCGAAGGACCACTAAATCTTCGCTAGGCATGGTCAATGGCGCATCCTGCATCGGTACGCGGTAGGTGCGGTGAAATTCAGAAACAGAATCAAGTAACTCCTTCATTTGGCTGTATTTTTGGATGAAATTACGCAATGGAAACTATTGGAACCGGTCACTGGATTTTTGCTGGACTTTTTGCCCTTCTCTTTTTGGGTTACTTGGTTTGGAGCTACCGCGTGGACCGACCCACCCACGAAGTGCACTACCGAGGAGCCTACCGCTATCTTTTGAGTATTTTTGTGCTGCTCATGGTAATTTATATATTCAAACGTTTACTCTAAAAGCATGCGATTCACCCCTTTTGTAGCCCTTGTGCTCGCCGCCGCAAGTCGGTTCCTTCTTATTCCCAACGGTTCTGCCCTACTCGCCGCCAATACTTTGAGCGGAACCTGGTTTCGCAAGCCTTGGATGCAGATGCTGCTGCCCTTAGCCCTACTTTATGCCTCGGATTTAGTGCTTAACAACACGGTTTATTCCGCATACCAAGAGGGATTTACCTGGGGCTTTGCCGACAGCCTCGGAGTCTATGCTGCCCACCTTGCCGTTCTGGCCTATGCCCAACTTGCCAAACCCAAGGCCGATGGGCTCGCGTGGATCGGACACAGTGCCGCCAGCAACCTCATCTTCTTTGGCTTGAGCAATTTTGCCGTGTGGTATGTAGGTCATGGAGCCTCCTTGGGCCTCGTTTACCTCGCTGGCCTACCCTTTTTGGGAATTTCGTTCGGAGCTACGACCCTATGGGGTTATGCCATCGGATTCGCGATGGAGCGCGTCGAGCGCAGAGTAAACGCATAACCAGTTACGAGCAACTAGCTTCTGGCTACTAGCAACTAGTTGCACGCAAAAATCCGGGACAGTCCCCGGGTTTTTGCGTTTTAGGGCATCCAGACCGCTGCAGTCGGAACGACTCCTGCAGGAACCGTTGCTTCGAGCTGGCCTGGGAAGCTGTAGCGGCGCACCTCTCCATTTTGCTGAAAATCCTTTGCATCCAAAACATAGATGTCCCTTGAGGCAGGGTCCACATAGAGTCCGTAGGCTCCACCGCTAATCCAAGGGTATGCGGGGTAGTCCAAGGCAGTGGGATCCATTCTCAACACGTCGCCGGTGTAGCCGTCGCGAATCCAGTACAAAATTTGAGCGTCGGTCTGCAGCCTAGTGGGTCGGTCTGAAACTCCAACTGCAGGGTAGTTGTAGGTCACCGCGCGGGTCGTAGCGTCAATCCGCACCAACGAAGCGGCTCGATCCCCTCCTGCCCCACTGTAGTCGGTGTAGCCCGAGCAAAGTACATAGATGCTGTTGCCCATGCGGACCATGGAGGTTGGATTGATTCCAACAGCAACTGTGGTGATTAAGTCAAAGGTCGACGCATTGATTATGGCTACCGTGCTGTCTATTCCGTAGCCTCCGCTGCAGCTGACCCAGAGCTCATTTTGATAGGCAAGAAGTGCCTCTGGACCTGTCGCCACATTGATCGAATCCACAATGGTTAGGCTGGATTTACCCACTCGATAGACCCGGTTCCGGCCCCAGTCGCTAACGGCAATGTCCCCGTTCTGAAGAACCAAAGCTTGGCGGGGTGAGCCAAAGCCCGTAGCTCGGCCGATGGAGGTTAGGCCAGGGTACTCCATGGCCTCCAGCGAAGCTGCTCCGTTTAAAACCGCATAGATCCTGTTGCCGTCAGCCCGCAGTCCGTTGCCCAAATTCCCAAGATTCCTAGCGTTTGCGGCAAAAAAAGCGTCGGGGGTTACGCTGTCTTGGTCCGACCAATGCGTCAGGGTTGCGGTTCCGCCCATAAAGGCGCCCTCGTTGAGAATGTAGAGACCCGTTTGAAAGGTATTAACGGGCTTGTTGGGTTCGCAGGACCAAAGTGCTACGGCAGAACCAATTAGAAGTATGGTATTTTTCATGGAGTTTAAATTTAGAGGATTGAAATACTTGAATTACTGGGTAATACGGGCTAAGGGACAGTGCCAGGTCAGGCTCCACTGGCGTCCCGGCAAGGGGTAGCCAAGCTGAAGGTATATGGGCTGGTTGGTTGCGTTGGTAAGGGCGACTTCTACCGTTGACTTTGCCCCCTGCCAGCGCAAAATTGCGTCGAGCTGAAACTGAGGACCGATCCAGCTGTCTCGGCTGGAACTCCATGCCGTCGGGGTGGCCGACCTAAGGCGGTTGAATACCTCCAATTCCCATTCCTTGCGTCGGTACCTAAGCGGAATATTGAGGGTGAATGGAGCTACGTAGGGCATGCGCAATCCTGCATTGTTAACGCTGTACACCCATTGCGCGGCAATTTGGCTCTGCCATGGCCCATTTTGCCAGGTGCTGGCTAGATTAATCCCAAGGCGACGCAGGGATTCCACATTGCGAGGCATCCAAATCGATCCTGTCGGCATCCAAAAAATGGCATCTCGAAGAATCCCGGCGTAGGCCTCCATCGACCCGATTCGGTGGCTTGCTTTGGCGCGGGATTCCCATCCGAGTTCTGGCCTGAGCGCTGGATTGCCCCCGGGCGACCAAAAGAGATCGTTCAGGGTGGGGAATCGCTGGTGCCGGTGCAGCTTAACATTCCAGGATGCCTTTTGACCCAGCCCCTTGTGCTGAAGTTCTGCAAAGGGCAGCAGGGTTCCCAGCTCGTCGCCCTGCCGAAGCTGGCTTAAACCCCATGAATACCGCAGCATGGGCGAAGCCATACCCTCTCCGCGAAGCATTAATTGAAGCCTTAAAACACTGGCCGGGGATTTATTGGGGCCTTCAGCCTGGAGCCGATCTACGTCGAGGGAGCTTCGAAGCCGATGGCCTGAACGTCGGTAGCCCGTTTGAACTCGAATTCCAATCGTCTGAACCCCATTGCTGTCGTGAATCCCGCCCAACAAAGGGTAGTCGTAAGTTTGGTTTGCGAGAACCGCGTGCTGCGTGCTGCTCCATTCCCAACGATGGGAGTTCCATTCCTGCCGTTGAATTACCGTAGCGCGCAAATCCTGCTGCACTGCACCCAGACGCCGCGGCACATTGGCGGACTCTGGCAGCCCCTGCTTCAGCCAAACAGCGTAAAAATGAGTAGATTGCTTAATCTGCCCGATTGAGGACCGCAGGGAACTGCGAAACTCCAAGCGCTCGGTGCCCGCGCCTGTGCGCCAGTAGCGATCGCCCAGGTAGTCACGGTAGCGGTAGCGATTGAGTCCGCGCCGCGCCGACAATCCAAAATCGGCCGTTTTACCGGGAATCCAAAGGTTTAAGCCGGCATTGCCCAGGGTCGATGATTCCAGCGAAAGGGAACCTACGCTGTCGCTGCTTAAGCGGAGTCCGTCTGCGCTGCGCTGCATGCTAAGCCCGGCGCTGGGCAAAAGCTGCAGGTCCATTACACCCAAATCAGCGGCAGACAAGGCCATTCCCTCCCACTGAATCCAGGTATGGTTCGAGGGGAGTCCGTCTAAAGAAATCCAGGCACTGCCCGTGGGGGCGGTTTGTCGAAGGTCGATTCCGGAACGAAGCAGCTCCGACGCCGACCAACCCATGGGTTTGGAGGGTATTTTAACGCTTGGCTTGGCTCCCGTTTGCCAGCGCCCGCCCAAAACAGACACTTCAGGCAGCGATGCACTAGTGAGGCTGTCGCTCCAAGGAGCAGCCTGAGCACCGAGGGGTGCACCGTATAGGGTTATCGCTAAAAGCCACGCAGCCTTAAGGCCACGCTGGGAGCATAGGTTCATCTTCAGGCTGCACTCTTCCCGGCGCAATCGGATTATGGTTCGAGGCAGGTCTTCTGGCTCATTCCCTCAAGCGCCCCCTTCCCGGTCTCCCAGTGGGTATCTGCGGCGCAG
Organism: Flavobacteriales bacterium UBA972; assembly: GCA_002292855.1. Classification (GTDB taxonomy): domain Bacteria; phylum Bacteroidota; class Bacteroidia; order Flavobacteriales; family Schleiferiaceae; genus TMED14. Next base: position 66,280 of record DBBY01000002.1, on the reverse strand, counting down.
AGTTGGATGGAATTTACAGCTGCGGGCACAGCTCCGGTATTGCACCGGATTCCCTTTTCAGCAAGCGTCCTAAGTCGATCTCAGGGCTTGCACCACGAACGCTCAAAGGTAGTTGAAAAATTCCCTCGCCGCATTGTGCGCGCTCTCCAGTGCCAGGGGTTTTATCCCGAAGGAGGCTCCGCGAGTGGTCGCAAAAGTGAGCAGGGCCTCGGTGGGCAAATTGCCCACCAGTTCATTTTGGGCATAGGGACAACCGCCCAGGCCCAGCAGCGCGGTATCAAAACGCCGAATCCCTGAATCCCATGCTGCATCCAAAAGTCCGTTGCTTAAGGCATTGGCGGCAGGCATGTGCAGGTGCAGTCCAAGCTCCGCAGTGCCCGCCTCCTTGCGCACCGCGGAAACTACCGAGCGAATTCCATCAGGATTGGCATTGCCCACGGTGTCGCTGATCGAGAGCACATGGGGATTAAATCGCTTGACTACCCTTGCGGTCCACTCAGCCACCAAGTCAATACTGTGGGCCTCGCCATAGGGATTCCCAAAGGCCATAGAGAGGTAGACCACCAGCTGCTTATCGCTCGCGTGCAGGCGATCCACCGAGGCGGACCAATCGTCTAAGGCCCGCTCCTGGGAACGCTTGGTATTGCGAATCTGAAACTGCTCGCTAATCGAAAAGGGAACGCCGACGGCGTCTACGGCTTCGTGAGCCAAAGCAGCATCGATTCCTTGGCTGTTTGCTGCAATAACCAAAAATTTATTGAGGCCCTTGTCGGGAGCAAGTGCGTCAAGTACTTGAACCGAATCAACCATTTGCGGAATGGCCTTGGGCGAAACAAAGCTCGCAATGTCGAGGCAGTCAAAACCCACGGCCAAAAGACGGCGGAGGTAGGCTATCTTGTCTTCGGTGCGAAACACCGTTGCATAGCCCTGCATGGCGTCCCGAGGGCACTCGATCCAGGTTATTGCTTCCATGCCGGCGAAAGTTGGCGAACCATTGCGGGCCCGGCATAAACAAATCCTGAGTAAACCTGTACTAAATCCGCACCGGCATTGAGCTTGTCGGTAACGTCTTGGGTCCGTCGAACCCCTCCAACGCCGACTACCGAAGCGCTTTGGCCTACTGCATCGCGCACCCAGCCTACCACCTCGGTAGATCGCTTGGCAATTGGCGCACCACTAAGGCCCCCTACTCCAATGGCTTGAAGCCGGCCCTCTGGCGTAGCAAGGCCCGAGCGCCCAATGGAGGTATTGGTCGCAATAATGCCCTGAACTCCGCACTCCACGGCAAGAACAGCCGTGCGTTGAACGTGGTCTTTGTCGGAGTCTGGATCTATTTTAAGGGCCACGGGCTTGCCGCCCAAGCGCTTAGCTTCAGTGCAGACGGCCTGCAAGAGCTCGCGCATGCTGCTGGCTGACTGCAAATCCCTCAGGCCAGGCGTATTGGGAGACGATACGTTCACGGCGATGTAGTCCACCTCGGCGTATAGGGCGTTTAGGGCCGCGAGGTAGTCTTGAATAGCGCCTTCGTTGGGGGTGGATTTATTGCGGCCAATGTTGCCTCCGACAATGATATTCTGGTGCCTAGAGCGGCGAATTCGTGCTGCGGCAGCCTCAGCACCTCCGTTGTTGAAGCCCATGCGGTTGATGAGGGCCTCGTCTTCGGGCAGGCGAAACATGCGCGGCTGTGGGTTGCCTGGCTGGGGCCGCGGAGTCACCGTGCCGATTTCGAGGTGGCTGAAGCCTAGGGCCTCCCATGCTCTGAGGGCTACTGCGTTTTTGTCCATTCCCGCAGCGAGGCCCAGCGGATGCTTAAATTCTAATCCCATAGCCTGTACTGGCGCCGAAGGAATGCTGCCCAAAGCGGCGCGGAGTGCCGCCGACGCCAAAGCACTGTTGGAGGCAAACCGGAGTCCGCCCATAACAAGATCGTGCGCCTGCTCGGGAGCGAGTAGTTTGAATAAAAGGGGGCGCAGCAGAGCAGAATAAAGCATGGAGCCTTCAAAGGTAGCGCTGGGGTTAGATTTGCACTATGAATCCGGTCATTGTTAACAGACGGGCGCGCTTCGAATACGTTCTTGAGGAAGAGTTCACTGCCGGCTTGATGCTGGCGGGGACCGAGGTCAAGGCCCTTCGAGACGGCAAGGCCAACCTTAGCGATGCCTACGCCTACGTTTCAGAGGCCGGCGAGGTTTGGATCAAAAACCTCCATATTTCGGAATTTAAATTCGGAACCTATGCCAACCACGCTCCCCTGCGCGAGCGGAAATTGCTCCTGAAGAAGAATGAGTTAAAAAAGATTCGCAAAGAGTTGCAAAACAATGGATTGACCCTAATACCATTAAAGCTATACTTTACACCTAGGGGCTGGGCAAAACTCGATATCGCCCTGGCGCGAGGCAAGAAATTCTACGACAAAAGAGCCACCCTAAAGGAGCGCGACATCGATCGCGACGCAGCGCGCGAGTAGCTATCGAGCCGACGAAACGTCCTTGAGCATGGGCACAAAGCGAAAGCTGCCAAGATCTTCGTGAAGCCATTCGCCGTCTGAACCCCGACGCACTTTGAGCATGCGCTGCTCGGACTCCACTGCTCCTATGGGCACAATCAGCACGCCAGAGGGGCTTAATTGATCGAGGAGTTCCGTGGGGAGCGCAGGAGCGGCTGCCGTGATAATAATGCCGTCAAAGGGAGCGAAGGCGGGCAAACCCTTGTAGCCGTCGCCAAACTTTTGGTTCATGCGTGTGTAGCCAAGTTCCGCGAGCAATCGTTTGCTGAAGTCAAAGAGGGCCTTTTGGCGCTCTATGGTATATACTCGATAGCCCAATTCCTCCAGAACAGCAGCCTGGTAGCCCGACCCGGTGCCAATCTCTAAAACCTTGGCACCAGGAGCAAGTCCCAGGGCATTGGACTGAAAAGCTACCGTGTAGGGCTGCGAAATGGTTTGGCCTGAAGCAATGGGGAAGGCAACGTCTTGGTAGGCAAACTCCTCAAAGGAACTCTCGAGGAATGCATGCCGAGGAACCCGCCCCATCGCGGCAAGAACCGCCTCGTTGTCTATGCCCTTGCTGCGCAGAATTGCGAGAAGCTGCTGGCGTTGGCCTTGGTGTTTGGGCAGGTCGGGAGTCACGGCCCGAAAGTACAACCGTACCTTTGGGGTCTATGGGCAGCGGTTCTCGAATTATCCACATCTTTTTAGCGGCTTGCGCCTTGACCCTAGTAGGAACGACGGCAGGCTGCGACCGCAATGAAGCTGCGCCCTACGTACTTCTTGAAATTGACAGCCTTACCCTTGCTCCCGACCCGTCTCGCGGAACATCCAGCGCCCACATCCGCTCGGTATGGGTGGAGTCTGAAGGGAAGAATTTTGGGGTCTTCCCCCTCCCTGCTAAAATCCCCTTGCCCCTGAGCAATCCTGCGGCATCCGTGCGCATTTATCCGGGCGTCGAGGTAAACGGAATCGGCTCTTTTCAAGCGATTTATGAGTTTTATAAACCCTACGAGCGCGATTTAAACAGCAGCTTCGGCAGTACGGTTAAATGGCCGCCTATGGGCCCTGCAGTCTTAGAATACGAAACCTGGTCCAAGGTCGTTATTGTAGAGGATTTTGAGTCCGCCGGAATTCAGCTCGCGCCCAGCCAGCGCAGCGATACCGTGTGGACCCTAACGTCCGCAGAACGATTCAACCCACCCCTTGGAGAAAGCAACAGCGCAAGCGGCATGATCATCTTAAGACCCGGACAGCAAATTTTTGAGGCCATTACGCAGCAGGCCTATGTTTTGCCACGGAGCGGACAGAATGTTTATTTGGAGTTCAACTACAAATCCACCATGCCCTTCAGCATGGGCGTAGTCGCCAATCAACCCGGCCAGACGACCCAACAGTCCACGGTCACCTTTCGCGAAAAATCAATGTGGGCCAAGGCCTATGTGAATTTGGTTACCGAGGTTTCGGGGTTCCCAAGCGCTATTGACTACAACCTTTTTGTGGGCGCCGTCCGCACGCGACCTGATAAGGCCGACACCCTTTGGCTCGACAACCTCAAGCTGGTTTACCGTTGAGCCCCCGCAGCGAATCCCTTAAACGAAGCCAGCGGCGCTACACCATAGCCTATATTCTGGCGGACTTTACCGCAGCCTGCATTGCCTATACCTGGCTCTACGACTACCGCAAAAGCGTCGTCGAGCCGGCCCGATTTGGGCTCGAATCCTTAGAATGGGATGCGTTCTACCCGATTGGAATGGCAATTACGGCCCTTTTATGGCTGAGTACTATGGCCCTGGTTGGACTGTACCAGGGTTTGCTGCGCAAATCGCGCCTCACGGAGCTTCGTCGCCTGATCCAAGCCCTTGCCGTCTTTGTAATTGCCTACTTCTTGCTCTTCATTCTTGACGATTACGTCAAAAACTACCGCGCCTACTGGGGCTCTCTGCAGCGCTTTGGGGGCGGACTTCTCTTGGTAAGTGTGGCCTTTCGCCTTGCCCTAGGCGGCCATATACGCTGGCGAATCGCTCAAAAGCATCTGCACTTCGCGACCCTCGTGATTGGCGAAAAGTCAATTATTGAAGCCCATGACGCGGACGTTCGCAAGCATGCGGACGCTTCGGGCGAAGTGCTCGCAGGGTGGATTTCGACCTCAGGCCATAAAGAAAATGCTCCATGCATTGGCCTGCCGCTCTTGGGAACGCCCAAAGAAATTGCCCACTGGGCTTCTCGGCTGAATATTGAAGACGTAGTAATTGCCCTCCCCCCGGAGCACCACCACCAACTAACCCCGCTATTGCTTGACTTGGAGCAGCTTGGTCTGCGAATTTTCATGTTCCCAGACACCTACGGAATTCTGTCGGGCATGGTGCGGCTCGACGAACACGGAGTTCCGCTCTTGGAATGGCACCACGAACCCATGGACTCCTGGCAGCGAAACAGCAAGAGGATTGCGGATATCGCGATTTCGGCTGCCGCATTGCTGCTGCTCAGTCCCCTTATGCTGCTGGTGGCTCTGCTCGTTGCAGGCTCTAAGGGGCCAATCCTCTTCAGACAGGATCGTCTCGGGCGTGAGGGTAAGGTCTTTAAGATCATAAAGTTCCGCACCATGATTGCTGCGGCAGAAGTACAAGGACCGCAGCTTTCATCGACCAACGACGCGAGGATTACCCGAATTGGTTCTGTTTTGCGCAAGTACCGCATCGACGAACTTCCCCAGTTTTGGAACGTGCTTGTGGGCGATATGTCGCTGGTGGGGCCTCGCCCAGAGCGGGAATTTTATGCTTCGCAAATCATTGAGCGAGCCCCGCAGTACCGGCATATTTATAAGGTTCGGCCGGGAATCACGAGTTGGGGAATGGTCCGATACGGCTATGCCAGCAGCGTGGATGAAATGATTCGCCGCATGGAATACGACCTGCTCTACATCGAGAACATGTCTTGGCACAACGACCTCAAGGTGCTTATTTACACCGCCTGGACGGTGCTCAAGGGTCGCGGAAAGTAGATTCTGAGCCGTACTTTTAAGGCTATGAAGCACCTTAGCGTACTCGGCGCCGGCGCGATGGGCAATGGAATTGCCCACGTGTTTGCCACCAGCGGATGGAATGTCTCGCTTTTTGACATTAGTGCACCAGCCTTGGAGCGCGCCCTAGCCACCATTTCAAAAAACCTCGAGCGCCAAGTGGCCAAGGGCCTACTGACCGCAGAAGATGCAGCTGCAGCCGTTGCACGCATTAGCACCCACACCGAGTTGGCAACGGCCGTGTCCGGTTCCGCCTTGGTTGTAGAGGCTGCCACCGAGAATGTGGAAATCAAACTCAAATTGTTTGCCCAACTCGACGAATTGTGTGCGCCTGAAACCATTTTGGCCTCCAATACCTCGTCGATTGCGATTGGACGCATCGCGGCGGCTACCACGCGACCCGACAAGGTCATTGGAATGCACTTTATGAATCCGGTTCCGGTGATGAAGCTGGTCGAGATCATTCGCGGCTATAAAACCTCGGACGCCACGGCGGCTGCGGTGGTGGCCATGAGCAAGGAGCTCGGCAAAATCCCGGTGGAATGCAACGACTTCCCTGGATTTGTGGCCAATCGCATTTTAATACCCATGATTAATGAAGCCATCGAAGCGCTTCAAACGGGGGTTGGTAGCGTCGATGCCATCGATTCCATCATGAAGTTGGGCATGGCCCACCCCATGGGGCCGCTCCAGCTTGCGGACTTTATTGGGCTTGACGTATGCCTTAGCATCCTCAAGGTGCTCCAGGAAGGCCTTGGCCAGCCCAAGTACGCACCCAATCCACTCCTCGTGGCCATGGTGACTGCCGGTGACCTCGGCGTCAAGTCGGGCCGAGGATTCTACGACTACGCGAACGGAACCAAAGACGCCCCCGTCGCGCCCAACTTTCTTTAAATCCACCAACAACCAATGAACAAGCACCTCTTTTTGGGCGCAATGCTGGCCTCAGGCAGTCTCTTTGCCCAAGTTGATCTGATCAATAAGATTTCAGGCAACGGATCCCGCGACGGCAAATCGTTTGAATTCACAACCATCTACGACCTCGAGGCGACTCCGGTCAAAGACCAAGGGCGCTCGGGAACCTGCTGGAGCTATTCGGCCACCGGATTCCTCGAATCTGAACTGGTGCGCATGGGCAAGCCCGCCATCGATCTCTCGGAGATGTACACAGTGCGCAAGGTCTACCAGGACAAGGCCGAGAAGTACGTCCGTCTGCACGGCTCGCTCAACTTCGCCCAAGGCGGAGCATGCCCCGACCTGTTTTATGTGATCGACCGCTACGGAGCGGTTCCAGAGTCTGCCTACGCCGGCCTCAACTACGGAACCGAGGGCAACGACCACGACGAGCTCGAAGCGGCCCTCAAGGGAATCGTCGATGCGGTGGTGAACAAAAATTCCGGAACCGTGACTACTGCCTGGCACAAGGGCTTCACCGGATACCTCGACGCCTACCTCGGCGCCGAACCAACCTCGTTTACCTACGAAGGCAAGCAGTACAGTCCGCGCAGCTTTGCCGACAAGTTCCTTAAAATCAACGTCAAAGACTACGTTCAGCTCACCAGCTTCACCCACCATCCCTTCGGATCCTGGTTCGCCATTGAGGTTCCCGACAACTGGACCTGGGGCACTTCGTACAATGTTCCGCTTGACGACATGATGGCGACCATTGACCACGCGCTGGCCAACGGATTCACGATTGCCTGGGGAACCGACGTTTCAGAGAAGGGATTTTCGCTGAACAACGGAGTCGCTGTCTGGCCCGCCAAGGATTGGTCCGACATGAGCGCCGAAGAGAAGACCGCCGTTTTCACTGGTCCGCACGAAGAGGCAGTGGTGACGCAAGCTTCACGCCAAGCCGCTTTTGACAACTACGAAACCCAAGACGACCACGGAATGCAAATCGTGGGCAAGGTCAAAGACCAGTCGGGTGCTTCGTACTACCTGGTCAAAAACTCATGGGGTCCGCGCAAGAACGCCTACCGCGAGGGCTATATCTATGCGTCTGAGGCCTTTGTGCGTGCCAAGACCATCTCCATCATGCTGCACCAAGACGGTTTGCCCAAGGCAACCAAGAAGGCGGCAGGGCTTTAAGCCTCAAGTTGATTCGAAATCCCGGTTCTGGCTCCGCGCCTGGACCGGGATTTTTTTGCTTACATCCGCTCGGGCGCCTCGATACCCAAAAGATCCAAAGCTCGCTTAAGGGACGAAGCTGTTGCTCGACTCAGGTCGATTCGGAAGGCGATCAAGGCCTCGGATTCCGCGCTGAGAATGGAATTGGCCTGGTAGAATGCATTAAATGCCTTGGCGACGTCGTAGGCAAACTGGGCGACCACGGCCGGACTATAGGTCCGCGCTGCCTGCTCGATAACTTCGGGAAAGCGATAAATGGTCTGAATCAAGTCTTTGCTGCGCTCGTCGAGGCTAATGTCGGCCCAAGACCAGGCGCTGGGAAGACCCTCGGACTTGCGCAAAATAGACCGCAGTCGAGCATGGCTGTATTGAATGAAGGGTCCCGTATGGCCATTGAAATCAATGGACTCCTCGGGGTTGAAGACCATGCGTTTGCGAGGGTCGACCTTGAGAATGTAGTACTTCAATGCTCCATGGCCTAGAACCTGGTAGAGCTTTGCCTTCTCGGGCTCGCTAAGACCCTCTGTTTTGCCAAGTTCTTCGCTTAAGGATCGCGCGCTGGCCTCCATCTCGTACAGTAAATCGTCGGCATCAACCACCGTGCCCTCTCGGGACTTCATGCGGCCGTTGGGCAAGTCGACCATGCCATAGCTTAAGTGGTAGAGCTCGTCCGCCCAGGGGTGGCCTAGTTTTTTAAGAATAAGAAACAAAACCCTAAAGTGGTAGTCTTGCTCGTTGCCCACCACATAGGTCAGACTATTGAGGGAGAAGTCCTTAAAACGCTGAATGGCCGTGCCAATGTCTTGGGTCATGTAGACCGAGGTCCCGTCGCTGCGAAGCACGAGCTTTTCGTCCAGCCCGTCTTCCCTCAAATCAATCCAAACGGAACCGTCGTCCCGACGGTAAAAAACTCCGCTCTGAATCCCGGCCTCGATGTCTTGCTTGCCCAGCAAATAGGTTTCGGATTCGTAGTAGTTGCGGTCAAAGGCAATGCCGAGCCGCTTGTAGGTTGCATTGAAGCCTGCATAGACCCACTCGTTCATGGTGGACCACAGGGCCCGCACCTCTGGGTCGCGGTCTTCCCACTTGCGGAGCATTTCTTGTACCTCGAGCATGCAGGGAGCGTGACTCTTTGCATAGTCCTCGGGGTGGCCGGCTTCCATGAGTTCGCGAACCTGAGCACGGTACTCTTGGTCAAAGCGCACATAAAAGGTTCCGACATAATGGTCGCCTTTTTGGCCCGCTGACTCCGGAGTCATTCCGTCGCCAAAACGCTGCCAGGCCCACATGCTTTTGCAAATGTGCACGCCACGGTCGTTGATGATTTGCACCTTAACAACCTTTCGCCCGCTGGCCTCCAGAATTCTACTGAGACTATGACCTAAGAGAATGTTGCGCACATGGCCCAAATGCAGGGGTTTGTTGGTGTTTGGGCTACTGAATTCAACCATTGCGGCAGGCAATGCTGCATCGACCGGCCAGCATCCCCAGTCTTCACGGCTTCGCAGGGCGTCAAAGAGGGACTCAAACTGGTCGGAGGCCAGAACTAAATTCAAGAATCCTTGAACGGCGTTGAACCGCGTAACCAAGGGAGTAGCCTTTAAAAGAGCGGAACCGATTTCGTTGGCGGTTTCGACGGGGGATTTGCGGCTCTGCTTAACAAAGGGAAAAACCACCAAGGTGGCGTCTCCCTCAAATTCTTTGCGCGTTGGCTGAAGTTCCAAAGAATCCTCCCAGCCATAGAGCTCGCGCAGGACCGCAGAAACGGCGGCAACTAATGCTTCAGTCATGGAGCTTAACGATTGGAAGGTCGACTTAAACGATCCTGCAGTCGGTATACGGTATTTTGAAGCAGGCGGAATGCGGCGGATCCCATGGCGTTACCGCCCTTGTCGAGCAGGGGATTGATCTCGGTAAACTCAATGCAGCGCACCTTGGAATCAATGGCAAAAAGTTCGAGCATATGCTTGGCCTCCGACTCTTCAAAACCTCCCGGAACCGGGGTGCCGGTGCCCACTGAAATGCTGGGGTCCATGGAGTCCACGTCAAAAGACACATAAATCATGTCGCATTCTGCCATTTGAGCGAGAACCTGCCCCACAACGCTTTCGATTCCTTGAGCGCGGACCTCGGGCACGCGAAAAACCTTAATGCCGTATTTGGCAATGAGCGCATTTTCTGGCCCTTCGGTGCTTCTCAGGCCAATGTAGGCCAGGTCTTCGGGTCGCACTCTTTGGGTCGGACCCTTGAGCTTAATCCACGATTCACGGGTTACCAAGCTCGGTTCGTTTATTTTACACGCTAAGTTGTCTTCGCCCAATGCGGTTGCCAGAGGCATTCCGTGCAGATTGCCCGAGGGAGAGGTGTAGGGAGAATGCAGGTCGGCATGCGCATCAATCCAAACCACTCCGAGCCTTGCCAAGGGAAAAGCCTGCTTGATTCCCGCAATGGTTCCGCCTGCATTGGAGTGGTCTCCACTAATAATCAGTGGAAACTGCCCGTCGTCAAGGGTTTCGGCCACAACGGCCGAGATGCGGCGGTACATGCGCACGATGCCTCGAATCCTTTTGCCATAGGGAGTCTCGGGATGCCGATAAAGCAATGCGTTATTGGTTTGCACCTTGCGGGGCTGCAGGGACCTAAAAAACTTGGGCTGAATGCGAAAGGATGCACTGCGAATGGCGGCGTATCCGAGGCTCGATCCTCGAGTGCCTGCTCCCAATTCAGACATGGCCGTTATCAACTGCAGCATATTCCAAAGGTAGGAATTGGCCTACCTTTGAACGCAGTCCATGGCCCGAACTTCCAAAAACTCCACCTCCTCGAGACTAAGCGACCTAAAGTCAGCCTGGCTAGACGTCAAGCAGAGCCCGTCCCTTCACGCCGTACTTGGTCTTACCGTCCTTTTTGTCGGACTCTTGGGCTTTGTCGCTAGCACTTCGACCCTCTTCACTTGGACCTCAGACTACAGTGCCCTAGAATTGGGTTTTGCCCAAGTTTTGAGCCAACGCGACATCGTCATTCAAAACACCCTCGGATCCATCGGCGCGGCGGTGGGCATGGTGGTAACGGTGCGCGGATTTGGAATTGCCTCCCTCCTTCTTTGGACCGTTGTAATGGCTTTTGGCTTGCGCTGGGGTTTGGGAATCGAAATTAGGGCACTTCGCTGGGCGAGGCGTTCCTTACTCAGGGCCTTATTAATCACGACGGGACTAGCCCTGCTGCCTTGGAACGCCGGAGACGCCGTGGTCGGAGACTATGGACGAGTGATTGCAACTTGGTCCACGCACTGGCTAGGCCTTCTCGGAGCCGGCTTGACCTGGATGGTCCTTGCCCTGATCCATGCAGTATGGGTTTTTCAGCTGCGTCCGCAAATGCTCGGGCAGCACCTGGCCAACCGCTTTGCGGCATCCGACGCCCTTAATGAAGTCCCAATGCACGAAGAGGCTGAGCTCATTCCCGACGAAGGCCCCTTGGTGGTTGACCTGTCTGGCAACGAGCCCATTCAAAGTCCGCCATGGAATGAAGACGATGAGGACCTTGTGCTCGAGCCAAGTTTGGCAGCAGAAGATGACCTCGATCTTGAGATTCAATCGACGATTGAGGCTCCACAGGCCAGCCCCGCCATGGTCAAAGTGGCCGCAGCTTCTGAAATGGGACCCTACGACCCAAGGCGCGACCTTTCGCGCTACCAAACGCCTCCCCTTCAGCTGCTCAATGACTACGGGCAGTCCACGGCCAAGGTGGACCAAGAGGAACTGGAGGCCAATAAGGAGCGGATTCTTGAAACCCTGCGCAACTACAAAATCGAGATTTCTAAGATCAAGGCTACCGTCGGGCCAACGGTGACCCTCTATGAAATTGTTCCAGAGGCCGGAGTCCGCATCAGTAAGATTAAGTCGCTCGAAGACGACATCGCGCTAAGCCTGAGTGCTTTGGGCATACGAATTATTGCTCCTATTCCCGGCAAAGGGACTATAGGAATCGAGGTACCGAACCGTCACCCCCAGATGGTGAGCATGCGGTCGGTGCTTGCCTCTGAGCGGTTCCAAAACTCCGACATGGATTTGCCCCTGGCCTTGGGCAAGACCATTTCAAACGAAGTTTTTATTGTTGACCTGGCCAAAATGCCCCACCTGCTCATGGCTGGTGCTACGGGTCAGGGTAAGTCAGTGGGGCTCAATGCGATTATCGCATCGATTTTGTACAAGAAGCATCCGGCTGAGGTAAAGTTTGTGCTGGTGGACCCCAAAAAGGTAGAACTGACCCTGTACAACACCATTGAACGGCACTTCTTGGCAAAGCTGCCTGGGGACGATGAGGCCATTATTACCGACACCAACAAGGTAATACACACGCTGAACTCCTTGTGCATTGAGATGGACCAGCGCTATGAACTGCTGAAGTCTGCCATGGTGCGGAACCTCAAGGAATACAATGTAAAGTTCACGGCCCGCAAACTCAACCCTGAGGAGGGTCACCGCTATTTGCCCTACATTATTTTGGTGATTGACGAGTTTGCCGATTTAATTATGACTGCCGGCAAGGAGGTTGAAATGCCGATCGCTCGCCTTGCCCAGCTTGCGCGCGCCATTGGCATTCACTTGATTGTTGCCACACAGCGTCCGTCGGTAAACGTAATTACGGGTATTATCAAGGCAAACTTCCCAACGCGTATTGCCTTTAAGGTCAGTGCCAAGATTGACTCCCGCACGATTCTCGATGCGGGTGGCGCGGAACAATTAATTGGCAAGGGTGACATGCTGATTTCGAGCGGAAACGACTTGATTCGCCTGCAGTGTGCCTTTTTGGATACCCCCGAGGTGGAGCAGATTTGCGAGTTTATCGGGAACCAGCAGGGTTACCCCGATGCCTACCAGCTGCCAGAATACGAGTCCGAGGAGGGCAGCCTTGGCGGCGGCGGCAACTTTAGTGCCGAGGAACGAGACAGCATGTTTGAAGAGGCCGCTCGCATGGTAGTGATTCACCAGCAGGGCTCGGCATCGCTTTTGCAACGCAAGCTTAAGCTTGGCTACAATCGCGCAGGTCGCTTGGTCGATCAGCTCGAAGACGCTGGAATCATTGGGCCCTTTGAGGGGTCCAAGGCACGCCAGGTTCTGATTCAGGATGAAGTACAACTCAACGAACGCCTCAAAAACCTATGATTACTCGTTTGCTTTTTACCGCGGGCTTTTGCCTGATTTCCTTCTTCTCGTCCGCGCAGTCCGAGACTCCCCTAGCCTATGTGCAGCGAGTGAAGAAGCAGGCCCTCACCTATTCCGACCAAAAGATTGGATTCACTTCGGTGCTTGACGCTCCAGGGCGCAACGGCCAAAGGGTGCAGCGCAAAACAAGCGGCGAGGTTTGGGTAAAGGGAGAGTCCGCCAAGTTGGTGCTCCAAGGGCAGACCTTCTTTTTCAAGAGCGGAGTGGTGACCACCGTTAGCCCAGAAGACGAAGAAATCACGGTCCGCAAACTCAATGGCGATGCCAACCAGTATACTCCTGCCGTGCTTCTTGGCAAGTATGAGAAGAATTCTGCGTTTGCATGGGCAGGAACGGTAACGATCGCGGGAAAGACCATCAAGTTGGTCAGTATGATACCCAAAAACGACCCCGAGGTTGCCAAAGTGATTCTTGGAATCGATGCCAAAACCTTGAAGCTGTATAGCTTTACCGAAGAGACAAAAAACGGAACGAAGTCTACCATCACCATGCTGTCCTATGAAACCAACAAGGGTTTGACAGCCAACGACGTGGAGTTCAAGCGATCCAACTACCCGGCGAACTACGAATACATCGCGCCTAAAGCACAGTAAGCGATTTGGGTAAGCTGGACCGCTACTTTATCGCGAACTTCGTACAATTATTTGCCAAAACACTGGCGATGAGCGTATTCATACTGCTCATGCAAATGGTTTGGAAGTACATGGATGACCTTGCCGGTCGGGGAATTTCGCTTTGGCGCATCCTCGAACTAATGGGCTACTGGTCGGTGTCTATTTTGCCCATGGCAGCACCCATTGCGGTGCTTTTTGCGGCCATTATGGTTTATGGCCAGTGGGCGGAATCTCGGGAATACGCCGCAACAAAGGCCTCGGGATTTTCCTTTCTTCGCATGCTTCGGCCCCTGTTTTTGGTTCTGAGTGTTATTGGGGCACTCATGTTTTTGGTGAGCAACAACTTCATTCCCGTGGCCAACTACAAGGGAGAAAATTTATTGCTGAACATCGCTCGCCAGAAACCTACGTTCAAACTTAAGCCTGGGGTTTTTGTGGCGGGTCTTGACGGGTTTAGCGTGAAAATTGGCCGCAAGGAGGAGAACCGGATCTATGATGTAATCCTGTATGACCATCGTGAACGGGGCCAAGGGAACGTTGGGGTCTTGACCGCTCCTGAAGGGGAAGTGCGCTACCCCGAGGGAAGTCCAACGATGACCCTAGTTCTTCGCAACGGCAGAAGCTACCTTGACGTGAAGGAATCCGTTCGGCAGGAGCGACTGCGCCAAGGTTCTCTGGTGGCCGAGTTTGACAGCATGGTAGTAAGGCTTGACATGTCTTCGTTTTTGCTGGGGGATTTGGGCGGGGTTCAGCGCAGCAACGAGTACAACATGCTCACCATTAGCCAGCTCGATACCTCTATTGACCTGATTGAAGGCCAAATAAAGGCCCGTGTTGCAGAAGTTTCTAAAGGAATGCAGCGAAAGCTGGGGGGATGGGTTGGCGACAGCCTGATCGGATTTTCAGAGGCTGACCCCAATTTAACGGTTGCTGAAAGAATTCAGCCCATTCACCGCTATCGGGCGACCCAAAGCGCCCTGAATCTGGCGCAGAGCAACAGGGATTACATGAATCAAATAGCCTCAGAATTGGATTGGCGCAACCAGCATCTCTCAAGGCATTATCTGGAGTGGCATAAAAAATTCAGCGTGGCGGTGGCATGCATGCTTTTGTTCTTCGTAGGCGCAGCACTGGGCAGCATCATTCAACGCGGTGGCTTTGGTTGGGCTTTTGTGTCGAGCGTGCTTTTGTTCCTACTGCATTATGTACTTACCATGGTTTCTGAAAAGCTCGGACGCACTTGGGTACTGAGTCCGTTTTGGGCCATTTGGGGACCGAACCTTGCCCTGATGCCGATAGCCCTATTTATGGTTTGGTGGGCCTCGATTGACGGACAATTGCCACTAAATTGGATTCGAAGACGCATTAAAACTAGTGCGACGTGAGAATTCTGCATCTGTGCAACAAGGTACCCTTCCCTGGGCGAGACGGGAGTAGCCTAGCCATGGAGGCTTTGATTCGCATCGAGGCGTCCCTGGGGCATGAGGTACAGGTTGTTGCGCTAAATACCGACAAGCATTGGGTGCATCATCCCTCCTCACCGATTGCTGGGGCGTCCCTCGAAGCCATTGACCTTAAGACGGCACCAAGGTGGAACACGGCACTAGCTAACCTCTTTGATCGGCAGAGCTACTACGCGAGTAGGTTTTGGAGTGCCGAGGCAGCGAAGCGGATTGAAAGCCTCGCGGCTGACTGCGATTTAGTGGTTTTTGACAGCCTATTTATGGCCGTCTACCTGCCGCATATTGGCAACAAACCCAGCGTACTTCGCGCGCACAACGTCGAGCATTCCATTTGGCAGCGCGGACTCTCTGAAGAACCAATCCTCCGAAGATTGTATGTGTCCTTGCAGGCCAAGCGCTTACAACGATGGGAACAGGAGGTTTCTGCTCATGCCTCGCGCATTTGGACCATCAGCAACGAAGACGAACTGTGGTTTGCCCAAGCGCGTCCCGGTGCGGTTCAGTGCCTGCCCTGCAGCGTGGATTTTGTCCATGGTTCCTGGGAGCAAAGCGGCGCCTCCCCTGCGGCGGCCTACCATCTTGGCGCCATGGATTGGACGCCCAACATCCGAGGAATGCGATGGTTCATCGATGAGGTTGCGCCCAAACTAAGGCATGCTGAGCTTGAGGTTTTTTGCAAGCAATGGCCCTTTGAAGGTTCGACTGGTTCTGTAAAGCACCAAACCCATGACCTTGACTTTCAGAAATTTGGAGTATTCGTTGCCCCAATCCGCAGCGGCAGCGGAATGCGCATTAAGCTTCTCGAAGCAATGGCGCGAGGTAAAGCCATTGTAACCACAAGTCTTGGCGCAGAAGGCCTTAAAGCGCAGCACGATGTTCACCTTCTTATTGCGGACTCCGCCGAGGATTTTGCTGCTGCCCTAGACCTGCTCTGCAGTGACCTGGAGCTTCGCAGCCGAATCGGCAATGCGGCTGCGGCCCATGTCCGGCAAACGTTTAGCGACGAGGCGGTTGCCTTGGAACTCCGCAAGGAACTTGCGACCTTTAACCACTAATGGAAGCTATAGCATTGATTTTTTGGGGGCTTGCTCTGGTTCCCTACAGTCTTTTTCCCGTGGTTCTGAGAGCCCTAGGTCAAAAACCGAAAAGCCTAGAAGAAGCCACGCATCAACCAAAGCTGCCCAAGGTGTCGGTTGTTTTTGCGGCCTACAACGAAGAGGCTAACCTGGCCCGCATGCTCGACCACCTCCTGGCACAGGACTACCCCGGCGAATTGGAAGTTTGGGTGGGTTCCGACCAAAGTACCGACCGAAGCGACGAGATTTTATCGCAGTACAGCGCAAAGCACCCCTCCATCCATTGGATTCGCATGGAGCAGCGCTCGGGCAAAGCACAGATAATTAATCGATTGGTGAGCGAATCAACGGGAGATTGGTTGGTGGGCACCGATGCTAATATATTTTTTGCCCCCGACTGCATTCGCCAACTGCTTCTCGAAGCCGAGTTAAATCCCAAGGCGTCGGTGGTGGGCGGATCCTTGTTTTACCGAGGCATGGGCAAATCCGGGGGCCGAGGAATTGCGGACCAAGAGCGCTGGTACATCAATTGGGAGAACTATGCCAAGCGCGTAGAGTACGACCGAACCGGTTGCGCCATGGGAGTCGAAGGAGGGCTGTATGCCATTCGTCGTGAAGCATTTCGCCCCATTCCATTCGGGACTTTTATGGAGGATTTTTACCTGAGCTTTTCTGCCATGCTCCGTGGCGAAGACGTTGCCTGGTCCCTAAATGCAGTTGCCAGCGAAGACGTCAGCCACGACCGCAACTCAGAATTCAACCGCAAAGTGCGCATTGCCCATGGAAATTGGCAGAATATCGGACGATTTATTGGCTCGCTTCACCGGCTTCGGTTGCCGGTGCTCTTGGTCTTTTTGGGGCATAAGCTGCTGCGCTGGACCGCGCCCCTACTGGTTCTGGGCGGAATTCTCTTGGGACTAGTCCCTGGCCAAGCCTGGTCTGAGGGCGGACAAATGGCCTGGACCCTCTTTGCCGGATTATCGGCCTATACCCTCGTTTTAAGGGCCTTTTCTTTAACTCCGCTTTACCGATTGCCGGGCCGGCTCATCCGAGTACCCGGCCTGCGCCTACTGAACCACCTGCTGCTAATGAACCTCGCTTTAGGCCTTGGATTCCTGCGCTACCTTCGCGGCCGAACCAACGGCGTTTGGGAACCGACTCCACGTACCAACGAATGAAAACCACTCCATTTGCTTCGATTGAAGAAGCGCTCGACGACCTTAGGGCCGGCAAAATGATCATTGTCGTTGACGACGAAGACCGCGAAAACGAGGGCGACCTCGTGGCCTTGGCAGAGGGAGTAAGCCCTGAAACCATCAACTTCATGGCCACGCATGCTCGAGGCCTCATCTGCGTTCCACTCGTGGACCAACGCTGCGACGAGCTCGACCTGCATGCCATGGTTCAGCGCAATACAGACCCCCACGAGACCGCATTTACCGTGAGTGTCGACCTTGAAGGCCATGGAGTTAGCACCGGAATCTCCGCCCAAGATCGCGCCAAAACCATCAATGCGCTCGCCAACCCCAATACAGTCGGTGGGGACTTTCGCAGGCCGGGGCACATCTTCCCACTGCGTGCGCGCCCTGGTGGCGTACTTCGCCGCGCAGGTCACACCGAAGCTGCCATTGATCTGGCCCGCCTTGCCGGAAGCCGTCCGGCCGGAGTTATTGTAGAAATCATGAACGAAGACGGGAGCATGTCCCGGCTACCCGAACTCGAGCTCATGGCGGCAAAGCACGACCTGCGCATCATCAGCATCGAGCAGTTGATTCGCTACCGCATGGAACGGGATCGCCTTGTTCACGAGCTGCAGTCCTACCGTCTTGAGAGCCCCTACGGCCCATGGGAGGTGCGTATTTATGGGCAGTCCACCTCCGACCAGCGGCATGCAAGCTTCAGCTTTGGCTCTTGGCACGAGCAAGACGATGTTTTGGTCCGCATGCAGAGCGGAGCCTTTGGCACTACCCCTTGGCAGCATTTTGAGGCATCAGAGGGCAGCAATTCCCTTCACTTTGAGGCCTCTATGAAAAAGATTGCCGAGCGCGGATCGGGATGCATCGTCTGCCTCAACCAGCGCGGACTTGCCCCAGATTGGACGCAATGGAACCCCTCATCGCCCCCGACGGCGGTGCGATCCATGGGCCAAGACCCATTGGACTATGGAGTTGGAGCACAAATTCTCCACGGCTTGGGCCTTCGAAGGGTTGTGCTTCTCACGCAGAATCCTATGCGTCGCGTTGGAATTGACGGCTACGGCCTGCAAATAGTGAGCAACGAAAGCCTCTACTAGTCCTTCTTTGGGCGCTGCAGCAGTTGGCGCCACGAAGTGCCACTTTGCTCAAAACGTATTCCAACGCCCTGGCGCTGGCTTCCGACTACCCCGGTTTGTAGCATTTGGTTGTTTTTGCTCTGGTAGGCCTTGGTGGACCATCGACCGTCTTCAGACAGCTGGTACCGAATTTCAATATCTCCAAGACCTATGCTGGGCTGCGATTGGCCTATGGGTATGCCCCACTCGGTTTGAATGCTGAGGCGATCGTCCAAAAAGCTCTTGCCGATACTGGCTTCCATCTCGCGCTGAGCGGCCGCGCTGTTGTTGGAATAGGCCAGGTTTACATCCCAATCTGCTCCCAATCCTTGGGTCACGAAATTGCTGAATTGGGAGGCCAGCACCTGCGTGGTATTGCTTTCTACCGCCTGCATACCCTGCGCTGAAAGGGGTGAAGAACCCAACCAAAATGAACTGATTGTCAACAAACTAAGTACTTGAGTAGTCCGCTCGTCAGCATAGCTCAATCGGCTTGCGAGAGCGGCTTGCGCGATTTCTCCTGCATTGGGCATTCCAATGTCAAAGGCGAGCTGGGGCTGAAAAAGCGGACCCGTTGCCGTCAGGCGCACGTCAAGGTTTTGCCGGCCCGCATCAGGCAGCGAGAGGTAGTCCTTGACGTCGGCGCGCGTGCGGTAGAGGGCGGTAAGGTTCATTTGGGCCGCATAGGGGTCGCCGGTCCACCGTATGGTTCCGCCCGGAACCAGACTAAAGGGTTTGTTGATTAGGTTGCCGAGGGTAAACAAATAGGTTCCCCGATCCATGGTCAGGTTGCCTCGAAGCATCATGTCGCCCACCCAGGGAACGTCCAGGGATATTGGGCCGGTTCCGCGGGCCTCGATAACGTCGCCAAGCGTTTCATCAAGGATTAACTGAGCCAGAATATCCTCGGTAACCTCGAGATCTAGGTGAAGGTCAAACTTGAAATCCTCCGAGTTGCGCTTCTGCGGCTTGAGGGGCTCGGCACGGCTGCGGAAGGTTAAGAACTTCACCTCATCGAGCGAAACGGGCGCGTCCAAGGGAAGTACGAAAACCGAGGAATCAATGGACTTAGCCCTGACATTCATGCGAAGAGACGAGGTGCTTCCCTTGAGGTCTCCCGAGCCCGAAGCCACCACGTAGCCATAAAAATCAGCCTTGGGACTGGGCGGCACATCCATAACCACCATCCCCTCGGTCGTGAACCTCAAATCGACAAGCTGCTGCGCTTCAAAATTGAGATTGACCGAAACTTCAGTAGAACCGACTCCCCGGTGGTCGGCAAACCGGCTTGGTCCCATTTTAAGGGACTTTTGCCCCAAAACCCAAGGAGCCGTGCCGCGCAGCCCAAGACCCAAAGCAGGAATAGTCAAGCCTGCATTGCTCCAGACTCCGCTCCCCTCCCACCGCAGGTTGGAGAAATCAGAATTTGCAGCGCATTGAACGCGTCCCTTGATTCGACCGTCAAGGGCATCAATGGTTCCGTCGGCAAAGGGCCGTGCCCAGCGCACCGGAATGCTAATTTGTTCGCTGACCGCCTCTAGGCCACTGACGCCGTAGCTGCCATTGACGTGCACAATAGCCGTATCGCCGTGGTCCCATCGAAGGCTCAAATCGGCAGCCTCCCGGTCGGGAACAAAATCAAGACCAAGCGAAAACACACCCAAAGGCTGCTGCTTCATGCTGAGGTTTTCGGATTGGAGTCCGCCCGAGACTGCCCAGCCGGCCTGACGGTTCATGAATTTGGCATCCAGCGAGACCGAACCACCGAATTCAAACTGCTCAAGGCCCGCAATCTTGGTCCAAAAGGGCAGATTGAGCCCGCTCGCGCGAAGCCTTAAAAACTCTCCCTCGATGGGGCTCCAGGCCCCGTCCAAAGCCAATTGCCCCTCTGCGCAGTTCCAAAAAAGCGCCTCATCCAGGGCCACGCGCCCCTTGTCAAAATCATAGGAAAGTCGGCCCGCGCCCTGCAAAATTCCGTGAATTCGCAGGCTGTCGCCGTCCTCAGGCTTGTACCAAGCGTCACCGTATCCGTCGATCAAGCCGCCGGTCCACTTGCTTCCGTAGGGCCAAATCTGCATTTGAGCCTTTAATTCCCCACCGCGCGGGTGGTTTGCGAGGCCCGTCAACTGAACCTTTAAGCTGTCTCCGGGTCGTGCCGTTAAAACAGCAACTGCCTTCTCGGGCCCGTCCCAGGTAAATTCATGGCGGACTTTGGACGCATTGGCCAGATAGTCCCATCGGCCGATTCGACCCTCATGCAGGTACTTGGCCGAGCCGCGGGTAAATTCAGTGCTGTTCTCTAGGTGAACCTGCAGCGAGGCCCCAGACGCATCCAATTTCGTTAAGCCAAGGGAATCCAGCACCTGTACTTTGCCCGCCACGAGCTGCGAGGCTATATCGGAACTGCTTGAGCCCCCAAAGTTCCATTGGTCCGGGCTGCGCTTGAACAAAGCCTTAAGCTGATAGCTCCCCCACGAAGCCTCAATGTTCCAGGCCTTGGAGGACTGGCTCGCCTTGAACCGAGCCACGATTGCCAGACTGTCTTCGGCCGACGCGACCAAGGAATAGGGCTCTAATGCCGACCACTGCGCCCGCACCCGATGCACCGCGGGGAGGTCTTTAAGAGGCTTAATCGGGCTTAAGGGCCGCCATAGAAGTGCAACAGAACCCAGATCGTAGTCGCCCTTAGCTTCGATGCTGCCGTAGGTCGACTCCCCCACAAGGGCTCGCCACCGGCTGCTTGTTCCGCTTAAATCAATCGAAGTAAACTGCGCTCTTTGCTCCAACCATCGGGCATTCAGGTTTTTGCCTTGCACCGCCCAGTTCGAAGCGGAATACTTGGCCTCGAGCCCCCCGTGAATCAGCCACTTGCTGCCGTCAGTCTGTTTGGTGGAATCCGCCGTCAACGTGGCTTTAACTGAGCCGCTGCGCTCGCTGGCCCGCAGGGCAAGACCCGGAGCCCTTAGCTCGAGCTCACGGCCTAAGTCGCCCCATCGTCCGCGTGCCTGCGCCTCGAACTGACCCCATTGCAAGCCCTGTTCGGGCAGTATCCATTCGCTCTTGCTCTGGAATGCATTTAAAACAACCGTATTCGACGAGTCATCCGATACCGCTATGCGAATTGCCTTGGGCGAATACTTCACTTCAGCCAAAAGGTTGGACCAGCGCACTTCGGCCTCGGTAGCCGCAGAATCCATGCGAACCTTGGCCTCAATAAGACCAGCACCAGGCAGATCAAGTCCCAAGCTCGCGTCAAGTCCCAGGGAATTCGAGGCCCAAACCAGCTGCTTAATCCGAAGGTTCGAGGGAGCGATCAGGGTATCTCCCCGAACGTCGCGCGCCCAAAAACCCAGCTCTACTTCCGCAATTTCGCAAGAAAATCCCGAGGAGCTGGTGTCTGAGGAGTCGGTCCAGGGACTGAACCAGTCCAGCCACTTCGAGTCAGGAATACCACTAACTACCAAGGAATCCAGAATGAGTCGGTCTGCGTAGAGTCTTCCCTTGCGCCAACCCAGGCCCGAGAGTTCGGCACTGCCCAAGAACAGTCCCTCCTCGGCCCGATGAATGCGTATTCCATGAACCTCCAATCCGCGCAGCGGCTTCCAGGTAATGGAGCGGAACTCCATGCGCGCAGAGTCCGCCAAAGGATTGGCCTCGAGGTAGCTGCGAACCCATTTTTCTGCCGGGCGGCTCAGCAAGACTGGGTTAAGCGCCAGCATGGCAAAGGCCAGGATCAATGCCCCGGCAAGACCAGCGAGGGTCCATAGCGATATTTTAACGATGCGCGCAGCCATGCTGCGAAGTTACGGACCTAATTTTGCGCCATGGCCGGCAGTGAACCCCTAATACTTTCTATCGAAAGCAGCTGCGACGACAGCGCGGCCGCGGTCCTTCGGGGCCAGAGGGTACTGTCTAACGTGGTCTACGGACAATCCGTGCACGAGCAGTACGGCGGAGTCGTTCCAGAACTCGCATCCCGAGCGCACAGCCTGATGGCCGTCCCAACCGTTCGTGCGGCGATGGATCAGGCTGGAATTGCCTTCAGCGACCTTGATGCGGTTGCAGCTACCGAGGGCCCCGGACTCTTGGGTTCCCTCCTGGTCGGCCACGGAATGGCGAAATCCCTGGCCATGTCCCTCGAAATTCCCTTCATTGGCGTCAACCACATTCAAGCACACGTTCTTGCCCACAGCCTTATCGAACCGGGTATTCAAGATAATCCGCTTCAGGGTTTCCCCTTTTTGGCCCTAGTCGTTTCGGGCGGTCACACCCAGCTTTTTGACGTGAGGTCCGCTTTTGATTTTGTTCTTTTGGGCGGAACCCTTGACGATGCCGTGGGCGAAGCCTTCGACAAAACGGCCAAGACCTTGGGTCTTCCCTACCCCGGCGGGCCCGAGGTGGACCGGCTCGCGGAACTGGGCGACCCCAACGCCTTTGTTTTTGCCAAAATGCAGACTGCCGGTCTCGACTTTAGCTACAGCGGACTCAAAACCAGCATTCTTTACAGCCTTCAAAAGGAACTGCGCAGCAATCCCAACACCTTGACGGATCGCCTCAACGACTGGTGTGCGTCGGCTCGGCAGACCCTGATTCAACCCTTGCTCGAACGGCTCGACCGCGCGCTTGGCCCCGAGCATCAGTTTGTGGTACTGGCCGGCGGAGTCGCCGCCAATTCCTTGCTGCGCCGCGAAGCAAAAGCCTGGGCAGCCCGGCGGGGAGTTCCCATAGGAATTCCGCCCCTTAGCTATGCCACCGACAACGCTGCAATGATTGGAGCAGTCGCCTACTACGCCTATCAATCAGGGCGTTTTAGTTCCCTCCATGAAGCCGCCAGCGCAAGGCTAGAAGTACCTTCGCTTCATGAATGATTCCCCCAATCTCAGCCCAGACCGCAGCCCAAACCGCAGTTTAGGTCGCACCGAGTTGGTGGACCTGCCGCAGCTCCAATGGCTTGGTGCCAATGCAGTCGTCGACAGCGGGGCATACCATTGTGCGATTCACTGCATCAATTTTCACCTCGACGGCGAGGCGCTAATGGTTACCTGGCAGAGCGGGGCGGTCACGCGGCACGAGCAGTTTCGCAAGGTGACGGTAAAATCCAGTTTTGGTGACCGTCAAGAACGCTACCTAATATACCTGCAGCTTCGCGTTTATGGCGAAGACTTCAACCAAGAATTCAGCCTTTCAGACCGTTCGCGCATGCGCAATCCCTTGCTTCTTGGGCGCACCTTTTTGAAGCGCGGATTTATAGTTAACGTGCGGCGACGAAACTCCTCAGCGAAGTACCTTTCGCGAACCATCCCACCAAGTCCTGCCGCTCCATGATTATACTTATTTTGTCTGCCAACCGCAATCTTTACTCCACCCGCAGGCTTGTGGAGGCTGCGGAATCCCGCGGACACCAGGCCAAGGTCATGAATATTGGACGCAGCTATGCCGTTCTGTCTGCCAACGAGCTCGACATTTACTATGGAGACCACCGAATTGAAGGGGTCGATGCTGTGATTCCACGAATTGGAGCATCCATTACCATTTATGGCGCTGCAATGCTCCGACAGCTCGAGATGAAGCAGGTCTTCACGCCCGTGAGCAGCCTTGCCTTAGTGCGGTCCCGCGACAAGCTTCGCGCCCTTCAAATTCTTGCCAAGGCAGGGGTGGCCATTCCACGAACCGCCGTTGCCAAGCAGCCCTCTGACGTAGACGCTCTGATTAAAGAAGTAGGCGGAGCCCCTCTCGTAGTCAAACTCTTGGAGGGCACTCAGGGTAAGGGCGTCGTTTTAGCCGAGTCCAAAACAGCCGCGCGAAGCGTCATTGAAGCATTTTATTCCCTTGACGCCAATATTTTGGTGCAGGAATTCATCAAAGAAGCCAAAGGTGCTGACATTCGGGCCATTGTGGTTGGAGGCAAGGTCGTAGCCGCCTACAAACGCCAAGGCCGCGAAGGCGAATTTCGCAGCAATTTGCACGGAGGCGGTCAGGGAATTCCCATCAAGCTCAAGGCAAGCGAACGCGCCATGGCCGTGAAGGCTGCCAAGGCCCTTGGACTTATGGTCGCGGGGGTAGACATGCTCCAAAGCGCCCGCGGACCCTTAATTATGGAGGTCAATTCCTCTCCCGGGTTGGGTGGCGTAGAGTCCGTCACCGGAATCGACGTGGCCGGCCACATCATCGACTACGTGTCTGCAAACCACCTGCAGTCCAAGGCCCAGTCCAAGGACAAAATCGGAGCCTAAATGCACCATTTTTGGGGACTTAGGCAGGGCCGAAATTTGATTCTCAATGAAGAAGAAAGCCGGCATGCTCGCAGCGTGCTCCGGCTCTCTGACGGCGACCTCGTGAGGGTGCTTGATGGCGAGGGATCGGCTTGGGAAGGTGCGCTTCAGTTCATCAACAAGCGAGACGCAATGGTGGGCAATGCCCTTGAAATTCCCAACTACGGGGCTGTTTCGGGATCCTTTCACCTCTATGTGGCTCCGACCAAAAACCTTGACCGCCTGGAGTGGCTCCTTGAAAAATCCGTAGAAATGGGCCTGCATTCCCTGACCCTTTTGGAATGCGCCCGTTCGGAGCGCAGAAGGCTCAAACTCGACCGACTGGTGCGCGTTATGCAGGCCGCCTGCAAGCAAAGCAACAAGGGAAGGCTGCCCCTACTCCACGGCCCCGTTCCCTTTGAGCAGGCATTGGAGGCTTGTGCCAGCGAGCAAAAAGCGATTGCGGCCTTAATAGACGGCGCGGACTCTCATTTTCTGCCGCCATTGATCCGCAGCAAACCCACGGAATCCTGGTCGGTTTTTATTGGCCCCGAGGGAGACTTCTCGGAGTCTGAAGTGTCGGCCGCGCAATCCAAGGGATTCACCTTAGTGCACCTGGGCCCCCACCGACTTAGAACAGAAACCGCCGGCCTATATGCCGTTGCGGCCTTTGCCCAGCGATTGGGCGTCTAAAAAACCTCGTCGAGCGAGCCCAAACCCTGGGTTTGCACAAAACACAGCGCTGCTTCCATGGCTTCGTGGGCGTAGTAGTCGCCGGGGCTTGCCGCAAATTCCCGACGGAATGATGCCTTGAGGGCCTCAAGCTTGGGGCCTAAGTCGCGGTCGCTGCGCTCTGAGGCCTGAACCGCACACAGCCATTCCATGGCCAGTATGCGCTCGACGTTCCCCAAAACTTCGTAAAGGTCGGTCGCGGCGTTGGCGCCCATGCTTACATGGTCTTCTTGGCCGGCGCTGCTGTCGATGCTGTCGGCACTTGCAGGGGTAGCGCGCTGCTTGTTGCGGCTCACGAGGGCTGCTGCTGCGTACTGCACGATCATAAGGCCACTCTCTACGCCACTGTCCGCAGCGAGAAACATGGGAAGTCCGCGCTTGCCTAGGCAGAGCTGGTTGATGCGGCGCTCGCTTATGCTACCCCACTCTGCACTGGCAATTTTGACATAATCAAAGACCAAAGCAAGGGGCTGACCGTGAAAATGACCTGCACTAACGCCGTCGCCCGAATCGGTAAAAACCAAGGGATTGTCGGTCACCGAGCAGGACTCGGTTTGAAGCACCCGCAGGGCATGGCTCCAAGCGTCTCGGCTGGCTCCGTGAACCTGGGGCATGCAGCGAAACGAATAGGGATCCTGAACGTGGTCTTTGCCATAGTTCCAACCGGGCGAACCTTCGGCCCAGGCGCGTACGCTACGCGCCACCCCTACCTGGCCATGGTGCGGACGCAAGGCATGAACGCGTTCCTCAAAGGGCGAGGGCATCCCGTCGTAGGCAAGTAGGGATGCGGTTCCCACGGCGTCGGCCCAATGCGCGATTGCCGCAGCCTTGATTGCGCTGGCAAAACCGACGGCCTGCATGAACTGGGTTCCGTTAATTAGCGCAAGACCCTCCTTGGCCTCAAGTACTTGCGGGGTCAAGCCCAATTCCGCCCAAAACTGCGTTGCTGATTTACGCTGGCCACGATGGTGCACAAAGCCTTCACCAATTAGGGCAAGCGACAGGTGCGAGAGAGGTGCCAAGTCGCCCGAAGCCCCAAGGGATCCCATAACGGGCACCTCCGGCAGGGCGTCTTCCTTGAGCAAGACGAGCAGCGCATCCAAAAGTTCTGGCCTAACGCCCGAGTGCCCAAGGGCGAGGTTGCGTGCCTTGGCTGCAAGCATCAATCGAACAATAGCGGGCTCCGCCAAGGGTCCCGACCCTGCTGCATGGCTAATAATGAGGTTGCGTTGAAGCCTTTGGAGGTCCTGACGCTCTACTGCCGTGGTGCAGAGGGCTCCAAAACCCGTATTAACGCCATACACGATGCGACCCTCTTCGATTCCGCGGTCCAAAACACTGCGGTTAGCCGCGACGGCTTCTCGGTCAGCATCCGCAAGATGAAGCTGCGCCTGGCCCATTGCCACGCTCTGCCACTGGCTAAGAGTCCATTCCGAGGTTAGGTTTAGTGCGTTCAATGGCATAAGTTTAGGGTTTCAACAAAAGTAGCGCGAGGCGTGTTAGAGTTCTTATGAAAACATACTTTATAATTGGCCATCGCAGCGGAATCGGTCGCGCCCTTGCCGAGTTGCTTCTTCAGCGCGGAGACTTCGTCCTTGGCCTGTCGCGCCAGCCGGCCGACTTTTCGCATGCCAACCTTCGCGAAATTCAAGCGGATATTTTAACCTGGGACGGTTCTGGGCTTCCCGATGAGCTCGACGGGTTGGTTTACGCTCCCGGCAGCATCAACCTAAAACCCTTCAAGGGCTACAAAATCGAGGACTTTCGAAACGACTTCGAAATCAATGCCCTTGCTGCGGCATTAACGCTCCAGAAGGCCGAGAAAGCGCTTCGCGCAGCCCAAGGTTCTGCCCTGCTCTTTAGCACGGTAGCCGTTTCTCAGGGAATGAGCTACCACGCAAGCATTGCCATGGCCAAGGGCGCGGTAGAAGGCCTTGTGCGGTCCCTTGCGGCGGAATGGGCTCCTGCAGTGCGGGTCAATGCAATAGCCCCGTCCATCACCGATACTCCATTGGCCAACAAAATACTGGGCAACGAAGCCCGTGCGGCGGCGGCAGCAGAACGCCACCCCCTAAAGCGCGTCGGCCAGGTGGCTGATTTGGCCCATGCTGGCCTTCTTTTGCTCGACAATTCATGGATCAGTGGCCAGGTTCTGGGAGTCGACGGCGGCATGAGCAGCCTCCGCCCCTAGTGATTACCGAGGCCGTTTGGACCCAGTGGGCACCGCGCTATCGGGCCCAGTTTTTTAATTCCCTGAGCGGGCCCCGACAGGTCGGTTTGCTCACTTCGTTCTCGCCCGAAGGAATTGCCAATGCGGCCGTGTTTAGCCAAACCCTTCACGTGAGCGCCAACCCGCCCCAACTCGGTTTTCTGTTTCGGCCCCTGACCGACGAACATCAAGGGCTGCGCTACTGCAGGGAGCAAAAAGCCTTTGGATTTCACCTCTTGGGCGGCCAGCAGTTCGAGGCAAGGCAGCTTCACCAGTGCAGCGCCAAGTATCCCGAGGGCCAGAGCGAGCTCGACTCCGTCGGCCTTCCCTGGCAGTCCTTTGAGCGCATTCACGCCCCCCGCATCACCTCGGCTTTGGTTTCTTACGGACTTCGACTGGATGAAGAACACCTACTGGCCAACGGCAGTGTTTTGGTGGTGGGGTCCGTCGTTGAGGTGATCCTTGCCCCCTCGATGACCGTCGAAGAGAGCGGATTTGTCCCTATGCCCGAGGATCATTTTACCGCTCAAGGCCTGGACACCTACCTGCACAGCAAGACCGTGATTCAGCTTCCTTATGCAGAGGTCAATACGGAGGGGAACGCTCCATTGCAAAAGCCATAAACCGTGCGCGGAGTAGCCAAGAGCAACCTGCCTCAAAAGGACTGCATTCAATGCGGACGACCCTTTGCCTGGCGCAAAAAATGGGAACGCGACTGGGATCAGGTCAAGTTTTGCTCGGACCGCTGCCGCGGGGACGTGAAAAAAACGCCGAACCCATGATTCTAAGGCTCATCCTGGGAGACCAGCTCAACCCCACGCACTCATGGTTTAACAGCCCGCGCGAAGACGTCGTCTACGCCCTGTTTGAATCCGAAGAAGAACTGCGCTACGCTCCCCACCACCGCCAAAAAATGCTCGCCTTCTTGCACGGCATGCAGCGGCTTGCTCATAACCTCGAGTCCGAAGGCCATCGCGTGGCCTATTGGACCCTCGACGATCCCCGCCAGCAAGGAAGCCTTCGGGCAAACCTAGAAGCCCTCCGAGCCGAAATAGAACAAACAGGTCAAACGGTACACATTGAGTATCAGGAGCCCGACGAATGGCGACTGAGCGAGTCCCTGAAAGGCATTGGAACCTGCGTGCCAAGCGAGCACTTTCTCACCGAGCGAAGCACGGTAGCCAATCAGTTTGCGGGCAAAAAGACCTTCCTCATGGAATCGTTTTACCGCGTAATGCGTCAAAAGTGGAATGTACTCCTCAACGCGGCAGGCCAGCCAGAAGGCGGTGCGTGGAACTTCGATTCCGACAACCGGTCCAAGTGGGACCCCAAGCAAAGCGTCCCGGCCGAGTGGCGGGCGCATCACAACCTGAGCGCCCTAGATGAACGCCTCAACCGCCATGGCATCCCAAGTTGGGGAGACGCCAGCGCAGAAGACTTCCCCTGGCCCGCCGACCGAACCGAAGCACTCAGCATCCTCGACCATTTTATAGAGCACCTACTGCCGCTTTTTGGACGGTTTCAGGACTCACTGGCCGAAGACCAGGACTTTCTCTTCCACAGCAGGCTGTCCTTTGCGCTCAATACTAAAATGCTTAATCCGCTTGAGGTAGTTCAGCGAGCAGAAGAGGCCTATCGCCATGACCCCCAGCGCGTTCCCCTTGCCGCCGCCGAAGGCTTTATTCGCCAAATTTTGGGTTGGCGCGAATACATCCGCGGTATTTATTGGGCAAAAATGCCCGAATACCAGAACCTAAACTTCTTTAACCACGACCGAGCCCTGCCCGACTGGATGTTCACAGGCAAAACCAAGATGCGCTGCCTGAGCGTCGCAGTGGATCAAAGCCTGCGCACGGCCTATGCCCACCACATTCAGCGCCTCATGGTCATAGGCAACTTCGCTCTGCTGGCGGGCCTCGACCCCAGCAAACTCGACGCGTGGTACCTCGGCATTTACATCGACGCGGTGGAATGGGTCGAGCTGCCCAATACCCGCGGAATGAGCCAGTTTGCCGACGGCGGCATTGTGGGGACCAAGCCCTATGTCAGCAGCGGATCCTACCTCAACAAGCAGGGCAACCACTGCGCAAAATGCGCCTATTCCGTCACCGAAAAAGTGGGCGATAACGCCTGCCCCTTCAACTCCCTTTACTGGCATTTTCACGAGCGAAACCGGCACCTGCTCGAGCGGAATCCCCGCATTGGAATGGTCTACCGAACCTGGGACAAGATGAACCCCGATCACCGTGAAGCATTACTGGAGCAAGCCGAATTTAACCTTAACAGAATAAACGAGTTATGATTGCATGGTGGATCCGTCACGACCGACGCCTTAGCGACAATTCTTGCTGGGAATTTGCCCTCCAAGAAGCGACAAAAACAGGCGAAGAGCTCCGGGTTTTCTTTGCCTGGAACCGCCTGCACCTCGATGCCGGAATAGGCGGAATTCCGCGCATGAGTGCCCGCCGCATTGAATGGACGCAAAAAGACCTTCAAACGATGCGCGCCGAGCTTCAAAAGCACGGCATTGCACTCGAAGAGACCGAAGGTTCCGCCCTCGATTGGCTGCGAACCAACCGACTGAGCGCGCTCACCTACAGCTTCGCCGTGGCCCACGAGGAGCGCCAAGACGAAGCCCAACTTCGCGCCTTAGTGAAGCGGATTCATGGATTTTGGACGCACAGTATTCTTGAACCCGAGGCCATTCCGGGCGGAATTAACCGCTTGCCCGAGGTTTTTACCCCCTTTAGGCACAAAGTAGAGCGCGAGAACCTCCGCTTTGAATTGCCGCCCTTACAAGTAGATCCCCACGGTGCATCACCTACTTCAACCAGCCAAGCCTTTCCCTTTGAACCGGGCGAAGCCTCCGCATTAGCCCGCCTTGAAGCCTACCTGCGCAATCCCGAGGGAGCCGCAGCCTACAAAACGCGCCGCAACGGCCTTCTTGGTACGGAATATTCCACCAAGTTCTCGCCTTGGCTGGCATCGGGCGCACTGAGTCCGCGCCGCATTTGGCAGGCTTGCCTGAATCTCGAGGAGACGCTCGGAGGCAGCCCCGAGGTGGAATGGATCCGCGTGGAACTCCTTTGGCGGGAGTACTTTCAGTGGGTCGCCTACCGCGCAGGCAGACGACTTTTTCATAAAAAGGGATTCCGAGAACAAGCGCCCCGAGCCGGATTCAACGCCCGAGCCTTTCAACGGTGGGTCGACGGACAAACCGGCGACGATTTCGTCAACGCCGGCATGCGCGAACTCGCAGAAACGGGCTACAGCAGCAACCGTGCTCGGCAGAATTTAGCGTCCTACCTGATTCACGACCTTGGCATCGATTGGCGCTACGGTGCTGCATACTTCGAGTCGCAACTGCTGGACTACGACCCGGCAAGCAACTGGGCCAATTGGGCCTATTTGGCCGGCGTGGGCAACGACCCCCGCCCTGTTCGGCGATTCAACACGGTCAAGCAGGCCCAAGACTACGATGCCAACCGAGCCTTTCGCCAGGCTTGGTTGACCTAGTGCCTATAAAAACTCAGCCAGCGCAGTAAATTGCGGCATGCAACAGGACCTGCGAATTATCGCGCTTTACTTTCGCGGACTTTTCTACCGCTACGAAAACTCCAAAGGGGGCATTCCCATCAACGAAACTCTGCTCCTGCAGGAGATGCTCCTGCGTAAAGTAATTGCACCTCACCCGCTGGATGCGAGCCGAGCCATTCTCACCTTTCGGGGCGAACGCCTCGCGAAAGACATTGTGCACAAATTGATTCGCCCCCTGCTCTACATTGTGTTTAGCATCCTATTGGCCGCCACGATCCTTGGAATCTAGGCCGCTTAATTTTTTGGTACTCCTGCTCCTTTTTGTGGGGTTTGTGCCAAGTGCTGAGGGCCAAACCCAGGTATGGGCTTCTGCGACGGTTAAGGCAGCCTTGAGCAAGAAATGGGATGCCGCCGCATCCTTTGAGCACCGCTGGCGAGGCACGGAATTCAATGAGTTTGTCGACCTGCGCATCAATCGCGACGCCAAAAAGAGGTGGAGCTACTTCTATGAATTTAGGGCCCCCTTGAATCAAAGCACCAAACCAAGGCACACTCTTGCCCTCGAGAAAACGTTTAAGCCTAGAATTTCTGGCCTTAAAATAGCGGACGTGAACGCAGGCATCCGCTACCACTTTAACCGAAACGCCTCCGTGCGCTACGGAATCTATGCCCAGCGAAGCCTTGGAATCTGGACCCCTGAACTAAGTTCCGAGTGGTGGTTCGAGCAATTCAGCCCCTTTTCAAGCCTACGCCGTACACGCCTTAGCGCAGGGATTAACCTAAAGCAAGGCAAGCACTTAAGATGGTCCGCAATGGTCGCGCTGCAGCGGGACTACCTCGGACTAGATATTCTCGAGGACGATTTCGCCATCGTCCGGTTGGGCCTACGGTACAAGTTCTAGACCCAATCAAAGGACCCCAAACCGTCGAGGGCCAGTTCCGACTGAACTCCAGTACCTAGGTTTTTGACCTGTATGAACTGTGCCCGCTCTTCCTGAGCGCCCGCCATGACCACGAACTGAGCACCAATTCTTTCGGCGTAGTCAAACTGCTTTTTAATCTTAGCTGTTTCTGGGTAGAGCACGGTGCGGATTCCTTCTGCGCGAAGGGCTTCGGCCACCCTAAAGGCATAGTCCGCTTCCTCGTCGCCCAATTGAAACACTAAGACCTGTGGGCCAACGCTGAGTTCTGGGAGGAGCCCCAACTCTTCGAGGCAAAGCAAAATTCGGTCAAGACCAAAGCTGATTCCTACCCCGCTCAAGCCCGGAGCACCAAAGATGCCCGTCAAATTGTCGTAGCGTCCGCCACCGCCCACGCTGCCCATGGCCACCGTCTTGGCTTGCACCTCAAAAATGCAGCCCGTGTAGTAGTTTAAGCCTCGAGCCAGGGTCACGTCCAAGGCCAAGGGCCCAAAGGATGCCACGCGCTCGGTAAGCCAGCGAAGGTCCGCCAGGGCGGCCATACCTTGTTCTGAAGACGCCAACCAGCGCTCCATGCGGCTCAACGTTGCCGCCATATCGGTCATTGGCTCCAGTGCGGGCTCCAAAGCCGCAGACTGCTGCTTCGTGAAACCGCGTTCGCGCCATTCCAGGCGGACTCCCTCTGCCCCAATTTTGTCGAGCTTATCAAGGGCCACGGTAAAGTCGGTAAGTCGATCGCCCAAGCCCGCAACTTCTGCAATTCCCGCAAGCAAGCCTCGGTGATTCAGACGCACCACCACGTCAAGGCCCAGCTCGGCAAAAACCCGGTGGTAAATCGCCACTAATTCTACCTCATGCCATAGGCTCGAGCTGCCAACCACGTCGGCGTCGCACTGATAAAACTCACGAAACCTGCCTTTTTGCGGATTGTCGGCGCGCCAGACCGGCTGTATCTGGTAGCGGCGAAAGGGCATGGCTAGCTGCCCCGCATTCTGGGCAACAAAACGCGCAAAGGGAACCGTAAGGTCGTAGCGCAATGCCTTGTCAGCTAATTCCGAAGCCTTGGGCTGGGTTGGGTCGGCGACCGACTTCATAAAATCTCCCGATCGCAAAATCTTAAAAATCAAGCGATCTCCCTCGTCGCCGTACTTACCCATGAGGGTTTCCAGGTTTTCAAACGACGGAGTTTCTAGCGGAGCGTAGCCATAACGCTCAAATACATCCTGCAGCACCGACATTACATGGCGCCGCCGCATCACGTCAGCAGCCGCAAAATCACGGGTTCCTTTGGCAGGACGGACTTGGCTCACTTCACGAGTTTTTTGTATCGGAACTTCTTGGGTTCAAGACCTCCGCCCAATCGCTTTTTCTTGTTCTCCTCATAGTCGCTAAAGGAACCCTCAAAGTAGTAGGCTTCTGAATCGCCCTCAAAGGCTAGAATGTGCGTACAGACCCGGTCAAGAAACCAACGGTCGTGAGAAATAATTACGGCACAACCCGCGAAATTATCAAGACCTTCCTCGAGCGCTCGGAGCGTATTGATGTCTAGGTCGTTGGTTGGTTCGTCCAAAAGAAGCACATTGCCGCCCTCTTTTAAGGCCATGGCAAGGTGCAGGCGGTTGCGCTCCCCTCCCGACAGAATTCCGACCTTCTTGGATTGGTCGGCTCCACTAAAATTGAATCGCGACAGGTAGGACCTTGAATTTACCAGTTGTCCGCCCAGTTCAAACTGCTCTTGGCCGTCGGCAACAATCTCAAAAATAGACTTCTCTGCATGCAGCTTAGAG
Source organism: Flavobacteriales bacterium UBA972 (assembly GCA_002292855.1). Lineage (GTDB taxonomy): Bacteria > Bacteroidota > Bacteroidia > Flavobacteriales > Schleiferiaceae > TMED14. The sequence goes on along the minus strand of DBBY01000002.1, from coordinate 32,518 downwards.
TGCGTTTGGTCGACGTAGCTAATCTTGACGGTTTCGCCCAGCTTAAACTCACCGCCGTCGGGCTTCAGCTGGTCCATGACCATCTTGAAAATGGTTGTCTTACCCGCGCCGTTCGGGCCAACAATACCTACGATTCCCGCAGGAGGCAAGTTAAAATTCAAGTCCTCATAGAGAAGCTTATCTCCAAAAGCCTTTTTAACATGCTTTGCATCAATAACTTGAGTTCCGAGTCGCGGACCATTAGGAATATAGATTTCAAGGCGCTGCTCCTTGTCTTTCTGCTCCTCGCTCATAAGCTTGTCGTAGCTGTTAAGACGCGCCTTGCTCTTGGCTTGGCGCCCTTTGGGATTCATGCGAACCCACTCTAACTCACGCTCCAAGGACTTGCGGCGCTTGCTAACCTGCTTCTCTTCCTGAACCATCCGCTTGGTTTTTTGGTCGAGCCAGCTTGAGTAGTTTCCCTTCCACGGAATTCCCTCGCCCCGATCGAGCTCAAGAATCCATTCGGCCACATTATCCAGAAAGTAGCGGTCGTGAGTTACGGCAATGACAGTCCCCTGGTACTGCTGCAGGTGGTGCTCCAGCCAGAGAATAGACTCCGCGTCAAGGTGGTTGGTGGGCTCGTCCAGCAGGAGAATATCGGGATTCTGAAGCAGCAAGCGGCACAGGGCTACTCGGCGTCGCTCTCCACCCGAAAGTACCGAAATAGGCGTGTCGCCGTCGGGCACTTGGAGCGCATCCATGGCTCGGGCCAAAACCTGATCCAGCTCCCAGGCATTGCTCGCGTCAATCTTGTCTTGAAGCAAAGACTGTCGGGCCATAAGCTTGTCCATTACCTCGGGATTTTCATAAACCTCAGGAAGCCCAAACTGGTCGTTAATTGAATTGTACTCTTCGAGCACCGCAACGGTCTCAGCCATGCCTTCTTTCACCAGATCGATCACGGTCTTGGTCTCGTCGAGTTGGGGCTCCTGCTCCAAAAAACCGATGGTATAGCCGGGGGAATACACCACGTCTCCCTGATAGCTCTTTTCTAGACCCGCAATAATCTTCAAGAGCGTTGACTTACCCGAACCATTGAGGCCGATAATACCAATTTTAGCCCCGTAGTAAAATCCAAGGTAAATATCCTTTAGAATAGCCTTATTGTTGTTCGGAAGGATTTTACTCACCCCCGACATTGAAAAAATTACCTTTTTATCGTCTGCCATGATTTAGTGCTAATAGAAGACAAATATCGGGAATTTCCCTGCCAAGAGAGGCACGAATGTTGTACGTTTAGGGCCTGTGCGGAATTTTCTCCTTGTCCTGCTGTCTCTGCTGACGCTAAATCCCACTTTGGCGCAGCAGCGAGTGGTTTTTGAAGGATATGTTTCTGAAGAAAAAACTTCGGAACGAATTCCAGACGTCGTCATCGTAAACTCCCGGTCTGAGGAACGCATTATGACCGACCGCTCGGGGCGCTTTCGCATCGAAGCTCGAGCCAACGACACCTTGGTATTCAGCCGTCCGGGCTATGGCTACCGCTACCAAGCGGCTCGCAATGCAGACTCCGTGAGGGTTACCCTGCCACCGCGCAATTACTTGCTCGAAGAAGTACCCGTTACCGCATACAAGCTTACCAGCAATTTGCCCCGAGACCTTGACCTCAAAGAGCCCGAACGACCCAGCGGAAGCGCCATCAAAATTCCGCAAGCCAAGGCACCTACCCTCGCAAATCCTGTTGACTTTTTGTACGACCAATTCGGCAACCGTCCGCGCCAAATGCGCGAGCTCACCCTGCTGTTGACCTCGGATCAATACCGCAACCAGCTCGCGGAGAGCCGAAACCGCACTGCACTTTTTGAGCTGACCGGTCTTACTGAAGCCCGCATCGAAGAAGTTCTTCTTTTTTGCCGCTACAACCAAAGCTCCATTCGCTCGGCCACCGACTTTGAACTCTTGGTCAGCCTAATTCAGTGCCACCAAGAGTTTGAGGAGCGCCAGAGCAAGCCCTTGCCCTAGGTGTTTACCGGCTGTAGTTGGGCGATTCTCCCGTAATGGTCACGTCGTGCGGATGGCTCTCGGCCACCCCGGCAGCGGTGATGCGCACAAACTTGGCGTCGCGCTGAAGGGCCTCAATGTCTTTGGCTCCGCAATAACCCATGCCAGCGCGCAGGCCGCCCACAAACTGGTACATGACCTCGCCGACGTTTCCTTTATATGGAACGCGTCCCACGATTCCCTCAGGAACCAATTTTTTAACGTCATCCTCGACATCTTGAAAGTACCGGTCCTTGGAACCCGCCTGCATGGCTTCCAGCGAGCCCATGCCCCGGTAGCTTTTGTAGCGCCGACCGTCTAAAATAATAGTGTCGCCAGGAGCTTCTTCGGTGCCTGCAAACATGGAGCCCAGCATTACGCTGTCGGCACCCGCCGCAATGGCCTTGACGATGTCTCCCGTGTAGCGAATTCCTCCGTCTGCAATGACCGGGACTCCTGAACCCTTTAGGGCCTGAGCAACCGCCATTACTGCGCTGAGCTGGGGAACGCCGACCCCTGCAATAATCCGCGTAGTACAAATGGAACCAGGCCCAATTCCGACCTTAACCGCATCCGCACCGGCCTTAACCAAATACTTGGCAGCCTCTGCGGTGGCAATGTTGCCGACCACGACATCAAGGTGAGGAAAAGCCTTCTTAATAGCCTGCAGCGTGTCAACCACCCCGCGGGTGTGCCCATGGGCCGTATCCACCACAATAGCATCGACGTTAGCAGCCACGAGTTCCGCGACTCGGTCTAGTACGTCGGGAGTAACCCCAACCGCCGCGGCAACCCGGAGGCGACCAAAGGTGTCAATGTTGCTGAAGGGCTTGGTCCGCTTCTTATTAATGTCGCGGTAGGTAATCAAGCCGAGCAGAGTGCCGTCTGCCCGAACTACCGGAAGCTTCTCAATTTTACTGCGCTGTAGAATCACCTCGGCCTGCTCCATGGTAGTGCTGTCGGCAGCGGTGATCAGGCCCTCAGAGGTCATTACCTCGCTCACCCCCTTAAGGTCGTCGTGCTCAAAGCGCAGGTCGCGGTTTGTGATAATACCAATAAGTCTTTTCTCGGAATCCACCACCGGTATGCCCCCGATTCGGTACTCCGACATCAGTCTTTTGGCCTCGCCAATGGTAGCGCCCGTGGTAAGGGTCACCGGGTCTAAAATCATTCCGGACTCCGCCCTCTTCACCTTGCGAACTTCCATTGCCTGCCGCTCTGCCGTTAAATTCTTGTGCAGTACCCCCATTCCGCCCTCTTGGGCCATGGCAATCGCCATTCCGGCCTCGGTAACCGTGTCCATTGCCGAAGAAACCACAGGAACCTTAAGCTCAATGTTTCGACTAAATCGGGATTCAAGACGCACCTCACGCGGGAGCACTTCTGAAAATGCGGGTACGAGAAGTACGTCGTCGTAGGTGAGGTATTCCCCGAGGACCTTATTGGTGAAATCAGCCATAGCAACTTTAGATTAAGTTGCAAGCAAAACTACAAAAGTCCGCCCCTAGAAAAGAGACGGACTTTAAGTAAGTTTTAAGGCAGCAGTTAGTACAGCAAATTGAGCGTACCGATGCGCTCCACAAGCTCTCCCTCAATGCTGCGGTAGATCAACTTGAACGTGTACACGCCCTGCGGAGCATAGCTGCCGTTGAGCTTGCCGTCCCAACCCTTTAGTTCGTTGGACGTTTCAAAAACGCGCTGGCCCCAACGATCAAAAACCTCTAAACTGTAGCTGCCTGGGCTCACATAAATCTGAGCAGGCCTCCAAACGCGGTTGGCAGCCACGTCTGATTTTGGATTAAAACTATTGGGTATAAAGATGCGGGGCTTGAATTCCGCCATGGCTGTGGTAGAGGTAGAGCGGAATATAGAGCCGTCGGCATCCCTAAACGCCAGTGGATTCACTCCTTCCACCGCCACTACGCGGTAGGCAATCAAGCCACTGTAATCGCCCAAGGGGCGCGTATTGTCTTGAAAAAGGGTGTCTTGGGTGGATCCAACCAACTGGAATCCTCCTGTCGGCTGAACGGCCCGGTAAATTTCATACCGATCAATGCCGCCCATGAAGTCACCATAGCGATTCCAGGTCAGAATATTGGTCAAATTGTCCTGCTCGTCCACCTCCAAAACCATGGTGCGTCCAATGTTAGACGACGTGTCTATGTTGCCGCAGCTGTCGGTGGCAACAACGCGGTAGGCATAGCGATGGTCCTTGGGGTTTGCCGTGAAGTCCTTGAAGCGGAACTCCCATGGGCCCGTAATGGGCTTGGGAAGCAAGCCCAACGACTTGAACGGAGCACCAAGCTCGTCGGCGCGCTGCACGTCAAAGTGAACGATGTCGGCATCACGATCAATGAAGCAAACCAACTCCACGCCGTCGTCTTCGCGCACGCTGGCTTTGGCCAAATAAAGGAGCCTTGAACGCTGAACTGCCAGCGAGGTTATGCACACCTTATTGGAGGAACTGGTCTTTGTAGCCGCAGTGTCTACCGCGCGAGCGTACCAGCAGTAGGTCGTGCCGCTGCTGAGGTTGCGCATGCTGAAGGTTGAATCGTTCGGACCCTTGATTCCCACGAGGGTCTTGGTCGTAACTCCACCGGTAGGCGTCTCCTCCATCCACAGTTCATACTGCTTCACCCCTGCAGCTCCCCATCCGCGGTAGGTATTCCAACGCAGGCGCATAACCCCCTCGCAGGGATCCATGTTCTCGGTGAGCACCATGTTGTTGGCCGCAGTCACAAGAAGGTCAGAACTCAAATTACCGCAGGAATCCGCAGAAATAATCTTATAGTGGTCCTTGACGCTTTCAATCGAACCAGGAATCGTGTAGGGCATGGTGGTGCCGGGCTTAATAGTGTCAATCGGAGACCATGTTCCGCTCGTCAACTTGAGCAGGTAGTAGTCTACGATGTCGTTGCTGGTACCTGGGGCCCATGCAATAACTACTTGGCCATTGACCACTGAGACACTGTCTATTACTAACGCATCCGCATTGACCTGATCAGAGAAGTATCCCGACTTGTTGCTGCTTGCGCAGCCAGTATTCGTGCGGATTTGGTACTCCAAATTTTGACCGCAGACATTCACGGTGTCGCGGTAGGTCGGTGCACTCGTCGTGTCGATTTTTTGCCAGATACCCGAGGGAAGGCTGCGGCGCCAAATTTCAAAGGGCTGGCTGTAGCCCGTCGAGGAACTATTCCAAGTCAACTCCGCGACGTAGGAATTGGTCGCGGGCAGGGAATTAAGGCTAAGACCAATGGTTTGCAGGGTGTCGCTCGGTATGCTCAAATAGTCGCAGCCACCCTTGGATCGAATATAGTAGTAGTTCGCACCTACCGCAGGTGCGGCATGGGTATAGCCAAGAGTTGCGTAGTTGAATACCGTATCGAGTACCGTGAAGGGCGCCGTAGGACTCGCGGAATGGTAAATAACATAGGAATCAAAGTTCATTCCGGTATCCGCAGGGAACCCCCAGTTAATACTCACCGTACCGTTTGCATTCACCGAGGCACAGGCATTGGTCATGTCAGGGGGCACGGGTATGGTTGAAACGACATTAATGACCACTGACTTAACCGACACCGCTGGGATCGGGCAGAAGTTGTCCTGCATCCGCATGGCAAAAGTGTAGGAATTTATGGGGCTTCCGCACTGAGTACCCTGGTAGGCAATGTGGTTGCAGGAGGTTAACCAATTGAACAAGACCTCGTTGTTCAATGGATTCACAAGGCTGGTCTGCGGGGCCACCGGAGTGACCGTAGCACAAGGCGGATTCAAGCAACCGGTAACTGCATTCGACAGCGGAACTCCAAACTGCCCTCCGCTAGGAATAAACCCAATAGTTTGGGGCAAAAAGTTCGGCAGCAGTTGGGGGTCTTGCGACACGAGGTTGAAGCGCACCTGCTGGCCCGCAAACACAGTGGCCTCATAATAGGCGGTGTCACCATTTATCACTACAGGATTAACCCCTTGATAACCAGGAATATTTGTTACTGCCAAAGTGGGCGGAGTATTGGGTGACCCAGTCGGAAGGTTCGGACAGTTGTTCTTAATGGCCATGGGGATATCGCGGAACACCTCTGCAATCAATTGTCCACAGCGATAGGCCGAAATTTTAATGGACGTCGCATAGGATCCGCCGGCTGATGCATTCAAGGTTATGTTCCCCGTCACATTATTGAGTTGAGCGGGCGTTCCTCCATTGGGTAGGGGGCTAACGGCCGTGTAGGGAGAAACATAGCCAATAGCTGTGCCTGCGCTGGTTAGTGAAGGCGCCCAATCGTAGTAAATGGAATCCAAATCGTCGTCAAAGGCAAACTGCGCGTAGGTATACTCGTAGCCCGTACAAATCACCGACTTCGGGGGCTCTAAAAAGCGTGGAGAAGAATCGTAGCAGGGGTTGGTGTTTTGGGGATTTCCGGTAATACTATAAGGGTACATTACCGCCCTTAAAAACAAATTTTGACTGCCCGGATTCACCAAATTAGTAAGGGTATTGGGACGACAGCACAAGGAATAGCTAAACTGCCAGCCGCCCGCAGGAGGGGTGCCGGTTAGGTTTATAAATGCGGATTCATAACGAGCTTCTTCTAGGGCACCTTCACCACTTGCTGAAACATTGCATCGAATTGGTGACGGAGTGACGTAGCAGGTAGGAGAAACGTCCGTATTTACACCAACCTGAGTCAGGGTTATAGTTCCAGCTGGCGAATTCGAATTCAAAGGCACCGTGCCACCTGGAAGTGTGGCATTGCCACTGCCGCAGTCGCGGTAAAGAATCATGTAGAATTTGAACTTACCGGCGTTGGGACCCGTTGTAAAACACTTCCAGGTTATTTCACCCCCGTAGGCGTGGGTCGCATGCAGCTGGACGGAACTAAGAACAAGCAGCGCAGCAGCGGCCAAAAAACGTATCAATCGACTCATAGGTTACAAAGAAACCACAAATAAGCCCTTCGCTCCAAGCACCTCCGATGCCGAGGCCTAAGGTCGCGCCAAAGGCGAGTGCTATTGAGTTTGTGAATTAAGACTTCTTGAAATCTCGCGAAATAACGAGTTTCTGAATTTCTGACGTGCCTTCACCAATGGTGCAAAGCTTCGAATCCCTAAAGTACTTCTCGGCCGGGTAATCCTTGGTGTAGCCATAGCCACCATGAATTTGAACGCCGTCCGTAGCCACCTCCACCGCGGTCTCGCTGGCGAAGAGCTTGGCCATGGCGGACTCTCTCGTAACCTTAAGTCCTTGGTCTTTTAAAGAACCGGCATGCCGCGTCATGAGTTCAGAGGCATAAATCTTGGTTCCCATTTCGGCAAGTTTAAAGGCAATGCCCTGAAAGTCTCCAATGGGTTGACCAAATTGCTCGCGCTCGCGGCTGTAGCGCAGGGCGGCCTTTTGAGCGCCTTTGGCGATGCCTAGGCTGAGGGCTGCAATAGAAATGCGTCCGCCGTCCAGAATTTTCATCGACTGAATAAAGCCTTCACCGACCTTGCCGAGCAGGTTGTCGTTGGAGACATAGCAATTGTCAAAAAACAAACCCGCTGTTTCACTGGCGCGCATCCCTAACTTGTTCTCCTTGCGTCCGCCCTCAAAACCAGGAGTACCCTTCTCGACCACAAAGGCCGACATGCCGTGGCTGTCTCCCTTCTCTCCGGTACGGACCACCACCACCGCTACGTCGCCGCTGATGGCATGGGTAATGAAGTTCTTGCTTCCGTTGATCCTCCATCCGTCGCCCTCGCGAACCGCCGTAGTGTGCATGCCGCCCGCATCGCTTCCCGTGCCCGTTTCGGTAAGACCCCAAGCGCCAATCCATTGTCCGCTAGCGAGTTTGGGCAACCAGCGACGCTTTTGCTCCTCGGTTCCGAATTGGTTAATGTGCTGGGTGCACAAAGAATTATGTGCAGCAACGCTCAAGCCAATGCTGCCGCAGACCTGAGCAATTTCGTCAACAATAGTAATGTACTCCGCATAACCCATGCCGGCACCGCCGTATTCCGTGCTGACGAGCACACCCAAAAATCCGAGTCGGCCCATTTCGTGAAAGAGCTCCTTGGGGAAGACCTGAGCCTCATCCCATTCCATAACGTGAGGAGCAATGTGCTGCGCAGCAAATTCTGCAGCCGAGGCCCGTATTAGGTCAAGTTCCTCGCTATGCTGGGCTTCAATTGGGTAATTCATGCTAATTCAATCGTTATTTATTACACCTTAACTACGAACCCGTCGCGAAGTTCATAGCGTTCCTTGCTTTCAGGGCATTCTGCCTGACCCAGGTCATTGAACTCGAGCCGATGGCCGTACTCACTCATCCAGCCAATTTGGCGCGACGGGTTGCCCACAACCAAAGCATAGGCCGGAACGTGCTTGGTCACTACCGCTCCCGCTCCAATAAACGCATAGGGGCCAATATCGTGACCGCAGACTATCGTAGCATTTGCGCCAATGGTGGCACCTCGGCCTACCCTTGTTGCGCTGTACTGATCCCTTCGGTTTATTGCGGACCTTGGATTGGTCACGTTGGTAAAGACCGCACTAGGGCCTAAAAAAACATCGTCTTCGCAAGTAACTCCGTTATAAATACTGACGTTGTTTTGAATCTTAACGTTGCGTCCCAAAACCACGCCGGGAGCAACCATAACATTTTGCCCAAGGTTGCAGCCCGCTCCGAGCACAGAACCTGCGCTGACGTGGCTAAAATGCCAAATCTTACAGCCCGCGCCAACGACTGCGCCGTCGTCTACTACGGCAGTGGGATGCGCAAAAAATTCAGGGTCTTGCATGATGGGCAAAAGTAGGGCCTGCGCCCTTGGCGTACTACCTTTGACTATGCGTTTAAAAACATTTTGGATCGTTTCATTCGTTTTTGCCTCAAGCCTGCCTTCTTTTGGCTGGGGCCAAACCGGCCACCGGATTGTCGGCGAAATTGCCACCTCCCAACTCAAGCCCTGCGCCGAGAAAAAAATCTCCGCTATTCTTCAGGGAGAAAGCCTGGCCATGTGCTCGACCTGGATGGACGAAGTAAAGTCCGACAAGGCCTACGACCACTGGGACCCCTGGCACTACTGCACCATTGGCGACCACCAAACCTATGCCGAGGCAGGAAGCCCAAGCCAAGGCGACATCCTGGTTAAACTCGACGAAATAACCCGAGAGCTCGAGACCAAAAAGTTCAAGCACGGCGGCGAAGCCAATGCTATTAAAATTTTAGTGCACCTGTTGGGTGACCTGCACCAACCCCTGCACGTGGGGCGCGGCGACGACAAGGGAGGGAACGATTTTAAAATCAAGTACTTTGGCAAGAGCAGCAACCTTCACCGCATTTGGGACAGCGACCTCATTGACGGCCAGCAGCTTTCGTACACCGAATACAGCCAGCATCTGCTGAGAACCACCCCTCAAGACCGCGTGAAGCAGCATCAATCGGGCAGCTACCTGGATTGGGCCAACGAATCCAAGGCACTGCGCATGGCCGGGATCTACCCTCCCGCCGACCTTGAAAACCTGAGCTACCAATACGGGTACGAGAACTACAGTCGCCTTGAGGAACGGCTCGTTCAGGCTGGAGTCCGCCTGGCCATGGTACTGAACCGCATCTACGGATGCTAAACCGCAAAAGTGTCTACGCTCTGCACGCCCTGCACCGCATGGCACAGCAGTCGGATGAACGCTTTTCGACGGCCCGACTGGCGGAACTCACGCACAGTCCTCGCCGATTTCTCGAGCAAATCCTCAGAGAGCTTCGCGAGGCCGACCTGCTTCATTCGGAACCCGGACGAAACGGAGGCTACCAATTGGCCCTGCCCGCGGATCAAATCTCCCTTGCAGACATCCTTCGCGTGGTAGAGGGTCCCATAGCCCTTCTCCCCTGCGCCTCACACCGGTTTTACAAACCTTGCTCAGAATGCCCCAACCCTTCGGCCTGTGCGGTTCAAGACGCACTGGTCCAAGTTCGAAACGAAACGGTACACGCCCTAAAGGCCATTAGTTTGGCTGACCTGGTCGCCCGCGAAACCGAACTCCGTTCCGAAGTTCGGAGCATGCTTCGACCCACACCCTACCTTCGCACCCTATGATGACCCGAGAAATTCCGCCCATTTACGAGAACATTTTAGAAACCATCGGGCGCACGCCGATGATCCGCATGAACGCCTTGGCCAAAGACATTCCGGGCGAAGTCTATGCGAAGGTGGAGTACTTCAATCCCGGCCATTCGACCAAAGACCGCATGGCGCTTAAAATGGTCGAAGACGCCGAACGCGACGGCCGCCTCAAGCCGGGCGGAACAATCATTGAGTGCACCTCGGGCAACACCGGAATGGGCCTCGCACTAGCCGCCGTCATTAAAGGGTACCGCCTCATTTGTACGATGAGCGACAAGCAGTCCAAAGAAAAAATGGACGTGCTCCGCGCCCTTGGAGCCGAAATTCACGTCTGCCCCACCAACGTAGCGCCGGACCACCCCGACTCCTACTACTCGGTTGCACGCCGGCTGAATTCTGAAATTGCGGATTCCTTCTTCCCGAATCAGTACGACAATTTGAGCAACCGCCAGGCGCACTACGAGTCCACGGGTCCCGAGATCTGGGAGCAAACCCAGGGCCGCATCACCCACTTTGTGGTGGGCGTGGGCACGGGCGGAACCATCTCCGGCGTAGCCCAGTTCCTCAAAGAAAAGAATCCAAGCGTCCAAATTTGGGGCATCGATACCTACGGTTCCGTTTTTAAAAAATACCACGAGACCGGTGAGTTTGATCCGCAGGAGATTTACGGATACATCACCGAGGGTATTGGCGAAGACATTCTGCCGAAGAACGTCGACTTTAGCCTCATTGACAAGTTTGAAAAAGTTACCGACCGCGACGGAGCGCTCGCCGCACGGGAACTGGCTCGCAAGGAAGGCCTTTTGCTCGGTTATTCCTGCGGATCCGCCTTTCAAGGGCTGCGCCAGCTCAAGCACCTGTTGCCTCCCGATGCAGTAACGGTGGTGCTTTTTCACGACCACGGCAGCCGCTATGTGGGTAAAATCTACAACGACGATTGGATGCGCGAGCGCGGATTCCTTCGCGAGGAATGGAAGACCCTTGGCGAAGCCGTTCAAGGCAGGGCCGCAAGACCCCTTGTGACCATCGGCGCCGAGGAACCCATTAACAATGCTATCGTGCAGTTTAAACGCTTTGGCATCAGCCAGCTCCCGGTGAGCGACGGATCGACCTACGTGGGCAGCCTCACGGAGTCTCACGTGATTCACGCGCTCACGTCGGGCGAGGGCGGAATCCAGCAGCTCGTCAGGACCGCAATGGGAGCCCCCTTCCCCACCCTTCCTGCTACGGCAAGCCTGCTTGATGGCGTCAAGGCCATGGGTGAAACCTTCAATGCCCTCATTGTGCGGAGCCAAGACGCCGACCACATTGTTAGCAAACACGACCTGCTGGCGCAGTTGGCCTAGGTGGCTAATCGCTAGCAACTAGTTGCTAGTAACTAGAGGCTAGAAACTTTATCGCTTATTCAGTTTTTTTCACTAATTTTGCAGCCCTAATCTTAACAATCGGGTTTAGAACCCTTCTAAAACGTTAACCAACATGGCAACACGCATTCGCCTTCAACGCCACGGCCGCAAGAGCCGCCCCATTTTTCACATTGTAGTTGCCGACAGCCGCGCCAAGCGCGACGGACGCTTCATTGAGGCTTTGGGCATCTACAATCCCAACACCAACCCAGCTACGATCGACATCAACTTCGAGCGCGCTTTGGAATGGATGATGACGGGCGCAGAGCCCAGCGATACTGCCCGTGCAATTTTGTCGCACAAGGGTATTCTAATGAAGAAGCACCTTCTTGAAGGAGTAAAGAAAGGAGCCCTTACCCTGGAGCAGGTCGAAGAGCGATTCGAGAAGTGGCTTAACGAAAAGCAGGCATTAGTAGACAATAAGGTCACCAGCCTAATGACCTCCGCTCAAAAAAATAAGGCCGACCGCCTAAAGGTTGAGACCGAGTCCAATGCCAAAAAGGCTGCTGCAATTGCCGCAAAGCTTGCTATGATGAGCAGCGCAGCGCTTGAGACTGCCGAGGCTGCCGCAGCCGAGGCTAACGCCGAAGAAGCCGCCGAGGTTTCCGCTGATGCCGCACCTGAGGTTGCAGCAGAAGCCGCTCCCGAA
>DBBY01000002.1:0-20270 GCA_002292855.1 Flavobacteriales bacterium UBA972 | reverse complement strand
AGAAGCAGCGCCTGAAGTTGCAGCTGAAGCCGCTCCCGAAGTAGCTGAAGAAGCAGCGCCTGAGGTTGCAGCAGAAGACGCAGCGGCCCCTGAAGCAACAGAATCAGACGATTCTGCTGCGGTAACGGAATAATACGACAGTTCGGTGGAAGGCTACTTCCAGGTGGGCTACGTCCGCAAAAAGCACGGTTTTAAAGGAGACGTGGTTGTTCGAATAACTGCGGACGACCCAAGCCCTTACGACGATGTTGATGCCTTTTTCTTGGAGAATCAAGGCAAGGCCATTCCCATATTTATTGAAACAAGCCGTGGCGTTAAAGCCGACGAGTCTATTGTACGCTTCGACGGAATTGAAGGAGAAGCCGCCGCGCAGGCACTAGTGGGCAGCGCACTATGGCTGCCAGAAGCCCTGTTGCCAGAACTCAAAGAAGACCAATTCTACTACCACGAGCTGCCTGGCTATAGCGTGGTCAATTCAGGGATTGGGGCTGGGATGCAGTTGATCAAGGTTTTAGAGTACCCGGTCCAGGATTTATTTGAGATTCAGGTGGAAGGCCGGGAACAGGCCGTTCTCATTCCTGTGGTTGACGCGTTTATTGAGCGCCTCGACAAACCAAACCGCACCCTCTACCTCTGCGCACCAGAGGAACTCTACAGCCTCTGAACCCGCTCGTCGAAGTGGATTCCGCGCTCGCCCAATTCGGCGAGAATTGGCTGGTACAACGAAGCCAAGTTGGGCATCAGAACTCCGCGCTCGGGAATCAGATTTAACGCCACCAACCGGGTAGCCATTGCAACGGGCCATCCCACGGTAATGGCCATAGCCGTTGCGTCCTTGGAGCGCCCTTTGGCCACAAGCGAAGACTGCAGGCGGTGGTGAACCCCTGACTGCTCGTACTCAATGCGGTGAATCATGGCGACCATGTCGGTATCGGCGTCGGTCATGGTCCACTTTTTCATAAGAATATGCTGCAGAACCTGGGCCGGACTCCCCTCCTTAATGCCTACTGGCTCGTCGGTGAAAAGTCCCAACCACTCGAACTTCTCCATGAGGTCAGAATCCTGGCTGATGTTCATGTAGTGCATGAGCTTTAGCTCTACGCTGTCTGAAGAGTGGTAGGCTAAAAAGGTATTTAAGAAGTCCCGGTGGGTCATCGTATCCACCTGCTCCAAGGGATAGCTGTCGTCGGTACAACCTAGTTTGACAAAAACATCCCAGGCCCTGCAAAATCCAGGGCGGCGAAGGGTTCCGCGGTACATGGTCGCTACTCCATTTAGGCCATAGGCCGACTGGTACTTTAGGGAATCGCGGTTGGCATAGCCCTCAAAGCGTCCGTAGCCTGGTATTTCTAAAAATTCCGTGCGGCGGAACACCTGATGGTAGGGAATGTGCTTGTACTTGTTCTCCTGAATAAAGTGCACTGCTCCACCAGAGCCGGCCAATACCACATTGCGTGGATTCCATGAGAACTTGTAGGCCCATGGGTTCGTAGGGCTTTCGGGAGCTAGTATGCCCCCGCAAAAGCTCTCGTAGGAGGTAATATTGGCGCCTTCACGCTTGAGGCGGTGAAGGATTTCCATGGTCGACATGTGGTCGATGCCCGGATCCACTCCGCACTCGTTGACCAAAACCAATCCTTTTGCCCGTGCTTCCTGATCCAAAGCCTGCATTTCTGGGCTGATGTAGGACGCCGTAACCAGGTGCTTGCCTTCTTGAACACAGCGCCGCGCTATAGGAAGGTGCATGAATGCCGGCAGCATAGAAACAAGCACATCGTGCGATTTAATGATGCTATCGAGCAATTCATCATTGTTTAGGTCGCAGGCGGTAAATAAAACATTTTCAAAGGACCGGCATTTTTGCGCCAGGGATTCAGAATCCTGATCATAAACGCTTAATTCCCAAGCCCTAGAATCGGGGTGGGTCGCTAAGTATTCAATGAGGGGGCCGGCAGAACGGCCTGCTCCGAGGACAGCGATTTTCTTCACAGTGTTCGAATGAGGGTGCAAGGTACCTTAATTTTGCAGTAACCCCTTGATCACCTTTACCAATGAACCATAGTCTTTCTGAACGTCCATTAACTATTGCTGGCCTAAGCCATTCTAAATTTCAGTATCAGCTTGATCCTCAAGCCCTCACTCAACTTGCCCTGGAGGCCAATCGCGGAGAGCTCACTGCAAACGGAGTTTTAAACGTTCTAACCGGCAAGTTTACCGGGCGCGCGCCAGAGGATCGATTCATCGTTCGAGACAGCCTGACCGAGGATCGGGTTTGGTGGGGAAACGTGAATATTCCCTTTGATAAAGCGCACTACGCCGCGCTTAAGACTAGGGTTTTGAACTACCTCGACGGCAAGAACCTCTTTGTGCGCGATGCCTTTGCCGGCGCCGAGGATTCCGTGCGCATCAGCATTCGAGTGATTAATGAGTTCCCTGACCATAATTTGTTCTGCTACAACATGTTCCTTCGTCCAAACGCGGATGAACTTGTAGGCCTGGATCCCGAATGGACCATATTGCACGCACCCGGTTTTGAGGCCGAAGCCGAGCGCGACGGAACCCGTCAGGGCAATTTTGCCATCTTAAGCTTTGAGGATAAAACCATTCTCATCGGCGGTACCGGCTACACCGGCGAAATGAAAAAGGGCATTTTTAGCGCTTTGAACTTTTTGCTACCTACCCAGCACAATACGCTGCCCATGCACTGCTCCGCCAACATGGGTAAGGACGGTTCCACCGCGCTCTTCTTCGGACTCTCGGGCACGGGGAAAACTACCCTAAGCGCTGACCCCAACCGCCAACTCATTGGCGACGACGAGCACGGTTGGACCGCAGGCGGACTCGTATTCAACTTTGAGGGCGGATGCTATGCCAAGGTCATCGACCTAACCGAAGAAAAGGAGCCTGAAATATTTAGGGCCATTCGTCCAGGAGCCTTGCTTGAAAACGTTGTTCTCGACGCGCAGGGAATCCCCGACTATTCGAATAAGAAGATTACCGAAAACACGAGGGCCTCCTACCCCATCGACCACATTGATAACTGCGTGCTTCCCTCGCAGGGTCCTGCCCCAAAGCACGTCTTTTTCTTGACCGCCGATGCCTACGGAATCCTGCCTCCGCTCTCTAAACTGACGCGGGCACAGGCAGCCTACCATTTTATGAGTGGCTACACCGCCAAGGTTGCCGGCACAGAAGCTGGAATAACCGAACCAAAAGCCGCATTCTCCGCTTGCTTTGGAGCACCCTTTATGCCGCTTCACCCGTCAGCCTACGCAGAGATGCTCATGAGCAAGCTCGCAGGAACCGACATTCAAGTTTGGTTGGTCAACACCGGCTGGACCGGGGGCGCCTACGGCACCGGCCATCGAATTTCACTCAAGAATACGCGCAGGCTCATTCAAGCAGCCATGTCGGGCGAGCTCGACGCTGCGCCGACCGTAACCGATCCCTACTTTGGCTTAGCTCGTATTTCAGAATGCCCTGGGGTTGGGTCTGAACTTCTTGACCCTCGTGCAACGTGGTCTGACAAGGATGCTTATGATGCAGGTGCCAAGCGCCTGGCTTCGCTCTTTCAGGCCAATTTTACCAAGTTCGAAGAGGGTACTGCAGCCGAGATTAAAGCCGCAGGCCCGCGCTCCAACTAGCCTAGAGCATGTCGTTGGCCAAGTTAGCGAGTTCGCTCCGCTCTCCCTTGGCCAGCGAAACGTGGGCATAAAGAGGTTGACCCTTGAGTCGATCCACGAGGTAGCTCAGACCATTGGACTGTTCGTCGAGGTATGGGGTGTCAATTTGGCGCACGTCTCCGGTAAAAATGAACTTTGAATTTTCTCCCGCTCGAGTTATGATGGTTTTTACCTCATGCGGAGTTAGGTTTTGGGCCTCGTCCACAATAAAAATTACGTTGCTCAAGGATCGCCCGCGTATGTAGGCCAGCGGAGTTACCAAGATTTTCTCGTTAGCCACCATCTCATCGATTTGCTTGTAGTTGCGGTCCCGCTCGCCAAATTGGTTCTTAATGAACTTTAGGTTGTCCCAGAGGGGCTGCATGTAGGGATTAATTTTTTGCTCGGCATCCCCGGGCAAAAATCCGATGTCGCGGTTACTCAACGGTACAATGGGTCGCGCAAGGTAAATCTGCTTAAAATCACGCCTTTGCTCCAGCGAACCCGCTAAGGCCAAAAGGGTTTTGCCGGTTCCGGCCACTCCCGTTAACGTAACCAATTTTATGTGCGGATTCATAATGGCGTGCAGCGCAAACGTTTGTTCTGAATTCCGGGGCTTGATGCCGTAGTATGCAGCCTTCTCAACCAACTCCATCTCAGAGGTTTGTGCGTTGTAAAAGCCCAGACCGCTGCTCTTGCCTGACTTTAAGATGTAAAATAGATTGGGCTTGATGTTGAGCTTCTGATTGGCCTTTTGACTGAGGTCAATGTGCACGCTTTTTTGCTCATAAAGCGTTTGAAGAAGCTTCTCGGGGAAGCCATCGAGCTCTGCCCTGCCGGCAAAGACCGTATCGCTCTCTTTTACCTTGCCCGTGAGGTAGTCCTCTGCTTGAACATTCAAGGCCTTGGCCTTAAGGCGCAAATTTATGTCCTTGGTCACCAGTATCACTGGGCGATGGGGCTCCTGTTCCTTCATATACAGAGCAGCATTGAGAATCTTGTGATCCATCTTGCCCGCTCCATAAATTGAGGTGGCGTCCACGCCCAGGCCTGGCGTATCCATTATTACGCGGAACTTCCCGCGTTTGGGTCCGTCCAAAGAAATCCAATCGGTCAGCGACTTGTTCTCGGCCTTTTTATCGAGCATGCGAATGAACTCCCTCGCCTCAAAATTCTTGGTATCGGACCCTTTTTTGAACTCGTCCAATTCCTCGAGAACCGGGATGGGTATGGCCACATCGTGCTCTTCAAAATTCATGATGGCGTTGTGGTCGTAGAGGATGACCGAGGTATCGAGCACAAAAATCTTGCGAACCTTCTTTGAAGCAACTGGCATAAAAAGCAATTTAATCTGTGCTGAAATTAGCCCCTTAGTCAATTACGCCAAGGTTAAGTCCACTAAGTTTTGCACATGCCAGGTTGATAACCTTTTAATCCCGGTAAGACAACGGTGCGACCGAACGCCAAGGCAGAAGCAGGACGCCAAAAAGAATCAACCCTAGAATAAAAATCCTCTGCGGCTGCTGACCTACTTTTGCGCCATGATTCGACGCTACCTACGCCTGGCCTTGGCCGCAGCCATTTTGGCCTTTGCAACCTACCAATACATCGACGGAAGCTGGGGAAATGGCATTTTTCTTACCCTAATGGCGGGCATCCCCGTTCTTCTGCACTTTCGCAACGAACGCATTTTAATGGCCCTATGGTACCTGCGTTCTCAAAATTTCACCAAGGCAAACAGCCAGCTTGACGCCCTGAAGCATCCGGAACAAACCCTTATCAAGGGTCAGTTGGCCTACTACTTCTTTTTGCGCGGACTCATGCTGTCGCAGACCAATCTTGCTCAGGCGGAATCCTTCATGCGCAAAGCGCTGAATACCGGATTGCGAATGAAGTCCGATCAGGCCCTTGCCAAAATGCAATTGGCGGGAATGGCCATGTCGCGCCGACGCAAGCAAGAAGCACAAGCTTTATTGACGGAGGCTAAGAAACTTGACGACAAAGGCATGCTCTCGGAGCAGCTCAAAATGCTGAAGGAGCAACTCAAGCGCATATAAAAAAATCTCGCTTAGCCTTGGGGAATTACTCCCCCCTGCCCCCTTAAATCAAAGGAAGATTACTTCTTCTCCTCGACCTTGGCACTCTCGGGAAAGCGCGCAGCCGTAAGCTCTTTGCTCACTGAAGAACGCTCAAACCGCAGGCGGCTGTTCTCGGACTCAAGCACAAAAGTGTGCTCGTCCAGGTCTGAAATCTTGCCGTGAATGCCTGAGCTCGTTACCACGCGCATTCCTTTAGCGAGCACGTTGCGGAACTTGGTTTCTTCTTTCTGGCGCTTCATTTGCGGACGCAAAAAGAAAAAGTACATAACGGCTAGAATGGCAATCAGGGGCAAAAAGCCGGCGATTCCACCCTCAGCATTGGCTTGCAGAAAAAGATTCATAATTATTTGGATTTTGGAGTGACGTTGGCGCTGATGCTGAGCACCTTAGTGCTAGGGACTGCGTTGGTGGTCAAGGTGACCGTTTTGGATTGCTGGTTGGGCTTGCCTTCGCTGTTGAAGCTCACAAGAATCCTACCTTCTTCACCCGGAGCAATGGGCTCCTTAGGGTATTCAGGAATCGTGCAGCCGCAGCTGCCTTGAGCTGCAGAAATGATGAGCGGAGCATCTCCAGTATTCGTGAATTTAAACTCGGTGTCGACCACTTGCCCTTCGTTGATGGTGCCGAAGTCGTGAGACTCCGCCATAAACGTAATAACGGGGAGCTCTGTGCTCTGCACCGCCTGCAAGGCCATTTGCTCTTCTTGGGATTTAACTTGATCACTGGGGTTGGCGCACGAAGACCATAAAAGGCTCGCTGCGGCGAAGGCGGTAAAAAGACGTTTTTTCATGACGGCAAAATTAGGCGCCAATTAGCCCTCTTCCTAACTTTTGAATGCGACCTTCAGCCTTAAGGTCCTCCACTAAGGCATCCAAGAGTCCGTTTACAAAAGAACCTGCCTTGGGCGAGCCATACTGCTTGGCAACTTCAATGGCCTCATCAATACTAACCTTGATCGGAATCTCGGCAAAGGCAACGATTTCACTGAGGGCCATTTGAACAATGGTTCGGTCCACCGGAGCCATGCGGTCAAAATCCCATTGCTTGGCCTTGCTCACCATGCGGTCCTGCCATTCCTGGGCATGACGCAGGGTATGCAGGTAGAGATCCCGAGCAAATTCCGAGTCTTTTTTGTCTCGATAAAGAGAGACGAGCACCGATTGATTTTTGCGTGCATTCTGCATGGTTTGCACGACCATCATCTGAGCGGCATCCAGGTCGTCGGACCAGTGAATGTTTATTGCTTCGTACAGCTGGTGGAGCAATTCTTCGTTGGCAAGAAAGTCCCGATAAAACAAGCGCATGTGCGAAATCTGCGCCTCGGCGGTCTGAAGTTCAGGGGCAGTCCAAAACGGGGTATCGCTCCACTGGGTCCAGTACTTAAAAAACAAGGACCGAAGTACCTCTATCGAATCGCCCCAATGAATTCCGTGCTGCTCCCAAGCCTTAATGATGGCGTCGTCTGAGGTAATCTGCGTCAAGAAGGGCAGATTCAAAAAGTGCTTGAGCTGAGCCTGACGGGCAGAATTCGCGAATTGCTTGTTGGGCTCCAACTCCAGACGCTCCTCCATAAAGTGCCTAAAATGCCAGAAAATTCGAAGCTCATAGAGGTAGAGATGGTGAATTTCACCTATGCTTTTCTCGAGCTGGCGGACTCCCAACTCGGCGTCGCTGAGGTCGGACTGAACGTACGCATAAAGAGCTTGCATCGTTTTGATGCGTAGGTGGCGTCGGGTAAGCATAGAACGGTAATTTCAAGCAAATTTAACCTTTTTCGCATGTTAGATTAATACCCAATGATAATATTTGGAAGTGCCTTCGATCAATCTTCACAATAAACTGCCTGATTGGTGCTACAAAGGCGCAGCTGGGTTAATGCAATCCCGCTATTCCAAAAAAAAACTAGATTTATTGCAGGCGGCAGAGCGCTTAATGCTTGCATTGAATGACCTGCCTCCTTGGTCTAGTGAAAAATGTGATGCGCTTTATTTATCCTCTGATTCCTTAAATGCCCTATTGATTAGCAAGAAAGCACCGAGGCATTGGTTAAGATTGACCATTTTTATTATGAGGCAATGCCAACTCTCCGGCTACTTAAGTCCCGAATATCAAAAGCGTTTTCGGGACCAGTGAACGCCGGCAGTGTAGATCAGCATCATAAGCATTCCATACAAAGCGTCCTCTATCGGAATCGTCCCGAGGCGAATCCCCATATTCTCGGCATTATTATACCACACGATTGGCTCAGCTAAAAAGGCTCCGGTAAGGATTCCGTTGACCAAAAAAAACGGAATGAGGCCAAGGCCCCAGCTCCGCAAAAAAGCAGCCGTCCACCAGGGCCTTTGCCAAACAAGCCAGGCCGAACCCAAAGCGAGTCCGCCCGATGCAGTAAGGGTGTACCAGCGATCAGTATGCGTCAAGGCCACAGCGGCACAAGCGATTCCGATGAATCCGACCAACCAAAACGAGGCGGGCTTGGACGACTTCCAGGGGAAGAACAGCTGCAGCACTTCGTAGATAAAAAAGGTGGCCCAGGGCACGACTACAAAAAACAGCCATTCCTCAAGGGGCAGGCCCCAAAGCGAGGGACCCATGAGGTACTTCGGGTTGAAACCCCACACTCCGTAGGCGGTTTTTGCAACGTCCCAAGGAATGAACAAAAGCATCATGAGCAGGGTCGCAAAAGCGAGGTGCTTGGTTTGCCCTATGTAGCGGATGCGCGGCTCAAAAGCACGGGTAAGCGGACCAGCAAAAACCAAGGCATCAACTAAAAGGTACAAGCCCTTCATTGCTCGAGCTTCATTTTGCGGGCCTCTTCTCTGACCATGCTCATGGGCACCCAAAGCAAACCGAAGTGCTGAGAACCCTCTTTGCCCAACGTTTTATGGTGCCATTTGTGCTTGAGGCGAACAGCCCTAAAGTAGGCGTTGTCGGTGTGAACCCACCAGCGAAAACGCTGGTGAATAAAGACTTCGTGAACCAAGAAGTAGGTAAAGCCATAGGCCGCGATTCCAAAGCCAAAGGCGGTGGATGCCGGGGCTTGGTACATCATACCCAGCATGATGCAGAGCCACGATGGAATAGCGAAAATCAAGAAAAAAGCATCGTTCTTCTCAAAAAATCCAGGTTCCTTGCTGTGGTGGTCTGCGTGAAGGGACCATAGCGGCCCATGCATGAGGTAGCGGTGTGCGGCCCAGGCTGCGCCCTCCATTAGGACGTAAGCCAATAAAAACATTCCAACTGCAATCATCGCCTTAGGGTAACACAGGAATAGGTACGGAGTTCACGCCCACTTTGGGATCGTAGCGGTAGAGTTCGACCGCTTTGTTGTAGGCTCCTCCCTGAGGCTCTGAGCCCCAGTCGTAGCTGCGCCGAGGGCCGATGTAGCGACCCGGTTCGTTGGCCAAAAGCATGAGCGCGGTATCGTAGCCCAACCATGCCCATCGCGACTTAGAATCACCAAGGGCTTGGTGAATTTGCTCGTCTACCGCGTCGTAGGTAGCAAATTCAAGGCGGTCGGTCTGCACCCAGACTATGGGCTGGCGAAGCAAGAGAAAGGCATCCAAGGAGGGACTGTTCACGGTATTGCTTACGGTCCAAAATTCCGTTTGACCGGCGGGACGCTGGCGGAGCCCCTGAAGAATTCGCGCGGCACTCAGGACCTTATCGTCAAGAAGCACAAACCGAGTGCTCACCAAATCGTCGCGCCCTACCCGCTCCACTAAATTGGCATTAGGACGACCGTCCCAAATCTGTACCTTGTTGCTGTCGCCACCAAATTGAGAAAATCCCTTGAAAAAAGCCCTTCGCTGAAGTTGGCTGTTCTTGTCTCCGAGGTCAAAAAGGACCGTGCGCGAATTGGGTCTGCTGCTAAAATCTCTGGCCGCCAATCGCCCTAGGGACTCAGACTCCAAATACCTTTTGGGCGCAGAGGCAATTAACTGAGGAAGACCCGAAACGCTTACATCCCGTGAAACGGGGTTAATCACATAGGTCGAAGGGTTCGCATGAAGCGCCAGAGCCTCGGAATCCTCAGCCCTAAAAGGTCCAATCACATAGCGAAGGACCTGACCCTCTTGGCTTTGCATAAATTCCTTTGGCGACTGTGAAGACTTGAGTCCGTCAGCTTGAACGCTAACGACTTGGCCCGAGGTCTCATCGAAATCATAGACATCAAGAGTGATTGGATCTCCCGAATACTGCACGGAATCCATAGCAGCCTTAAACCCGAGATAAAACTCTGTGGCCATGCGTTGGGGATTGGCCCCCGTACTGTCGTTTTGAATCTGAAAAGGGAGCACAAGGGCCCAATGCACCCTGCTTTGCGCCGAGGCAGCGAATGCCGTGGCCAGCAATAGATAAATCGAGGCAGTGCGGAGTAATCCCATTTTTAGCGTTCCATTTCGATTATTCCCATTCTATGGTGGCGGGAGGCTTCGAACTAATGTCGTAGACGACGCGGTTCACGCCCCGCACTTGATTGATGATGGCGTTCGAAGTTCGTGCCAAAAAATCATAAGGAAGGTGCACCCAGTCTGCGGTCATGCCGTCGGTGGACTGAACGGCCCGCAGGGCCACTACTTGCTCGTAGCTCCGCTCGTCGCCCATAACGCCAACCGACTTGACTGGCAAGAGTATTGCTCCCGCCTGCCAAACCGAATCGTACAACCCCGCATCGCGCAGGCCCTGTATAAACAAATGGTCAACCTCTTGAAGAATAGCCACTTTATCGGCAGTAACCTCTCCCAGGATCCGTATTGCAAGGCCAGGACCCGGGAAGGGATGGCGACCAAGAAGGTCGGGCCTTAGGCCCAAGGCGGCTCCCACGCGGCGGACCTCGTCTTTGAACAGGCTGCGCAGCGGCTCCACGATTTGAAGCTTCATGTAATCAGGGAGGCCTCCGACGTTGTGGTGCGATTTAATGGTGGCGCTTGGTCCGTTCACGCTGACGGACTCAATGACGTCAGGGTAAATGGTTCCCTGGCCAAGGAAGTCAACTCCCTTAATGCGCTGCGCCTCGCGGTCAAAAACCTCAATAAAGGTTCGCCCGATTGCCTTGCGCTTGGCCTCAGGATCCTCTTGCCCCCGCAGGGCTTCGTAGAACTCTACACTGGCATCTACCCCGACCACATTGAGGCCAAGGTGCTCGTACTGAGCCAGAACGCTCTCGTATTCATTTTTGCGAAGGAGTCCGTTGTTTACAAAGATGCAGTGAAGCCTGTTCCCAATGGCCCGATCAAGCAGGGTCGCGGCCACGGTGGAATCCACCCCTCCACTGAGTCCGAGCACGACTTTGCCTTCTCCAATTTGGCTTTTTAAGGAAGCGACGGACTCGTCAATAAAGCTTGCCG
This sequence comes from Flavobacteriales bacterium UBA972, assembly GCA_002292855.1. Taxonomy (GTDB): domain Bacteria; phylum Bacteroidota; class Bacteroidia; order Flavobacteriales; family Schleiferiaceae; genus TMED14. The sequence goes on along the minus strand of DBBY01000002.1, from coordinate 9,158 downwards.
GCGTCCAACTCGGCGAACAGCCTGCAATTTCATAAACAAAGTTTCGCAGCAATTGCGTTCCGTGCTCGGAATGCACTACTTCAGGGTGAAACTGTATGCCGTAGGTTTCTTCGTCGCGGAACCGGAATGCGGCAACGGGAATGCTCTCGGTGGTAGCCTCTACAACCGCATTGGCCGGAAGCCGCACGATGCTGTCGCCATGGCTCATCCAAACGCTGCTGCCCACGGGTATTCCCTGGAGCAGGCGCGAACCGCTTTGGAGAAAGTTCATATGAGCACGGCCGTATTCGCGATGAGTGCTTCGGGCTACTTCTCCGCCGCGGGTCTTCGCCATGAACTGGGCTCCGTAGCATACTCCAAGCAGGGGAATTTGTCCATAAAACTCCGATAAATCGGGATTGGGTGCTGCCTCTTCGAGGGTGGAATAGGGAGACCCACTAAGGATGACGGCCTTAAACTGCTGCTTCCAATCGCTAGGTATGTGGTGAAAGGGATGGATTTCGCAATAAACGTGCAGCTCGCGTACTCGGCGCGCGATGAGCTGGGTGTACTGGGAGCCAAAATCAAGAATTAGTATAGCGTCGGTCATTACTGCAAAAGTAAGGCGACCGCAATAGGTTCAGCGAAATTCCCACCAACCGGCTTCATCCGAATTTTGCTGGCTCGAGAAGGCCTCGAGGTATTGGCTAATGGCATCGTCTCCCGCGCATTCCGCAAGGTCAAAATGAGTCCAAATTCGTTCTTGAAGGGTTCCCGAGGGCAGAAGGTTGTCGCTCAGCGTAGCCAGATGGTTAAGCTTACTGGCCTGACCGCGTGCAATTTCTCGGCGAACACGCTCCAGCATCTTGCCTTCTTCGTTGCCGATTCGCTTAACCCAAGCGGCCACCGACTGCTCAAGGCCCGGCATGCTATAGCGTTCGGTAATTTTTGCTTTAAACTCCTCGGCGAGCAGAAGATCGTTGCGGTTTGGTGCGCCGGCTTCTTCGAGAATACTTTGGCGGACCTGCTGGGGATTCCAGGAACCCCTATAAAAGTCCGCATTAAAATGTTGACTGGCTTTTTGAGCCTTTGCTGGGAACCAAGCTGCGCTGTGGCGAAGCCTCCACAATGCATTAGGAGAACCCGAATTCCTCCAGTATGGGGCAAGTTGCTGGGCATAGGCAACCTCGGCAGCCCCGCCCGTGTAGGCAGCGTTGGGCATAATCCACTCTTGGTAGGCAAGCCTTAAAAGTGCATTGGGGCTCACCTCCTGCGGATTCGACGACGCCCATGCAGCCACGTCACGATCGCTGCCCATGGCAAAGCCGTCGGAACGGACCCAGGATCCCTGGGCATCGCGGTCAATGCGAAGTCTCTTGCCCTGGCGGTCGAGCGCAAAAAGGGCGGACTGCTTGAAGGGAACCGGCGGTTCGGCACCGGCCCAAGGCCTGGATGCTTCTTCTGCGGTGCGATATAGGGTTTGGTTGGCGATCTCGTCCTGCCAAAGGTCTCCTGCGGCCGCCTTGAGCCTCGGGTCGGAGGCATCGAGCACCAGAACCTCAGGATGGTAGTGCGCCAGCAGCCTTCGAGTGGCCTCAGCCAGGTTGGCAGAAGTCCGATAGGCTTCTTCGCTGCGCTCCGCAGCGATTCTGACGGATTCCGGAATAGGGCCTGAGTCAAGCCAAGCCTTGATTGCCTCTGCCACGGGCAAGGACTCAACCAATCCGCTGCGAATGGCTTCTCTGGGGCGATCCCAGGCTGCCACAGCTTTGCCACGCCAAAAAATCCGACGCACCTCGTCAATGTCGTGGTCTTCGCTGGCCATCCAAAAAACAGGAACGGTTGGAACTCCCTTAGCCGTCCAATGAGCCGCAAGCGCCACCGTCTCGGCAATTTTAGAATGCACATAAAGCGGACCCAGGGCCGAAACGAGCTGCTGGCCCGCCACTACCGTGACGGAATCAGGGCGAGCCAATCGCTGCAAATGCTCCTGCTGAAACAAGCTGCAGTCGAGACCGCTCTGGTCCTGAAGTACCCTCACGAGCAGGGCCCGCCGGTCTTCTGGGAATGCCGCTGCCCTTTGGCGCATGGCCCCCGCATTCATTACTTCTTGAGCAAAGCCGTTCTCCACTACTCGCGCACGAAGGGCCTCAAGGGCGGTGCCGATGCCGCATTCCAGGAGCGGCGCAATCCATTGGCCGGTCATTTTCGCGGCTTTAATTTGCCCTCGGTATCCATTGGGATGCGCTCAGTGAGGTCTCCCATGGCAAAGGAGCGCCGCAGAATTTTCTCGATCAAAACGTCTTCTTGATTGCCCACGGGATCGTATTCCTTGCGAATGTTGATATCAAACCATGAACCAGTAACGCTCCACCCCACTGCGGTAATCCAGTTGCGGTACTTGCGGATCAACTGAAAAACCGTCTGGTCGGTCTCTCGGTACACCAGTTTGCACAAAATTTGACCCTCGGATCGGGTAAGCTTGCGAAGTTCCGCCTCAAAGCGCTGCTCCAAAAACTCCTGGTACCGCTTGGTGTACTTGGTTCTTTTGCGCGCGGACTTTTCTCGAGCAAGGTTCATGTTTAATGAATCCAGACGCTCGCCGGCCGCTTTGGCATAAGGGTACACCTTCATAACCCTGCGCCGCAGGAGCAAATAGCGCTTGCGAGCCTCCACGTCAGTGAAGGTGGGCTTGTCGACAATTAGAATTTCGTCGAGAAAAACCCAGGGAATCGTGTCACCCTCAATGACCGAGCCCTGACCCTTTTGGCCGTTGTAGTTGGTCTGAACCTCCTGGGCCTTCGCGGAGCTTAGCGCAGCAAAGAGCAGAACGAAAGCAAACCTCTTCATGGGTTGTACCGTGCTTTCCACCGACTTACCAGGGGCATATCGTGACGCTCCAAAGCCTCGGGGCGGTAGGATTCCGCCAAAGCAGCGGCCCATTGGGCATTCTCTGGGCGGGGCTGCAGGGCATCCGGACTGAAGTTTTTGGCCACAAAACCCGTATCAAAGCGTCCGCTGATAAAGTCAGGGTGCTCCAAGACAAAGCGCCCAAACCGCAAGGTGGTTTTGACCCCTACCACGGCATAGGAATTAATGGCCTTGATCAGGCGCAGTCTGGCCGTTTCACGGTCGGGACCCCACGCAATTAGCTTTGCAAGCATGGGGTCGTAGTAGACCGACACCTCCTGCCCCTCGCGCACCCCGTCGTCCACGCGGATGCCTTCGCCGTAGGGCCTGCGGTAAACCTCTAGGGTCCCCGTGTCGGGTACAAAATTGTTAGTCACGTCTTCGGCATACACGCGGAGCTCGATGGCGTGACCATTGAGCTTGAGGTCCTCTTGGCGGTAGCGCAGCGCTTCGCCGCGGGCAATGCGAATCTGTTCTTCGACGAGGTCCAAGCCCGTAACCTCCTCGGTCACTGGATGCTCGACTTGAAGCCGCGTGTTCATTTCTAAGAAATAAAAAGCTCCGCTTGCATCAAAAATGAATTCCACGGTACCCGCACCTACGTAGCCGCAGCTCTTGGCTGCCTTGACGGCCGCCTCCCCCATCTCCGCGCGAAGTTGGGGTGTTAGCACTGCGCTAGGGGCCTCCTCTACTACTTTTTGATGGCGCCTTTGCACCGAGCATTCCCGCTCAAAAAGATGCAAATGATTGCCAAACTGATCCGACAGCACCTGAAACTCAATATGCCGCGGAGAGGTGACAAACTTCTCTACAAAGACCTCGCCGTTGCCAAAAGACTTTAGGGCCTCTGAAGCAGCGTTTTCAAAGGCCTCTTGAACCTCTGACGAAGAATAAACCACCCGCATGCCTTTACCGCCTCCGCCTGCGGAAGCTTTGAGCATTACCGGGTATCCAATTTGGTCGGCTACGGCTTGGGCCTCTGCCGCAGTGGGGGAGGCTCCGTCGCTGCCCATTACCAAGGGAACGCCGAATTCCGCCGCCGCTGCCTTCGCAGAAAGCTTGTCGCCCATGACCCGAATTGCCGAGGGGGGCGGCCCAATCCATGCGATACCCGCAGACTCCACCTGCTCTGCAAAGCGGGCATTTTCGCTCAAAAATCCATAACCTGGGTGCACGGCATCGGCCCCAGAGGCCTTGCAAACCGCCAGAATGGCGTCGGCATTGAGGTAGCTCTGAGCGCTCGGAGCGGGGCCAACCAGGTAGGCCTCGTCAGCAAAATCTGCGTGGGCAGAGCCCCGGTCCGCCTCCGAATAAATGGCTACGGTTTTGATTCCCATCTGGCGAGCGCTGCGCATCACCCTTATGGCAATTTCGCCACGGTTTGCAACCAAGAGCTTTTTCATTGTCTAAACGATGGCTTTTGCCTGCAAAGTACGCACAGGGCTTCGTACTTTGGCCCTATGGAACTGTATCTTGACTCCGCCAACCCTTCAGAAATTTCTGCGGCATTCCAGCTCGGTATTTTTCACGGACTTACCACCACGCCGACCTTTTTGAAGCGACAGGGCATTACCAATGTAGACCATTGGCTGCTAGAGACGGCCAAACAGGTTCCGATTATTCAAATCGAAGCCCTAGGCAACTCCGCGCAAGAGATTGTCAATGAGGCCAATCGCCTGCTGGGTCTCGGCCTGAACCGCGAAACAACGGTATTCAAGATTCCCGTTTCGCTGCACGGCCTTGAGGCCTGCGCCCGCCTTTCTAAAGACGGAATCATGACCAACGTGCACCTCATTTACACGCCCCAGCAAGCCTATATGGCGATGAACTCCGGCGCTACCTACGTCTGCCCCTTGGTGGGACGGCTGCAGGATCAGGGCATGGACGCGCTGGCTCTGGTCGACGCTATTGTGGCCTTCAAGGACCGGCATGCCTACCCATCTAAGGTTATGTTCTCTTCGGTGCGCCACAGCGAGCACGTGCGCAATGCCATGGACCTGGGGGTTGACGCCGTAACGGTTCCTTGGTCGGTAGTGCAGCTGCTGCCCAACAACCACCTGACCTCCCTGGGCTCCGCGCAGTTTGACGAAGACCACCGGCGCATGACCGTTCGCGTGGAGCAGGTTTTGCGGCCCAATCAGCCCATCGTTTCGCCCGACTCGCCCCTGCGCGAGGCCCTGGTGGCCATGACTTTAAGCGGACTCGGCGCCGTAGTTCTGGCAGAAAACCACCGTGCAATCGGTCTTTTCACCGACGGAGATCTTCGCAGGCTCATGGAGCATACCAGCAACCTCGACACGAATTCCTCGATCAGAAGCATGCATGCCCTGCGCCCACCCTTGGCCATCTCGGGGTCGGCACTGCTTCAGGAGGCCTTTAGCCGTTTTACCGAAACCAAGGTCGATCAACTTCTAGTTGAAGATGATAATGGTAATGCGTTAGGATTGATTGACATACAAGACCTGAACTAAGCGTGAAAATTCGGGGCTTAGCACTGGATTGGGACGGAGTTTGGACCAACGGCCGCAAGAGGCAGGACGGCCAGTCTGACTTTAGTGAGCACGATACCATGGGTCTTAATCTGCTGCGGTTTGCCCACTTCGACCAAACCGGAGAAGTCCTTAGGATAGCCCTAATCACTGGGGAGCGCAACCCAACCGCAGAGCACGTGGTGCAGCGCGAGCACTTCGACCATTTCTTGTACTATGCCCGCGACAAGACCAAGGCCATCCCAATTTTAGAACAGGCCTGGGGCATTAAGGCCACGGACTGGGGATTCGTTTTTGACGACGTGCTTGACCTCGAGCTTGCCGCAAAGGTCGGCCGACGCGCTATGGTCCAGTGGCCCGCGACTCAAGCCATACAAGACATTGCAGCCCGCGAGGGCTTGGTAGACGACTGGATTCCCGCGGACTCCCCGATTCGACACTTTTGCGAACGCTACCTTATTGAACAAGGATGGCTTGAGGGTGCCGTTGCCGACCGCCGCGCCTGGTCTGCCAACTACCAGGCCTACTGGGCGATGCGCAATGCCATTTCGCCCCAAATAATCGACCTAAGTCCGTTATAAAGAAGTGCGAAGGGTGCCAAGAACGGCATCCAACTGGGCCTGTATTTGCTTGAGGCGCAGGTCTTCTTGATCGCCTAATGCCGTCGCCGGAGCCGACTGAAGGCTTGCCACCTGATTGGCCATCTGAAGCGCGGCCATCGCAAGAGCATCCTGTTTATCGCCCACGGCATAGCGTTCTTCAAAACGACCCACCGTAGTCTGAAGGAGCGCTACGGCCTTGCGCACCTGCTCTTCTTCGTGGCGCGGAATCGTCAAGGGGTAGGTTCGGCCTCCGATTGCAACCTTGATGCGTATTGAGTCAGTACTCATTGCGGAATCTTATTAATAGCCTGATTAATTTCTCGCGACCAGGCCTGAAGACGCTTGACCAAATTAGCCCGAGCAGCGGCGTCTCCGTTAAACGTTAGCATGAGGCGAAGCTCTTCGTTCTCGCTTCGCAAACTGCTGACCTTTTGCTGCAAATCTTTGGCCGCTTGGGCCGATTCGGCGAGCGCCTGAGCCTGCTGCTCGAGCTCTACCACGGCAAGCCGGTACTTCTCAATCAAATCGTGTACCTGCGATTGAATGACACTAATGCGATCGCCAGAATCCGTCATGACTCAAAGGTAGCAGTTTGGCACGGGAATTTCTATCTTGGAGGCATGCCCGGTTTACGATTTTGGATCCTAATCTTTTTGCCCCTCTGGGCACAGGGCCAGATCGTCCATCAGCCCCTGGACGGTGTGCTGGCGGTTTCAGGGGAACTTGCCGAGCTGCGCAACCACCACTTTCACAGCGGAGTTGACCTAAGGACCGGCGCGGTCACCGGCAAAAACGTCTATGCCGTGGCTGACGGTTGGGTTCGACGCATCGTCATCAGACCCGACGGCTACGGCTGGGCACTCTACGTGGACCATCCGAGCGGACATACCAGCGTGTATGCGCACCTCGAGTCATTCAGCCCCGAAGTTTGGGCCTACGTGCTTCAAGAAGCCGAGCGTCGCAATGCCTACCGCCTCGATTTATACCCTGCTAAAGGTTCCTTGCCGGTTGTTGGCGGCCAAGTAATCGCACAATCCGGGAACAGCGGCGCATCGGGCGGACCCCACCTGCATTTTGAAATGCGAGATCGAGAAAGCGAAGAAATAATGAACCCCGTAGCCATGGGTTTGCTCATTCCCCAACCCCGTGCGAGGCCCGAACTGTGGGCCAAGCAAGACGGACGATGGCGCAAAATTGAAGACTCTGCGTCGGTGAATACCTGGTATGATTTGGCGCTGACCCTCCCTGAACAAGGCTTTGAAGTGGAGGTTTCAGACAGCCTGCGGAGCATTTGGTCGCTGCAGCAATGGAGTTTTGACGTTCAGCGCGGGGCAGACGCCGGGCTTGCCATTGATTTACATAGCCAGCAAGGAATTCGAGGATTTCACATTCATCCCAGCCCCAGCCAACCTGCACCAGGATGGAAGCTCAAGCATGCATGGCCCAAATCCGGCGGAACCTACTCCCTTGCGGTGAATTCCGGAGGCAGCCCGATTTGGGCGGGCAGGGTTCGCGTTGCCCAACCAAACCCCGGGAGCACCCAAGCGCTCCGCAGCATTAGCGACGGCGATTGGAGCCTTGAATTGCCCGCGCAATGCTTTGGTATGGCGCAAGCCGTCAGCCTAAGCGCTAATGGTAACAAAATCAGTGTAAAGCCCGACGTCGCAGCCATTAAGCCGGTTACCTACTCTTGGACCCCAAGCCAGCTTGCCGACAGCCTCTGGGATAAGGCCTATTTAGCCGTGCGCGACGGCCGGGGTTCGGCAAAAATTCCTGGTTCACGCAGCGCAGACGGGCGCATAGTTTTTACCTCCAAGACCTGCGGGTCTGCCGAAGTCCGCATCGATACCAAGGGTCCGCAATGCGAGCTGCTTCGACGCGACCCAAACGGCAGGGTATGGATTAGCGTGCGGGATGAACTGGATTCTGAAATCGTGGAAATTACGCTCAATGGAAAATGGACATGGGGGCATTTGGATCTAAAATCCAACTCCCTGTATGCCGACGCCGGCATCACCAAGGGCAAACTTGTGGTTTGGGTTCGGGACGAGGTAGGCAACCTCACTAACTTTACTACCGAATTATGAAGCATTATCTGGCCCTTGTATGTGCACTTTTGACGCTGGCCGTCGGGGCGCAGAATGTAGTGCAGGTCAGTGGCATCCTTCTAACAAGCGACACGAGCCTGCAAACCATTCCCAATGCCAGACTTTGGATTAGCGGTCGGTCGACTACCACCACTTCGGGAGACGACGGTTTCTTTAGCATCACGGCCGTGCCGGGAGACAGCATCCGCTTTAGACGCTTGGGCTTTGAGGATGAGAAACTATGGGTATCGGACTCCCTGAATGGCACCAGCTACCTCGCCACCGTGTATATGCGATGGAACAGCGTGGAACTCGACGAGGTGACGCTCTACCCCTGGCCCCGCCCCGAAGACCTGAATCGCGAACTACTGCGCATGAAAATCGAAACGACAGAACGCGATGTTGCCCTTCAAAATCTTGCCATACAAGCACTTAAAGAGAAGGCTTCGCAGATGGGCATGAGTTCCAACGAAATGCAACGGTACATCATTCAGGCCCAAGAGCAGCAGCTTTACAACGCAGGCCGGTTCTACGGCAGCAGCGGAGCGACCGCCATTCTTGGGCGCTTGAGCAACCCCTTTGCTTGGGCTCAGTTTTTTGAATCGCTCAAAAAGCGCTAGCTCTTGAGTGCACTTGCCGCCGCCCTATTGTTGGCGGCCCTCCAAGACAGCACTCCGCGCAAAACCTTGCTGCAGGAGGCGACGGTTACCGGAGAGCGCGTTCGCGCCCAGACCAGTGAAGTTCGATTAAAGTCCGCCACTTTGGGAGGCCTAGGCACCGCCACGGGTTCGGTAGAGTCGCTTTTAAGGACCCTCCCCGGCGTAGTGGCCAGCGACGAGCTCAGCAGCCAGTACAGCGTGCGAGGGGGTACTTATGACGAGAACCTAGTGTACATCAATGGCTTTGAACTCTACCGCCCCCAGCTTGCTCGGTCGGGGCAGCAAGAGGGCCTTAGCGTGCTCAACCCAGACCTGGTATCGTCCTTGACCTTTACCGCAGGCGGATTCAACGCCGAATTGGGCGACAAACTCGCCTCTGCCCTCGAGGTGAACTACCGGAGGGTTGACTCGTCCCGCGCGCGGGTGAGGCTT
>DBBY01000020.1:4105-4876 GCA_002292855.1 Flavobacteriales bacterium UBA972 | reverse complement strand
CTCGGGGCGAAGGCTGTCGTCGGGGGTTCCGTCAGATAGGATGACCTCAAAACGGCCGCGCGGACCAGCAAGCTGGGCCGCGCTGGCGATGAACTCGCGGACCTCGTCGGGGCGCTTGAACGTCGGAGAAATCAGAGAAAACTCAGGCTCCGCGCTGCGCGCGGGCCCGTAGTGTGCCTGCTCAAGGCCGTAGAGCAACTCAGCGTACGCTGGGGTCTCCATCGGGACGGTTCACTTCTTCGGCGATTCCGTACTCGGTACGGCGGCCACCGCTGCGCACTACGAGTTCCGCCAAAAGGCCGGTTACGAAGAGCTGGGTCCCGAGGATCATGGCCGTCAAAAAGATGAAAAACCAAGGATCGTCGGTGATTAAACCGGGGCGCTGGCCGCTCCAGAGGCGAGCAAGTTTGAGACCGCCGAGGAGCGTCAGAGAAAGTCCGCTAAAAAAGAACATTACCAGACCCCAGGTTCCAAAAAAGTGCATTGGACGGCGGCGAAAGCGCGACACCATGCTCAGGGTCACAAGGTCTAAAAGTCCGTTAGTGAATCGGTTGAGGCCAAACTTGGTCACGCCATAGGGGCGTGCGCGGTGCTCCACGACCTTTTCGCCGATGCGGGTAAAGCCCTGCATCTTGGCGAGTACGGGCACGTACCGGTGCATTTCGCCCTGAACCTCCACGGCCTGTGCCACCTCGAGGCGGTAGGCCTTGAGTCCGCAGTTGAAGTCGTGCAGGTAGATTCCGCTCATTTTGCGCGCGGCCCAGTTGAACA
>DBBY01000020.1:0-4066 GCA_002292855.1 Flavobacteriales bacterium UBA972 | reverse complement strand
GTCTTCGACAGCGGGTCGTAGCGCTTCTTCTTCCATCCGCTAACCAGGTCGTAGCACTCTTCGCGAATCATGCGCACGAGGTCCGGAATCTCGTCGGGGCTGTCCTGCAGGTCGGCGTCCATGGTGATGACCACGTCGCCCTGGGCCGCTTGAAATCCGACGTGAAGCGCAGCGGACTTGCCTTGATTGCGCCTAAATCGGATTCCGCGCACCTGCGGGTACTGGGCCGCGAGGCCTTCAATTACCTGCCAGGAACCGTCCGTCGAACCGTCATTGATGAACAAGACCTCGTAGCGCAGCCCATGGGCAAGGCAGACGCGGTCAATCCATGCGTGGAGCTCTGCCAGCGACTCCTCTTCGTTAAAAAGCGGAATGACCAGGCTCAGGTCGAGGTGGCTCACTGGAATTCTGGTCGGTTTTTCTTAGTTATCGCCGCGACGATGAGTCCGACGACAGCATACATGATGATTCCAACTCCGCTGGATTTGAGCATGCCCAAGATGGTCACTTGCTCTGTAGTCATTTTAATGGACTCCGCTTTGAGCTCGGCATCGTTGGCAGCACCCATGAAGGCCATCACGCCCTTGCGCTGGTCTTCGGGCATTTCAGCGAATCGCTCGTACACGCGCTCGCCCATGCGGGTCGCCAATTCAGAATCGATTACGTTGTGCATCAGCCAGTTGAAGGCCAAGCCCACCACAGCCGAAAGGATTAACGGAAGCACGTAGGCCGAGAACGCCTCTCGAAAGGTGGCGTAGCCATCATTTGCCTTCTTGAATTCGCGCACGCCGAAGTAGGGAATCAGGAGCATGGCGAACAGCATCACAATTCCGCCCACTTGGCTCGACAGCCATGCCTCGTTAATGATGTAGGCAACGAGCGTGTAGCCCACAGCGACGGCACTCACGACGAGTCCGTAGTTTATTGCGATGCGTTTTGTAGTGGAGTCCATAACTATGGGGATTATTCGATTTTAGTAAACAAACTTAAGCACACCGCGCCTCCCGTCGAGGGTCCAGCGCAAAATACCCGTTCCAGAGCCCGAGGCGCGAACCTCTTCTACGCTGCTTGCTCGCGCGGTATTCCATCGAATTTTTCCGTCGGAATCCACCCACTCCGCATGGGCTCCTTCCGGAAGCCCTTCTACCCTAAGGTTGCGTCCGTCTCGGTAGACCCGAAGGGACTCCCCTAATGGATACTCTGAGGTACTGATGTAGGGTGTGCTGCCAAAGTAATGGGTTACTGTGCCGCCAATATTGGTGCTGTAGCTGAGGCTTCCGCCGTCGTGCACAACCGAGGCAGGGTACTCAAGCTCATAGACGTGCAGCTCGCCGGGCATTAGCGTGTCGGCGGCTCCGCCCGAAAGAAGATTCATGTTGGGAGCGGTCAAGGTCGCCGAGCTAAGAATCAAGTCTGCACTCCCAGGGTTGGTAACCACGAGCCTGCGGCGTAGCATAGGCCCAACGGACCAATTCCATAGTTCGAGCTGAATGCTGTCTTCGCTGGCCCAGTGCTGGGCGGCCAAATTGGGTTGCGGACTCCCGCTAAGGCTTAGGAGTCGCTCCATAATTTGAGGGTAGTCTACATAGGGATTTCGGGTGTTTTGCAGCGCGGCAATTCCCTGATTTCGCGCGCGATCGTTGCTGTCGGGAGGGAACTGCTGGTGCCAACCTTCTAAGACCGCAGACTGCTGAGCATAAAAATTATTGTAGTCTCCGTATCGGGTCACGAAGTACATCATGGCCCTCGCCGCGTCGCCCTTGTGGGCATCTCGGGGTTCAAAGACACCGTTGAGGCGTTTGCTTCCGCCCACGGACCATGCTGGCGTACCCGTAATCATACCAAAGGGATAATTGCTGCGCTGGGTATTAGCCGCCTCGTCGCACGAAAACAAATGATGGATGTCAGACTGCATAGGCTGAGCCGAACCAAACATGCTCTGGGGGAAGGTGTGCTCGCAGTTAAAGTTGTTGGCCGTGGCGCCCGCCCGGGTGTTGAACGTAGCAACGCGCCCCGTGTAGATGCAGGTTACCTGACCCGCGACATTATCGAGGTTGGCATACATCTGGTCTCGTGCTGCAGTGTAGCCGAGGTTGGTTGTGTTTTGGTTGAGTCGAGCGGTCAGGGCTGCCTTTAATGGCGCCCAACTCAGGTTCTCAGTTGTGGTGTAGTAGGCTTGGCTCCAACGACCCTGGGCCTCGAACTGCAGGGCCACGAATCCGTCCGGTCCGTCGGTGGCCACCACAACAGGGAAGCGGTAGTAAACATTGTGCTCGGGTTTAAACCGCAACCAAATACGGGCGGAATCATAGACCGCCAAGGTCGTTTGCTCGGCCCGCAGGCTGAGCAGGCTATCGCCCCACTGCGCACAACTCCACATACCCGTGAGGTTGAGGCTGCGAATTCCAGTGTTCTTGATCCAAACGGCTACGGAGTCGTACTGAAGCTCGTTGATGGGGCCTCGCTGCACCACAGCCTGGCTAAAGTCTTGGGCCTGAAGACCCGTAATGGAAGCCGCAAGGGCAAGGCCGGTAAAAAGTCGTTTTAAACGCATAGGGAACAAAGGTCGTGCAAACCCTGTGTATCTTTACACCGGGGCAAGGCCTTGCGACCAGCTCCCGACAAATCCCCCAGGGCAGAAATGCAGCAAGGGTAGTTGGTTGTAGCGGTGCGATAAGTGTCCTTGCCCTTTTCTTTTTACTTGTTGGCAAATCAAACAGGCAAAGCCATTGCGATTCAGAAAAAGTTTTTACATTTGCATCATTACCACCCCTTAAGTCAGCAACGACTTCTGGCCCGACGCGCACCCAATCGGTGCGCGTTTCTTTTTTTTCGTTAAATCTGAAACTTGGTTAGATCTTTTAAATCAATATTCATGTGTCCATGAGCATGATGCTTTAGAGCTTTAGACACTCTATTCGGTGGAAAGCATACTACAATCCTTTTTTTCTTGGCACATCGAGCCAATTTCTTAATCGGCGGAACCAGATCGCTGTCCGCCGTCACCAAAATCGCCACGTCGTACTGGTCCATTAGTCCATCGGCAAGCACATCGATGGCAATGTTTACGTCGGTCATCTTCTCTTCAAAGGAGGGAATCGACTGGCCGCAGTGCTCGCAGTGGATGGTCTTCTGCTGAAACCGCCCGAGGATTACTTCAACATTAGATGCCCGAAGCGCTGCGAAATAGCGCTTTTGAGCGCGTTCCGCTTCTGGATTGCCCACTAATGGAGCAGAATAGAGGCGAACAGAAGAAAGACGCTGGTTACTACCTAATCGACTTTGCACGTATGAGGCAACATCAAAATTAACCGCCTTCGGATTCTTGGATCGAATTCCGAAAAAGAGGTTAAAACCATCTACATACACCGCGACTCGCTCCACATTCTCACGTGCACGCGGGACATGAACGCAGTGCCCATCAAAAATCAGAATTCAGGGATTAATTATCCGTATCTAGTTAATAACTAAACACTTAAAAACAGTTACTGGAAAGGAGGTACTGCTTGACGCTTACTCCGCGACTAAGTTTAGCACGGCCTCCACGACGTCCTCCGCACTGGGTTTAGAGAAGTAGTCGCCGTCTGAACCGTAGGCGGGCCGGTGGGCCTTTGCGGTCAGGCTTCGCGGAGCGGCATCCAGATGGCTGAATCCGCCCTGAACCTCCAATATTTGCTGCATAATGTAGGCGGAGGCTCCGCCCGGAACGTCTTCATCGACCACGAGCAAGCGGTTGGTGCGCATTAGTGAGGCCGCGCAGGCTCCGTCTAAGTCAAAGGGAAGGAGCGTTTGTACGTCAATAACTTCAATAGACAAGCCCAGGGTTTCAAGTTCGGCGGCAGCCTCCATGATTACCCGCAGCGTGGAGCCGTAGGAAACCACCGTGGCGTCGCTGCCCGACCGCAGTACCTCAGGACGACCAAGGGGCACCGTGAAGCTGCCCAAGTTGGTGGGCAAGGATTCTTTGAGGCGGTACCCGTTGAGGCATTCGATGACCACGGCGGGCTCGTCGGACTGCAGCAGGGTATTGTACATACCGGCGGCCTGAACCATGTTGCGCGGGGTA
>DBBY01000064.1 GCA_002292855.1 Flavobacteriales bacterium UBA972 | reverse complement strand
TCCGTTGGCCGGGAAGCAGCGGGTAACGTCGCAGGCGTAGTTGCCGTACACGGCTCCGACGTCAAAAAGGACGACATCGCCGTCGTGTACCTGGGCATCGTTGGTAATGTAGTGCAGCACGCAGGCGTTGGCGCCCGACCCGATTATGGGGGTGTAGGCAAAGCCATGAGAGCGGAGGCGCACAAATTCGTAGAGAAACTCGGCCTCGAGCTCGTATTCCCAGACGCCGGGCTTGAGGAAACGCAGCACTCGGTCGTAGCCTGCCGCAGTAATGTCGGCGGCCACCTGCATAATGGCGACCTCTTCGGGGTCTTTGACCGCGCGAAGGGCCATGAGTGCCGGCGCAGACCGCTCGTACTCTTGGTTGGGGAATCGCCGGCGCAGGTCGGTTCCAAAGCGGTCTTCGCGAGTTTCAACGGGGTTGCTGCGGCGAATGTGTTCGTGGCTCAGCAGGTAGGCATGCTGGGCATGAGCCATTACCTCGCGCAGGATGCGATCAAAGTCGCTCAGCCAGTGAATGCTTTGGATTCCGCTCAAGGAACGCGCCTCGTCTTTAGACAGCTTGGCACCCTCCCAGCGGGCGATGAGGTCGTTGGTTTCGACCAAAAAAAGCATCTCGCGCTGCTCAGGTTTGGGCGCATCCGGAAAGAGCACGAGAATGGACTCCTCTTGATCTACCCCGCTCAGCCATAGGATGTCGGTGGCCTGCTTGAAGGGGAAGCTGCCGTCGGCCGAGGTTGGGTAAATGTCGCTAGAGTTAAAAAAAGCGACGGAATTCGGCTTGAGACTGGCCGCGAAGCGGGTCCGATGGCGAGCGAAGAGGTTGGATTTGAGAGGGGTGTAGCGCATGCGAACGAAGGTAGGTCTTGGCGTGTTATTAATAAAGTTGAAAGCGTTTGACTCCTACCTTTACGCTATAAATAAAGCTTTCTTATGACCTCTAAACGCGGACTATTTGGGTCTTCATTGGCTCGCAAGTACTGGATGGCCTTAACAGGCCTATTTTTAATTACGTTTCTGGTGATTCACTTGGTCGGTAACCTCACCATCGTGCTCGGCACTGCAGACGACTTTAACGCCTACGCTGCCTTCATGACGAGCTTCCCGCCCATTAAAATTATTAGCTACCTGCTCTATGCCTCGATTCTTTTGCATGCGGTAGACGGCATCGTTTTAGCTCGCCAAAATAGTGCTGCCCGCCCCGTGGGCTATGGCGAGTACCGTGGCTCAGCCAATTCAGGCTGGGCATCGCGCAACATGGCCTTGCTGGGAATCTTTACCCTGCTCTTTCTTTTGGTTCACATGAAGAGCTTTTGGTTTGAAATGCACTTTGGCAGCCTTCCCCTAGACGCCAACGGCAACAAGGATTTGTTTGGCATTACGGTAGCGGCTTTTGAACAAGTTTGGTACACCGCTTTTTATGTGGTCGCCATGGTTTCATTGGGCTTTCACCTTTGGCACGGAGTAGAGTCCGCGTTCCAAACCATGGGATGGACCCACCCGACCTACACTCCCGTGGTGCAAATTGCGGGGCGCACCTTGGCCGTGGTCCTCTGTGGGGCCTTTGCCATGATCCCCTTGTATGTTCTGATTTCGCCCAATATTTAAGTACCCTAAGAGCATGTCAACCAAACTTAATTCGCGGATTCCCGAGGGACCCGTTGCCGAGAAATGGACCAAGCACAAGGGCACGATTCCCCTTGTGAGCCCTGCCAACAAGCGCCGTATCGACGTGATTGTGGTTGGCACAGGCCTAGCCGGATCGTCTGCAGCTGCATCGCTTGCCGAACTGGGCTACAACGTCAAGGCATTCTGCTTTCAGGATTCCCCGCGACGCGCTCACTCCATTGCTGCACAGGGCGGAATCAACGCTGCCAAAAACTACCAAAACGACGGCGACTCGGTGTTTCGGTTGTTCTACGATACCATTAAGGGCGGAGACTACCGCAGCCGCGAAGCCAACGTGCACCGCCTGGCCGAAGTTTCTGCAAGCATTATTGACCAGTGCGTGGCCCAGGGGGTTCCCTTCGCCCGAGACTACGGCGGATTGCTCGACAACCGCTCTTTTGGCGGAGTTCAGGTAAGCCGCACCTTCTACGCCAAAGGCCAGACCGGCCAGCAGCTGCTGCTTGGAGCCTATTCTGCCCTAGAGCGTCAGGTTGCCAAGGGCCGCGTCAAGATGTACGCACGCCACGAAATGGTGGACCTCGTAGTGGTCAAAGGCAAAGCACGCGGAATCATTGCCCGCAACCTTGTGACGGGAGAACTCGAGCGCCACAGCGCTCACGCCGTGATCGTAGCCTCGGGAGGCTATGGCAATGTGTTCTACCTGAGCACCAACGCCATGGGGTCCAACGTAACGGCTGCATGGAAGGCACACAAGAAGGGTGCCTTCTTTGCCAACCCCTGCTTCACGCAGATTCACCCCACCTGCATTCCCGTCAACGGCGAAACGCAGTCCAAGCTCACGCTTATGTCGGAGTCGCTTCGAAACGACGGCCGCATCTGGGTTCCAGCTAGCCTCGAAGACGCCAAAGCAATTCGAGAAGGCCGATTAAAGGCTATAGATTTAAGCGAAGAACAGCGAGACTACTACCTCGAGCGCCGCTACCCTGCCTTTGGCAATTTGGTGCCTCGCGACGTGGCATCACGGGCTGCAAAGGAGCGCTGCGATGCCGGCTACGGAGTCAACAAAACCGGAGAAGCCGTCTACCTTGACTTCGCGGCAGCCATCGTCCGCTACGGGCAAGAGCAGGCCAACCTCAAGGGCATGCACCATGCTACGGAGTCTGAAATTGTTGCCTTAGGCACTAAAGTAGTGGAGTCGAAGTACGGCAACCTCTTTCAGATGTACGAGAAGATTACCGACGATAATCCCTACACGACCCCGATGAAAATTTACCCTGCGGTGCACTACACCATGGGAGGACTTTGGGTGGACTACAACCTAATGTCGACCGTTCCAGGGCTGTTTGTCGCGGGCGAAGCGAACTTCTCAGACCATGGAGCCAACCGCCTCGGGGCGTCAGCACTCATGCAGGGATTGGCCGACGGCTACTTTGTGCTCCCTTACACGGTCGGAACCTTCTTGGCCGACGACATTAGCACCGGGCCAATTTCAACCGACCTGCCCGAATTTGCCGAAGCAGAAGCTGCCTCGCGCGCTCGACTGGAAGGCTTCTTGAATTCCACGGGCACTGTTCCAGTCGAAGTATTCCACCGCCGCCTTGGGCGCATCGTCTGGGACAACATCGGAATGGCTCGCTCGGAGAAGGGCCTCAAGAAAGCCATTGCAGAAATTCGTGCACTGCGCGAAGAATTCTACCGCGACGTGAAGGTTTTGGGCGGAATGCATGAGATGAATCCCGAGCTCGATAAGGCAAACCGCGTTGCGGACTTCTTGGAACTTGGTGAACTCATGGCCCTTGATGCCCTTGCCCGCGAGGAGTCCTGCGGCGGCCACTTTCGCGAAGAACATCAGACTGAAGAGGGCGAAGCCTTGCGCAGGGACAAGGAATTTGCCTTTGTCTCTGCTTGGGAATTCACCGACGGCGATCCCGGCAAAGCGACCCTTCACAAAGAAGACCTGGTCTTTGATAACATTAAACTCGTAACCCGCTCCTACAAGTAATGAACCTCACGCTCAAAGTTTGGCGCCAAAAAAACGCCAAAGAAACTGGCTCCTTTGCCACCTACCAAGTCCGCGATATTTCGCCCGACATGTCTTTTTTAGAAATGATGGACGTGCTCAACGAGCAGCTCATTTCGCAGGGCACCGAGTCC
>DBBY01000024.1:16215-27177 GCA_002292855.1 Flavobacteriales bacterium UBA972 | reverse complement strand
GCCCGCCCCCTTTGGCAAGGTCACCACCATGCTCAACCTCGATATGGTGGGCCGACTGAACCGTTCCGACTCCCTTAGGGTCTACGGCGTTCACACGGGCTATGAATTTGCCCAAATGCTCGAGAGCATCCCCGCCGAAGGATTTTACTGGGACCTGAGAAACGAAATTTTTGGCCGCTCCGACCACGCTCCCTTCATTGAAAAAGAAATTCCGTCGGTCTTTTTCTTTACCGGACTTCACGAAGACTACCATGCTCCTGGCGACGACTTTGAAAAGCTCGACATCGAGGGAATGGCTGCCGTCACCGGGGTTGCCTACCGGTTCATTCAGCTTCTTGCAGAGAATTTATCGCCCAACTTTAACCCGGAATCTCGAGAGCAGTGATGGGCAAAAGTCCTAAAATAGCGGTGATTGGCGGGGGTTCCTGGGCCACTGCCATCGTTAAAATGCTCACGCAAAACGAGGACTACGTGGGCTGGTGGGTGCGCCGCGAAGAGGTTGCCCTTCACATCAGAAAGCACCACCACAACCCCAACTACCTCTCTGACGCCGACCTTCCAACAGACCGCATCTACGTCGACCACGACCTGCTGAGCGTGGCCTCTCAAGCCGAAATCCTCATACTGGCAATCCCTTCTGCCTTTTTGGCCGAGGCCATTGAGCCCCTGCGGGCAATGCTGTCGACAAAGTTTATTATCTCGGCCGTCAAGGGAATCGAGCCGGAATCCCATCAAATCATTGGCGAGTACCTGCACGACACCATGGGCTTGGACTACAGCCAGTTCGGCGCACTTGTGGGGCCATGCCACGCCGAAGAAATTGCCCTCGAACGCCTGTCGTACCTGACCGTCGCTAGCGAAAACCAAAAGCTCGCCGAGACCGTCGCCCAAAAACTTCGAGGACCCTACGTCAAAGCATCCTGCTCGAGCGACATCTACGGAACCGAATACGCCGCAGTGCTAAAGAATATCTATGCCATTGCCTCGGGCCTGGCCAACGGTCTGGGCTATGGCGACAACTTTCAGGCCGTATTGGTCAGCAATTCCTTGCGCGAAATGGCAAGAGTGATAAGGGCCGTGCACCCCATTAAACGCCAAATAATTCAAACGCAGTACTCAGGCGACCTGTTTGTTACCATGTATTCTCCCTTTAGCCGCAACCGCCAACTGGGCTCTTTGCTGGGCAAGGGCTACAGCCTGTCGGCGGCACGGTCCGAGATGAAAATGATTGCCGAAGGCTACTATGCTGCCAAGCTCATACGCGAGGTCAAGCGCCAGCGCGAGGTTAAAATGCCCATCGCCTCGGCCGTCTACAAAGTGCTTTATGAGGCTGCCTCTCCCAAAAAAACGATGCGCGCACTCGCCGAAAAACTAAAGTAGGCCCAAGCCGCGTTGTACCTTTACCCCTCATTTATAGAAATTATGGCACATAGCGTATTTCTGGGCATCGTTGGCCCATGGCAGATCGTCTTAATCGTGGCTATTGTATTGCTTCTTTTTGGCGGACGCAAAATTCCCGAGCTTATGCGCGGATTGGGCGGCGGCGTTAAGGAATTCAAGAAGGCCATGCGCGAAGAGGACGACGAAACCCCGAAGGACGACAGCAAGAAGCTGTCATGACCTTCCGTCGGGTCGAAGACCTGCATCGGGCCTTAGACTCCGGTCAAACAACCTGTGTGCAGCTGGTACAGGAGTCCTTGCGCAAGGCAAGGGCCGAAAACCCTAGTATTAATGCCGTAGCGGAATTTTTTGAAGGTTCCGCCATGCAGCAGGCTGTTGCCGTAGACGCTCGTCGTGCCCAAGGCGACTGCCGTGCCCTCGACGGGGTGACTATGGTAATCAAAGACAACATGGTCTACCGCGACCACGCTGCGGGCGCCAGCTCCAAAATACTCACGGGCTTCATCAGCCCCTACACCGCCACGGCGGTTCAGCGCGTCATCGACGCCGGGGCCTGCATCATCGGACGCTCGAGCTGCGACGAATTTGCCATGGGTTCCTCCAACGAAACTTCGGTCTATGGCCCTGTTCGCAATCCTTTGGACCTCAATCGCACTCCGGGCGGGTCCTCGGGCGGATCCGCGGCGGCCGTTGCCGCCGGATGGGTTCATGCCTCCCTGGGCAGCGACACCGGCGGCTCCATTCGCCAACCTGCCTCATTTTGCGGAATTTTTGGAGCAAAACCCACCTACGGTCGGGTTTCTCGCTACGGCTTGATCGCCTACGCCTCTTCATTTGATCAAATTGGGCCCCTTGCCCGAAGCGCGAGCGACCTGGCGCGCATCACCGAAGTAATCTCGGGCGCGGACCAGTACGACGGAACCTGCAGCGACCGCCCCGTGCCAAGCATGTCGGTCAAAAGCTGCGACCCCCAAAGCTTGAGCTTTGGCTACTACCAAGAGGTTCTGGACAACCCCGCCCTGGACTCGGAGCTTCGCGACGCCTTCATGGCCCGCATGGACCAACTCCGCGCCAAGGGCCACCGCGTCGAAGCCCTGCGCTTTGACTACCTCGACCTGCTGGTCCCGATTTACTACATTCTAACTACGGCCGAGGCCAGCGCCAACCTTGCTCGATTTGATGGCGTGCGCTACGGCTACCGCGCCGAGGGCGTCAAAACCCTTGACGAGCTCTACAAGCGCAGCCGCTCTGAAGGCTTTGGAACCGAAGTAAAGCGCCGCATTCTTTTGGGGACCTTCGTATTGCGCAGCGGATACTTTGACGCCTACTACGGCAAGGCCCAAAAAGCGCGTCGCGCCGTGCAAAATGCCACCAATACAGACCTCGCCAGGGTGGACCTGCTGATCAGCCCAACGACCCCCCACACCGCTTTTGAGTTGGGACGCGAAGCAGGTGACCCAACCCTTATGTATCTTGAGGACATCTTCACGGTGCAGGCACCCATTGCCGGACTTCCGGCCTTGAGTTTGCCTATGGGCCTCCATTCCAACGGAATGCCTATGGGATTGCACCTCACCGCCAAGGCCTTTGACGAGCCTACCCTTTTTACCGCCGCAGAATACCTCAGTTCATGATTCGTTTTATAGCGCTCCTTACCGCCCTCTCTTTTGCGCCCTCCGCGATGGGCTATGCGCCGCGTGCTGCAGCCACAGACAGCGTCATCCATGGCCTTGCAACCCGGGTAGACACTATGTATGCAAAGTGGTTGCTCAGCGGCAGCGAGCGCAACTGGACCAGCCAGTTCAAGGCACCCGTAGACAGCCTGGCCGGTGCCTCATTGGAACTGAGCGACGAGGTAATCAAGCAGCGCTTGGCCGCTCTTGACCGACGCTCTCCCATGGATCTTCGCTACAATGCCGACGTAAAAAACGCCATCGCCATGTATGTCGTGCGCAAAAAAGACTTGGTTTCGCGCGTAATGGGCCGGGGCCGCTACTACTTTCCCCTGTTTGAGGCTGCCCTCGATCAGTACAACCTGCCCATGGAACTGCGCGCGCTGCCAATGATCGAGTCCGCCCTAAACCCCCTGGCCACAAGCCCCGCCGGAGCCAAGGGTCTGTGGCAGTTCATGTATGCCACCGGCAAGATTCAGGGCCTTGAGATTGGCAACTACGTCGACGAGCGTTCTGACCCGGTAAAGTCTACCGACGCCGCTTGCCGCTACCTCCTCAAGCTGTTTGACATGTTTGACAACTGGGAGCTCGCCCTTGCTGCCTACAATGCCGGGCCTGGCAACGTGGCCAAGGCAATTCGCGCCTCCGGAGGCAAGACCAACTACTGGGAAGTTCGCCCCTACCTGCCCAAGGAGACCCGCAGCTACGTTCCCAACTTTATTGCGGCTAACTATGCCCTGACCTACGGCGGACTCCACGGAATTTTTGCGGACATGCCCCCGGCGTCCTTTTTTGATGTAGATACCGTGCAGGCCACTGCAACCCTTGATTTACTCCAAGCTTCGAAGCATTTTAGCGTGGATCCTGCCCTTCTAAAGGTGCTTAACCCGATGTACAAGCTGGGAATTATTCCTGCTCCGCGCGACGGAAAAATGTACCCCTTGGTGCTGCCTCGGGCCGCGGTAGCGAGCTTTATGGAGTGCGCCGACTCCGCCTATGCCGGGTCGCAGCCCAATCGCGCGGTCGCCAGCGCTTCTGAAGAGACGGCCGCACCTACTGCAACTGCTGCAGCAGCCGAAACGACGCTGCGCTACCATAAGGTTCGGTCGGGCGAAACCTTGAGCAGCATTGCCAAAAAGTACGGTAGCAAGGTCAGCGACATTCAACGCTGGAACCGCCTCCGCAGCACTACGATTCAGATTGGCCAAAGGCTCATCGTGAAGAAATGAGCGCCTGGACTTTGAGCCCAAAACCTGCCTGTTTTACTGCATTGGTCGCCAAGGCCGCTGTGGTCGGCATGCTTGCCTTGGTCGCAGGCTGTGCCGCAGAGGAGTCCGAGGGCAATAAAGGCGCTGAGGGCAAGGGCGGCCAAACGTCGCAACGCAGAAGCCTGCCGCCGAGCAACGGAACCCACAACGACCTGACTGTAATCTGCCCCGAAGGCCTTTGGAATGAAGGCGCGGGTTTGGCGGTGGCTGAAATTCTAGGAGCTCCCGTCGAGGGTCTGCCCCAGGCTGAGCCGCGCTTTGGAATCATACATGCTGTTCCGCAGAAGATTAATAGCCTCTTGCGCCGAGGCAAAAGCCTTTTGAGTATTGAGATCATCCCCGACTCGACCGCGGTGCTGGAGGTGCGCGATGCCTACGCCCGTCCGCAACTGGCCGTTCAGGTAATTGCTCCCTCTGTCGAGGCCTTGCCCGGTTTACTGGCCAAGGTGCTTCCGAAACTTGGGGACCAATTTGCCGCGCACGACGCGCAGGTTCTGCGTCAAAAGCTCAAGGAACGATCGCAGACTCCATTGCCAAAGGAACTTCGCGGCATCGGTGTTTCGGAAATGCTTCTGCCCGAAGGATTTTTGGTGACCTTGAGCAGGCCGGGGCTCGTCGTGCTCCGCATGCAAACCAAAAAAAGCCAACAGTACCTCATTGTGTCGCGAAAAGCGGCCGACGATTCTCCCACGCCCGAGGCCGACGTTATCGTAGACCGCGACGCCTTGCTGCGAAGTTATTTTGAAGGTACTGCAGCCAACAGCCACCTTGCCACCGAGCTTTTGGTTCCGCCGACTCAAGCCTTTTACACGACTGCCGACGGCCAACGCGCCATACGCACTGCTGGCTTGTTCAAAACCGTGGGAGGCTTCGGGGGCGGACCCTTTGTGAGCCACCGAATTTTTGCCGATGAAGCGGGCGCTGTGGTAACGGCCGATGCCCTACTTTTTGCTCCCAGCATCAAAAAATACCGGCTCTTGATGGAGCTCGACGAAATAGCCGCATCCCTGCGCTGGGGAGCATCCTCCCCGAAGTAGGCTATAGGCTGCGCAGTACTTCTACCGACTTGAGCTGGCCCCAGCCGCTGTGCTGGGCCTCAAGGTAGGCGAGCAGGGCATCCAGGGCCTCGTTTCGTCGCTCCCTGCCCAGAGGCTCGCCGTGAAGGGCGGCCGCCAGCGACTCCGAAACCTCAGGGGTCAGGGCTCGCGAAGCATGGCTGCCCAGGGGTGCCCAGGCTCCTTCGGCCGGAAAAAACAACCAGCCCCTATACTCGGGCGCCTCCAGTTCAAAGCCTAGATGGCGGCACAAGAGCAGGGTCCAGTCTAGGGCAGCGTGGCTCAGGGGCGTTTGTGGCTGGTCCCATTCGGTGAGTTGGGCTAGGACCTCATCAAAAAAGGCAGGGCTCGAGCTGCCTTCGTGCAGCACGCGGCCCAAAACTTCGGCCGCATACATTACCAGCATTTGAGTTAGAGGCTCGTCGTGGAGACGGCGCCAAACGGGGTTGAGTCGTGCTTCTTTGAGGCGGCCAAGGCTACCGCGGCCACGGGCCGGAACGACCTCCAGCGCCGTAAGGGGCTGGGCCATGGCGGGCCAGAATCCGCCCGACGAAGAGCGCGCGTTGGGAATGTAGGCCGACCAAGGCCCGGTCTCGCGCAGCCAGAGCCGAATCACCAGTGCGCGATCGCCTTGACGGGTGCGACCCAGGACCAGGGCGGGCTGTGCCTGAAGTTCCATTTAGGGCCGAACCAGCAGTCCCTGCAGCACGCGCACTTGGGCGCCCAGGGGGTCGTTGATCCAAAACTGGTAGAGTCCGCTGGCAACCGGGCTGCCTTCGGGGTCGAGGGTATCCCAAACGAACTGGCCTCCCGAAGCAAAGCCCTCTGAAACCCGGCGCCCGTCGGTGGTCGTCACCTTGACGTAGCAGTTGTCTGCCAGGCCGTTTATGGTCCATGGGCCGCGAAACTCGGGGCGGTAGGGGTTGGGGAAGAGCAGCGCATCGTTAAGCCGATCGGCCGGAGCCGTGGAGGCGTTCCTCAGGGCAAAAAGTCCTTCGTCGGTGGCAATGTAGGCGTAGCCCAAGTCGGTGTCGAGGGCGATGCCGTTGATTCGGTTGCTAGGCAGGGGGCTGTTGTCGCTTCGGTAGTGCGCCAGCTCCAGAAGTCCGTCGGGCGAGAGCAAAAAGAGCCCCGCGCTTGCAGTGCCAATCCATTTGCGGTTGCCTCCGTCGGTTGCGATGGCGGTAATGGTTTGCCCGGCCAAAACGGCTTGAACGCGGCCGTCGACCTCCACAAGGAGCTGCTGGGCCTCAAAGGGGCCGCCGGTGAAGGCGTTTTTGGGATTGTAGAGCAGGCCGAGTCCATTGGCGGTTCCGACCCAAAGCTTGCCGTCGGGGGCCAGGTCAAAGGCTCCGATGCTCGAGCTCGGGAGGCTGCCGTTGCCCACTCCCGACGTTAGGACCCTCGAGGAGGCCATTCCGCCTGCAATGCGCACTGCCACCAGGCCTGCCGTTCGGGTTTGAATCCAAAAGTCTCCGTTGTCTGCCTGCTGAATCTGCTTTATGGACTGCCCATTGAGGGAGCCTATGGCGAATCCTTGCCAGGTTTCGCTGCCGGGATCGTAGCGATGCAGGGGCAGGTCCGACAGGCTGTTGGTAACCCAAAGGGCGCCGTCTTGCCCCCATACCATGCCGCCGCAGCGCACGTCGTTGGGCCCGGCTCCGTTTGCTGCGCGCAGGGAGGAGTTACCAACCGTCCAGCGGCGAAACAGGGCCCCGTCGCGGAACTCCAAAACGCCTCCACCCCAAGAGGCCGCAAACCAGTGAGCGGAGTCCGCCGGGTTCGTGCAAACCTCCAGAATGTCCTTGGCCCCGGCAAAGGCAGTGCCGTCGGCATGCTTCCAGAGGCTGCCGGGGCTGGCCAGTCGGTAGAGTCCGTTGTTTTGGTAGAGCGGAGTCCAAGGGCCCTCGGTTGCGCCGCTTAACACCGTGGTTCCGCGGCTCGGCTCCCAGCGCACGTCGAAGGCCTGGGGGCCGGCCGGACCGTTAATGCTGAAGTGCTGGGCGTAGTTCGGGTTGTCGACAAGGGTGATTCCGCGGGTGGGATTGGCCACCCAGCGCATGGCTTGGCCGTCTTGGCCCACAAAACCGCAGGCAAGATCGCGGGGCGTGAAGCGGCTGTTTCCCGAGAGCCCTCCAGAGAGGTCGCTTACTAAAAGTCCCTGACTGTCAAAGAGTTTGATGTCAAAGTCTCGAATCACTGCTGTGCGCGGTCCGCAGCCGCAAACCCGCCTGACCTCTTGGCCGTCGCCGGGTGTGGCGAGGTTCTGCCAAAGCCCCGAGTCGCGCTGGTAGGCCCGGCCCGCCGAAACCGCGGTAAGTTTGCCCTGAACCGCGGCAAGCGACGTGATGACGGAGTCGGCAAAGCGTCCGCTCGACTGCCAAGACGAGGGCAGGTAAAGAGGAGCCAACAGGGAGGCCGACTTTAAGCCCTGCTCGGTAGCGGCAAAAACAGAGTCGCCAAGTACCGCTACGGCGCTCACCCTCATGGGCTCGCTGTCGCTGCGAATGCGGTAGGTTCCGCGCACTGCATTCAGCACTAAATCCAGTTCAACGAGTCCAAAATCCGCGGCAATAAAGGCCTTGTCTGGCCCGGCAAAGGCCCAATCGAACAGGGTGGTACGGCCCTGGAATTGCCCGCTGCGCGGAATATCGTCAATGCTGCGCACTTCGCTGGGGGTCCATCGATCAATGCGCCCGTCTTGATAGCCGATCAGGGCATACTGGCCGTCGGGGCTTGCCACCAGGGAAGTCATTCCCACCCCACTCAAGCCTTCTACCGTGCTCTGAGCGGTTAGCACGCGACCGTCCAACTCAAGGCTAACCAGGCCATAGGGGCTAAGCGAGAGTACTCGATCTTCGAGAACCGCGATCCGCAACGACTCGCGAAACGGAGCGTGGTACTGCCAGGATTCCACGGGGGTTTGGCCCAGCATAGTCACTGAACATGCTGCTGCAGCTATTGAGCTCCAAGCCCTAACGAATCCTCGTCCCACCTCACAAAGATGCATACCTTCGCAGTATTAAACGTATGCATCTAATTCTGCGTATTTGCGCCTTTGCCGCCCTTGCCATTTTAGTCGCTTCATGCGGACCAAGCCCGGAATTTATGGTTGTTCGCGAAATCGACGGCGAAGCTTGGCACCGCGACTCCATGCTGGTTTTTGAGGTCCCAGTCACCGACACCAGCGCCACCTACCGCGTTGAGATGGACCTGCGCCACGCAGGCGACTACCCCTACCGCAACCTCTACCTCGGCCGCGACGTGCTCAACTCCGCGGGAACCGTGTATGAAGACACGGTGGAATTTCAGCTCGCCAGCCCCGACGGACGCTGGTTGGGCGAGGGCATCGCCGGGCTTAAGACCCTTTCGCTGGCCTACCGCCAAGAAGGCCTTCGCTTTCCGAAGGCCGAAACCTATCGATTCCGAGTTCAGCATTTGATGCGCGACGAACCCCTGCGCGGAATTCATTCCGTAGCCCTTAAACTCTACCGCAGCGATGGCAAAAACTGAGAACACCGACTTTCGCATCCTGGTTCGCTGGTTTTGGTACGCGGTGGTAGCAGCGCCCATCAGCCTGATTCTGCTGCTTCTGCTCACCTGGGCAGGTTTGTTTGGCAGCCTTCCCTCGACCGAAGAAATCGCCAATCCTAAGAGCTACCTCGCCACCCAGATTATTACTTCAGACGGGCGTCAGCTCGGTACTTTTTTTACCGAAAACCGCGTGCATTCTGACTACGGCGAGCTTCCGGAGCACCTCGTTCAGGCACTTATAGCCACCGAAGACGAGCGATTTTTAAAGCACGGCGGAATCGACTTTCGCGCCCTGGCACGCGCCGTGGTCAAGCTTGGGCGCGACGGGGGCGGATCCACCATTACGCAGCAGCTTGCGAAGCAAATGTTTCACGAGCCCGCTCGGGGCTTTAAACGCTTGTTTCAAAAGCCCAAGGAGTGGATTATTTCGATGCAGCTCGAGTCGCGGTACTCCAAGGAGGAGATTATAGCGATGTACTTCAACCAGTTTGACTTTTTGTACCAAGGGGTAGGCATTTATAACGCTTCTAACGTTTACTTCGGCAAGATGCCTGCGGAACTCCATGCCGAAGAGTCTGCCTTACTCGTGGGAATGTGCAAAAACCCGTGGCTCTACAACCCTGCCCGCGAGGGCCGTGAGGAGTCTGCGCTGAACCGTCGAAATACCGTGCTTAGCCAAATGGAGAACAGCAACTTCATTACCGAAGAAGAGGCCGACTCCCTTAAGGCCCTGCCGGTAAAAATCGACTTTACCCCCGGGGGGCACGACAAGGGTCTGGCTCCCTACCTGCGCGAACACATTCGCCAGTACATGAAGGAGTGGGTTACGACCCACCGCAAGCCCGACGGCAGCGAATACAACCTCTACACCGACGGTCTCAAAATCTACACGACCATAGACAGCCGAGTGCAGCGCGCTGCAGAAGAGGCCGTAGAGCAGCACATGACCCAGCTGCAAAAGGCCTTCTTTAGGCAAATCAAGGGCCGTGCTGCAGGTCCCTTTTATTTTGACCAAGGCAATTCCGTGGCAGGTGCCAACCAAATCATTGCCAAGGCAATGAAGCAAACTCCTCGCTGGCAGTCGCTGCGCGACGCAGGGATGGGTGAAGCGGCCGCCCTTGCAGAATTTAAAAAGCCCCTTGATATGAAGGTTTTTGCCTGGGGCGGCGACCGCGATACCCTCATGAGCCCCTGGGACTCCATTAAGTACATGAAGTCGATTTATCAAGTCGGACTCCTCAGCGTGGAGCCCCAAACCGGATTCATCAAGGCCTGGGTAGGGGGCGTAGATTTTAAGCACTTTAAGTACGATGCCGTTCGCCAAGGGCGTCGCCAAGTGGGTTCCACGTTTAAACCCTTTGTCTATGCGGCGGCCATTGCAGACAAAAAGTACTCGCCCTGCATGCAGGTTCCCAACATTCAAACCTGCATCGAGGCGGGCCAGTACGGACTTGCCGAATCATGGTGCCCCAGCAATTCCGACAACAAGTACGGCGGAGTGCTTACCCTCAAGCAGGCCTTGGCCGGCTCGGTCAATACTATTACCGCCTACCTCATGAAGCAGGTTGGTCCGGCCCCAATTGCCCAGCTGGCGCAAAACCTGGGGGTGCGCTCTGACATTCCGGTGGTTCCGTCCATCGCGCTGGGCACCGTCGACATGAGCGTCTTTGAGCTTGTGGGCGCCTATACCGCCTTTGGCAACCAGGGGCTGTACACCGAGCCCATTGTCATGCTCCGCATCGAAGACGCCAACGGCGTAGTACTCGACGAATTTGGGCCTACCACGCGCGAGGTCTTCAGCCCCGAAGTTGCCTACACCATGACCAGTTTGCTTCAGGGCGTTACCCAGTTTGGAACCGGTGCTCGCCTGCGCTACGGCGGCGGCGGCTACCCCGACGGAGTGGCTACGGGCTTTCCCTACTCTTTTGACATGCCGATTGCGGGCAAGACGGGCACCACCCAAAACAACTCCGACGGATGGTTTATCGGAATGGTTCCCAACCTGGTCACCGGAGTCTGGACGGGCTGCCA
>DBBY01000024.1:15464-16146 GCA_002292855.1 Flavobacteriales bacterium UBA972 | reverse complement strand
CTCTTCATGCGCCGCCTTTATGCCGATCCTAAAATTGGGATTCGCCGCGATGCCTTCGATCGGCCCCTTCTGCCCATGACCATTGCACTCGACTGCGGCAGCCTGCAAAGCGACCAGGCGGAGGCGCGCGAAGAGAGCTCCGAATTCGACTAGGCTGGGCCTGTTCCTGGTTCCTGACCCCTAGTTGCCCGTAGCTCGTTACCTTTAAACCATGATTCGCAAAGTAGTAGCCAACGCCGACCTAGCCCTTGACGGACTCACAGACGGCATGACGCTTATGGTCGGTGGTTTTGGCCTATGCGGCATCCCTGAGAACCTCATTGCGGCCCTCAAGCTGCGCGGGAGCCGCAACCTTACCTGCATCGCCAACAACGCCGGCGTCGACGGTTTTGGCCTCGGACTTCTCTTGGAGTCGCGGCAAATTCGCAAAATGATTAGCTCCTATGTGGGCGAGAACGATGAGTTCGAGCGCCAGATGCTCTCGGGCGAGCTCGAGGTCGAGCTGATTCCGCAGGGAACCCTCGCAGAGCGCTGCCGGGCCGCAGGCGCGGGAATTCCGGCCTTTTTTACCCCTGCCGGAGTGGGTACCGAGGTCGCCGAAGGCAAAGAAATCCGCATGTTTGGCGGCAAACCCCACCTGCTCGAGCACGCATTTGATGCCGACTTCGCGCTGGTCAAGGCC
>DBBY01000024.1:9673-15436 GCA_002292855.1 Flavobacteriales bacterium UBA972 | reverse complement strand
GAAGGGCGACGAGGCCGGCAACCTAATTTTTAAGGGTACCGCGCGCAACTTCAACCCCATGATGGCCATGGCCGGGCGCATCACGGTCGCCGAAGTCGAAGAGCTCGTTCCCGCCGGAACCCTCGACCCCAACGCCATCCACGTTCCGGGAATTTTTGTGCACCGCATCGTGCAAGGCGCCCACTACGAGAAGCGCATTGAGCAGCGCACCGTCCGCCCTAAAAACCCCACGAACTAAGCCATGGCACTTGACAAAAACGGAATTGCGCGCCGCATCGCCCAGGAGCTGCGCAACGGCTGGTACGTGAATTTGGGCATCGGTATCCCGACCCTGGTCGCCAACTACATTCCCGAGGGAATCGACGTCGAATTCCAGTCCGAAAACGGAATCCTCGGCATGGGCCCCTTCCCGTTCGAGGGCGAAGAAGACGCCGACCTCATCAACGCCGGCAAGCAAACGATCACCGCGCTTCCCGGGGCCTCCTTGTTTGACAGCGCCACCTCCTTTGGCATGATCCGCGCCCGCAAGGTGCAGCTCACGGTCCTTGGGGCCATGGAAGTCTCCGACCGCGGCGACATCGCCAACTGGAAGATTCCGGGCCGAATGGTCAAAGGCATGGGCGGAGCCATGGACCTCGTCGCCAGCGCCGAGCGCATCATCGTCGCCATGCAGCACAGCAACCGCGAGGGCGAATCCAAGCTCTTGAGCGCCTGCACCCTGCCCCTCACCGGAGTCGGATGCGTCAAAAAAGTCGTCACCGACCTCGCCGTACTCGATATTGACCCCGAGCGCGGGTTCATTCTGCGCGAGCGAGCACCCGGCGTCAGCGTCGACGAAATCATTGCCAAGACCGCTGGCCGCCTCATCATTGAAGGCGAGGTTCCCGAAATGCGGCTCTAACTAGTTGCTAGTTGCTTGCCAGTTGCTAGCAGCGAGTCGCTAGCTGCCAGCTGCTAGTTGCTCGTTGCTAGCTCAACCGTTCGGTCACTCATGTAGCGCACAACCCGCGCGTCGTGGCTAATGAACAAATAGCTGAAGCCAAACTGGTCCTTGAGGTCGTTGAGCAGGTTCAAAACCTGAGCCTGCACGCTCACGTCGAGGGCCGAAACCGACTCGTCGCAAATGAGGAGCTTGGGTTCCAGGGTGAGGGCTCGGGCAATGCCAATTCGCTGCCGCTGGCCTCCAGAAAACTCGTGCGGGTACTTTAGCGCATCCACCGCGGCTAGGCCCACTGACTGCAGCAGCTCTGTAACTCGGTCCTTGCGCTGGGCGGAATTTTTGTAAAGTCCGTGAACCGTGAGGGGTTCCTCGAGCAGTTCGCCAACCCTCATGCGGGGCGGCAGGCTTGAAAACGGATCCTGAAAAATGTACTGGATTTCGCGCGCATACTGGCGGCGCTCTTTGGTGCTTAGGCGGTCAATGCGCGTTCCGCGGTAGGTGATTTCGCCCCCGTCGGGTTGCTCCAGGCCCACAAGGCAGCGGGCTATAGTCGACTTACCCGAGCCCGAAGCTCCTACCAGGCCGAGGGTTTCGCCTTCCCGAAGCTCCAGGTCGAAGTCGCTTAAAACCGCCTTGCCCCGGTATGACTTGTTCAGCGATCGCAGCTTGAGAATGACGGCTCCGCCCGGGTACGCCGGGCGCTGGGCGGTCTCGGGCATACGCCCCTCCAGAAAATCTTGCACGGTCGGGAGGCGCAAGGGTTTGCCCTGCTCGGGGGGGCGCGAGGCCAAAAGTCCGCGCGTGTAAGGCTGCTGGGGGCGGTTGAGCAGGGCCTCGAGGGAGCCCGATTCCACCACCTCGCCCTGGCGCAGCACCACCACCCGGTCGGCTACCTCTGCCACGGCATCCCAGTCATGGCTAATGAAGAGCATGGCCATGCCGCGTTCGCGCTGCAGCGCTCGGAGCAGGCCCAAAATCTCAAAAGCCACGTGGTGGTCAAGGGCCGTGGTGGGTTCGTCGCATATGAGAAGCTGCGGATCCATGGCAATAGCCATGGCAATCATTACGCGCTGGCGCTGGCCGCCCGAAAGCTCGTGCGGGTACTTGCGCATAACCTCTTCGGGGTCGGGCAGCTGCACCCCGCGAAGCTCCGCCAAGGCGCGGTCCCGCGCCGCCGACCTGCTCAGGCCCAAGGCCGACTCCGCCGCTTCGGCAACCTGGCGGCCCACGCGCATCGTTGGATTAAGGGCCGACATGGGCTCCTGAAAAACCATGGCTTTGGCGCTTAAATTGTCGCTGCATTCTTGCCAGACGGCCTCTAAGCCGGGGGGCAGCAAGCCCATTAGGGCCAGGGCTGTGAGGGACTTGCCCGAGCCCGACTCGCCGACCAGGGCGAGGCACTCGCCCGCGTTCAGGTCGAGGTCTAGGCCCTGAAGGAGGATTTTGCTTCCGCTTTGAACCCGAAGATTAACTCCCCTAAACGTGTTCATTTCCAGGCGTACTCATGGGCAAGGGCCCTGAAGGTCAGGGACTCCGAAGAGCCCTTGATGCGCTCGCCCTCTTTACGACCAAGGCGCATTACGACGCGCCGGGTCTCGGGAAAGGCTATGATCCATTGCCCAAGGTGGCCCCGCATCGAGAGGTAGGTGCGGGCGGGCCCCAAGCCGCTGGGGTCAGGGGCTGAGCCAAGCCAAAAACTCTGGCCATAAAACGAGGCCGTGCGCGGCGAAGAAGCAAGCGAAATCCAGGTGCTGTCGAGCAAGGGCAGGCCGTTCCACCTGCCATGCTGCACCAGCAGCTGACCCAGGCGGCCATAGTCTCTGGCGGTGGCATTAAAGCAGCAAAAAGCCAAGGCCTCGCCTTGACCGTCCACGTGCCAGCTCGCGTCGGATTCCGCGCCCAAGGGCCCCCAAAGCATGCGAGAGGCATAGTCCTGGAGGGGCTCTCCCACTGCGCGCTCCAGGCAAACGCTTAAAAGCGTAGTCGTGGCCGACTGGTACTCGTACCTAAGCCCTACCGAATCGCCAACCTCTCGCTCCAAAATCAGGCCCAGCTGGTCGTCGCCGTAGTAGAGCTTGGCCGTCTCTCCAAAGGGGTCGTAGTAGTTCTCTGTCCAATCGAGGTCGGCATGCATGGAACTTAAATCGCGCAGGGTCAATCGCTCTGCCCCGGGCCCGTGGAGCTCAGGAATGTAGTCTTTGGCCTTGGCCTCCCAGCTTGGAATCTTGCCTTCTTGCACGGCGATCTGCACCATCATAGTAACCATGGACTTTGCCATCGAAAACGAATTGGCGCGCGATTCTCGGTTAAAGTCCGCATAATAGGCCTCATGGCGAAGGCTGTCGCGGTCAAAAACGAGCAGGGCACCGGTTTGGCTTGCGTCGAGCAACTGCTGGGTTGCTGCACTGGGAGCCATGGCCGCGGTTAAGGCAAGGGGCCAGGGCTGGGGACTCGTCGAGGCCGCAACAGGCTTGGTATCAAAATAGGCCGCGTCAAAGGGATCCGAGGTGGTTCGACCCTGCCAATAGGTGGCATAAACCCCCTTGATGAGGTAGCTGTACCAGGAGGAATAGACCAAGGCTGCGAGCAGGGCAATGGCAAAAACCAGCGAAATAATGCGTTTCATGGCCTGCAAGTTAGGAGTAACTACGCGCCGAGCAAACGATCGACAGCCGTATCGGCGAGGTCCACCTCAAAAAGTCGGGCAAAATGACCGGCAACTAGCGCTTTAACCTCCGCCTCATCCACGCGCCGCGCCAGCTCGCGCTGAAGCGAAGTGACGGCCTTATCCTTGATTCCGCAAGGAATTATGTACTCAAAATAACGCAGGTCGGTGTTGAGGTTAAAGGCCCAGCCGTGCATGGTTACCCACCTTGAGGCG
The DNA here is from genome assembly GCA_002292855.1 of Flavobacteriales bacterium UBA972. GTDB lineage: Bacteria > Bacteroidota > Bacteroidia > Flavobacteriales > Schleiferiaceae > TMED14. The sequence continues at coordinate 11,615 of DBBY01000024.1, read as the reverse complement.
CGCACGCCCATCGCGCAGATTTTGCGGGCAAAGGGGCTTCCGACATCAAGCCAAACGCCCGTCTCGCCCGGACTTCGGTCGCCGTGAATTCCATAATCCGCAAGGGTTGCAATGATGACCTCTTCTAGGGTGCGCAGGTAGCGGTGAATGTCGGTGAAGTACTCGTCGAGGTCTAAAATCGGGTAGCCGACCAGCTGACCCGGCCCATGGTAGGTAATATCACCCCCTCGATTGGTGCGAAAAAACTCCGCATTGATGGCTTTTAAGCGCTCGTCGTCGGCCAAAAGATTGCCCAAATCGCCGCTCTTGCCCATGGTGTACACGTGCGGATGCTCCACAAAAAGAAGGGTGTCGCGCGTTGCGATCCGCTCCGCTTCGGGCAGCTTGCGGTTTGCGGACTTTTGCTCCACGACCTCGGTAAAGAGGGCTTCTTGAAAGTCCCAGGCCCGCTGGTAGGACCAGGTTCCGAGGTCGGCAAAGCGGACGCTGCGGCGGCTCATGCCTTAGACAGGGCCTCCTTCAGGTCGTCAATGACCTTGATGTCCATAATATCTACGCCGTTGCGAAGTCCCAGGACGTAGCTCACCCAGTCGCCCAGGGCCACCAAATCCAAAACCTGCTCCAGGGCAGAATCCCCATGAGCATGCAGCTCTATAACGCTGTTGCCTCGTGCGCGGATGGCGGGAGCATTGAGCTCCATTCGCATGCGGTTGCGCGGAGCGTCTGCAGTCGAATGCAGAAAAACCGCGCAAAACTGCGCACCGCCGCCTGCCCAGCCCACCATTTCGTTGTGGTTCATCTCGGGGACCTCCGCATCCCAAGCGGGCATTTTGCTGTTCTCGTTGAGCTGCTGGCGCCAACGCGCAGCAACGCCAGCCATTCCCGAGGCCGCATAAACCGCCACAGTCTTGCCCCCTAAGGCGTCTGAAACCAACTCGGCCTGGGCCAAGTGCTCGCCGCGGCGGGCCTCCAGGCTAAGGACTGCTTGAGCCGCATGAGCCTTCCAGTTGGCTGGGGTGCCAACACCCGCCAGGTCAAGATGGGCCAAAATTTGAATGAGGGCATAACCAAACATCGAGCGCGGAGGGCTTCCGCCCGGTACCACACTGTGATTCCAACCCAGTTTCTCGGCGCGCTGCTTGAGTGCTCCGCCACTGGTAATGGCCGTCACCATGCAACCGGCCGCCATGGCCTGGTCAAGGGCATTAAGCGTTTCTTCGGTATTGCCGCTGTAGCTGCACGCCACAACCAGCGTATTAGGGCCAATCCAATGGGGCAAGGAATAGCCCTTATTCACCAGCACAGGAACTCGAGCCGAGGCCGAGCAGAGGTCTGCTGCAATGGTCCCGCCGATTCCGCTGCCGCCGAGGCCGGTGACTACCACCTGGTGTACGGGCCGCGCCAAAGGCGACCAAACCTTGCCGACACCTTCGGCAATAATCAGAGAATCAGCAATATGCTTAGGAAAGTTTTGGATCAACTGGAGCATCATGGGCTTGGAATTATTCCCCTAAAAGTACGACCTTCGGATCGCTATGGCAGTACCTTATTCTTGGCATTTTGCTCCTTTTTTGTCGCTGTCGGCCGACCAGCTCCATCGCATTCTTAGCCTGCGGGCCGAGGTATTTGTGCTGGAACAAAACTGCGCCTACGTCGACCCCGACGCCAAAGACCGGGGTTGCCATCACCTTTGGGCCGAGGACTCCCAAGGGCAGGTCGCTGCGGTCGCGCGAGTGGTTCCGCCAGGAACCTCCTACCCAGAACCCAGCATTGGCCGGGTGGCCACTTCGTCGTCGGTGCGCGGAACCGGTCTCGGCCGCGAACTAATGAGGCGCGCACTGCTCGAAGCAGAACGCCTTTACCCAGGTAAAGAATTGGTAATTAGCGCACAATGCTACCTCGAAGGCTTTTATGCGGACTTTGCCTTTGTGCCCGAGGGCGA
>DBBY01000024.1:8563-9579 GCA_002292855.1 Flavobacteriales bacterium UBA972 | reverse complement strand
GCGTCGTAGCTGACCACCAGTCGCTCGCTGCGCGGCATGGCCTGACAGGTGAGCACATAGCCCTCAGCAACCTCGTCGTCGGTCAAGGAGTAGTTCATGGCCATCTCCATCGTGCCTTCGATCACCTTGGCGCGGCAGGTGCAGCAGACCGCTCCCTTGCAGGCATAGGGCACGTCAGCCCCCGCGTCGAGGGCGGCGTCGAGCAAAAATTCTTTGGCTGACTGGGTAAAGTGCGTCTCTTCTCCGTCGAGAATGACCGTTACGCTGGCATCGCCACTGGCTTTTTTAGCGGCGGACTTTGGAGCCTCGGCTGTCGGTACCGACGAAGTAAAGAGTTCAAAATGAATGCGGTCTTGAGGAACGCCCGCGGCCTTAAGCACGTCGCTTGCGGCGTGAATCATGGGTTCCGGACCGCATAAAAAGTAGGAGTCCGCCGAGGCAACCGTCGGAATGTGCTCCATAAAATAGCGAATGCGGTCTGCGTCGAGTCGGCCAAAAAGAGCGTCGCTGCCCTGGTCTTCGCGGCTCAGCACGTGGTGCACCTCGAAGCGTCCCATGAAGCGGTCTTTAAGGTCTTCAAGGTCGTTTTTAAATAGGATGCTGGCCGTTTTGCGGTTGCCATAAAACAGAAGGAATTCCGATTCTGGTTCGCGCTGAAGGGCCGTTTTAATAATGGAGAGCACCGGCGTGATTCCGGATCCTGCAGCAAAGCCCACGTAGCGCCTGCGCTTGGAGGGGTCGGTCTCGAGCACAAAGTTGCCCATGGGATTCATTACGTCGAGCTGGTCGCCCGCCTTGAGGTGGCGGTTGGCCCAGGTGGAAAAGATTCCGCCCTCGACCTGCTTGATGGCCACGCTCAGCTCGCCAGACAGTGGACTGGAGCAGAGCGAGTAGGAGCGGCGAACGTCGGCCCCGTCTATGGTTGCGCGCAGGGTGAGGTACTGGCCGGGGAGGTAGCGAAAGGCGTCGGAGTCCGGCTGGTTGAAGGTCAGCACTACGGCGTCGATGGCCTCGGG
>DBBY01000024.1:3358-8383 GCA_002292855.1 Flavobacteriales bacterium UBA972 | reverse complement strand
CATTTTGTTCTAATCGCAGTAATTTGCAGAAGAATTTACCATAAAATTCAAAACCATGGCCCCAACTATTGACATGGAAGCTCGCTTCCTCGACTACGTCACCGCCGAAAACAAGGTCGAGCCCAAGGATTGGATGCCCGAAGGCTATCGCAAAACCTTGGTTCGTCAGATTAGTCAACATGCTCACTCTGAGATTGTTGGTATGCTTCCCGAGGCGAATTGGATTACCCGAGCTCCTTCGCTGCGCTCGAAGTTGATTTTGCTGGCCAAGGTGCAGGACGAGGCCGGCCATGGTCTATATCTGTATTCTGCGGCAGAAACCCTCGGAACCTCCCGGGACGAAATGATTGCCGACTTGCACTCGGGCAAGGCGAAGTATTCGAGTATTTTTAATTATCCGACGCTGAGTTGGGCCGACATGGGCGCCATTGGTTGGCTGGTGGACGGTGCGGCTATTCAGAATCAGGTTATGCTTTGCCGTGCTTCTTATGGGCCCTACAGCCGGGCTATGGTGCGGATTTGCAAGGAGGAGAGTTTTCACCAGCGCCAGGGTTATGAGATTATGCTGCATTTGGCCAAGGGGACTCAGGAGCAGAAGGACATGGCGCAGGATGCGCTGAATCGCTGGTGGTGGCCTTCGTTGATGATGTTTGGGCCGAGCGACGACAACAGTCCCAATTCGGCACAGAGCATGGCCTGGCGGATTAAGCGAAAGTCGAACGACGAGTTGCGCCAGGAGTTTGTGGATAAGACGGTTCCGCAGGCGAAGTTTCTTGGGCTTTCGATTCCCGATGCCGATTTGCGGTGGAATGAGGCTTTGGGCCAGCATGATTTTGGGTCGATTGATTGGAATGAGTTTTTTGCGGTGGTGGCCGGCAACGGCCCGTGCAACAGCGAGCGCATTGAGGCTCGCCGAAAGGCCCACGCCGAAGGCGCATGGGTGCGCGAGGCCGCCTCGGCCTATGCTGCCAAGCAAGCTGCCCGCCGCAGTTCCGCTGCCGCGACAAAACCCCAAGCAGCGTGAGCGCGCCAGATCAGTGGCCCCTCTGGGAAGTCTTTGTGCGTTCTAAGAACGGTCTATCCCACAAGCACTCCGGTAGCCTTCACGCACCCGACGCCGAAATGGCGCTTAAAAACGCACGCGACGTCTACACCCGGCGCAGCGAAGGAACAAGCATTTGGGTAGTGTTATCGAGCAACATTGTGGCTTCAGCGCCCGACGCCAAAGAGGTGCTTTTTGCCCCCTCTGACGACAAGGTTTACCGCCACCCCACCTTCTACGAGATTCCCGATGAAGTGGGACACATGTGATCCCTCGGAGCAGTATCTGCTTCACCTGGGCGACGACGCATTAGTTCTTGGTCATCGTCTTAGCGAGTGGTGCGGTCACGGCCCCATCCTCGAAGAAGACATTGCCCTGAGCAACCTAGCCCTTGACCTAGTGGGTCTTGCGAGGCAGTACTACCAACTGGCCGCCAAGCGCATTGGAGGCGGTACGACCGAAGACCGCCTGGCCTACTGGCGCGGCGAGCGCGACTTCAAAAACCACGTGCTGGTGGAGCAGCCCAACGGCGACTTTGCCGATACCATGGCGCGGCAGTTTCTATTTGACGCCTTTCACCTGCTCCAGCTCGAGGCCATCGAGCAATCCCCCGACGCAGACCTGGCCGCCATTGCAAGAAAGGCCCTTAAAGAAACCACCTACCGCGCACAGCACAGCTCCGAATGGGTGGTGCGCATGGGCGACGGCACCGACGAGAGCCATAGCCGCATAAACGCTGCCTTAAAGCGTATTTGGCCCTTTACCGACGAGCTCTTTCAGCCTGCAGAGGTAGACCGTATTGCCGCAGAACGAGGCCTTGGCCCTGACGTGCGGACCCTTCGCGAACCCTGGCTTGAACTGATCCGCGAAGTGCTTGCCAAGGCCCAACTCAGCCTGCCCGATATGCCCCAGAAGCTGCTGCGCGGTAAATCGGGAGTTCACAGTGAATCCCTCGGATTCCTGCTCGCCGAGATGCAGAGCCTGCCGAGAGCATACCCCGACGCCCAGTGGTAAGCGCAGACGACCTTAGAAAGCGCCTACACCTCGTACCCGACCCCGAAGTTCCAGCCTTGTCGGTGCTAGATCTGGGCATAATCCGCGGACTGCGCATTATGCCGGATGGGTGCGAAGTCGACCTCAGCCCAACCTACACAGGCTGCCCCGCTACCGAAGTCATCGAGCGCGACGTGCGCGAGGCCCTCGAAGAACTTGTTGGCAAGGGAAATGTGCGCATCAAAACCGTTCTTGACCCTCCATGGACTTCGGACTGGATCAGCGAAGAAGGCCTTCGCAAACTAGAGTCCTACGGCATTGCCCCTCCGCCCAAACGAAGCAGCGACAAGCGATCCCTTCTGGGCATCAGCACTCCCTTGAACTGCCCGCGATGCAAAAGTTCCCATACGGAGCGCATTGCTGCCTTTGGTTCCACCGCCTGCAAGAGCTTGCATCGATGCTTGGACTGCCAAGAGCCCTTTGAAGCCTTTAAATGCATTTAAAACGAGAAACCCCAAGCCACTAAGACTCGGGGTTTTTCTTGGGTTTGGGGTGAAGCCTATTTTTTTCTTCGGAGCAAAAGTGCAGCAGTATGCGTACTCCGACCAAAACATTTGTGATAAAGCGTGAGAGCTTAATTGTTTCACGTATTTTCACGCAATGAACAAGCAGATCGCCGCACTTCTTATTCTATTGTTTTGCAGCCGATTATCGGGGCAGAGCATACAAAATGACAGCCCAATTGACGGCGTTGCCTTCTTGGTGCACCAAAAGAGCATCCTGCAGGTAGACTTCAAGCTTGGCTTGATTTCACGCCTCACCTCGACGGGATGGGCCATTGCTGACACCTTTGAGCCCCTGCCCGAACCCATGAGAAGCCTCATGCACCGCGGGCCGTCAGTCAACCAGAGTCCCGATACTACGCTAATAACCTTTAATGGGTCTGGTCTCGTCTATGCCTTTACCCGTGCCGGTCGCCTTCAGCGCCTGGACCAAACCTTTTACTCAGGCTATAACATCAGCGCCCTTCGCTACTTCGACGGCCAGCGAATTTGGCGAATTGGTGGCACTGGGTTTTGGCAGGTCCACGACCTTGCTCTTTATTATGATCGGGAATTGCGCGAATGGGAGCGCATGCCCATGGCTCCCAGCATCGATGGGGGCTTCTCCGGCGGACTTTTTAGCGCCACGCCAGGAATGGCTAAAGACAGCAAGCCCTTCGTGGCCATGATGCACCGGAACACAAGCCCTGTGACCATAAAACCTATTCACGAGGCCTATAAAATTGACCTTATCAAGGGACGCTATGAGCTGCTTGGGGCGGCTGCCCAAAACCTGCAAGGCCCCGACGTCCGTGAGCTTAACGCCTTTGCGCACTACAACCAATGGAACCTAGCCGTTTACGATGAATCCCTATACCTCTGTGACCTCCTAACAAACAGCCTGTACCGAACCAAATTAAAAAGCACGGCACAAATTGGGTTCAATGGCTTACACGGGCTACTCCTTAGTCCGCAGGGAGTCTACTCTATAACCTCGGCCAGCACCCTGAGCAACAGCAGCTACAGCACTCGTTTTGAACCCTGGTCCGCCTTTGTAGGCAGCGCTAAGGCGGTTAAAATTGGGGCCATCTACGAAGTAATTTGGTTATCCAACGTGCGGTCGTATTGGAAGGCTATTGCCGCATTGCTTCTGCTGGTTGGCGTTTTGGTCTATCTATTGATCCGATACCGGCAGTCCATACCCAAGCGGGAGCTGGACTATGCCAAAGGCCTAAGCCCCTTGGCCAAAATTGCCCTTAAGTACCTTTTGGTCCAGCCGGCAGATGGCCTGGTAACCTCCGACGAGCTCAATCAAATCTTAGGAATTCACGACAAGGCTTGGGACAACCAGCGCAAGATTCGCAGCACCATTTTAACCGAAATCGAAGAAAAAGGCATGCGTTTCTTGGGCGTACCTTCGTTTGTAGAGCGGGTCACCGACCCCGAAGATCGCCGCATTCGCCGCTACCGCCTAAAACCCGAACTTCGCGAAGACTTAGCCCCCATTCTGAAGTATGTATAAGTTTTTAACCCATGACGCACACGGTTCCGTGCTTCGCATCGCGCTGAACCGACCCGAGGTGTTTAATGCCTTTCACCGCGGAATGGCACTCGAGCTGCAGCAGGCACTCGCTGAAGCCGACCGCAACCCCGAAGTGCGCGCCGTGCTCCTCACGGGCGAGGGCAGGGCCTTTTGCAGCGGGCAGGACCTCTCTGAAGCCATTGATCCTCAGGGCCCTGGACTTGACCGCATTCTCAGCGAGCACTACAATCCACTCGTGCTTCAAATTCGCTCGATTCGCATGCCCGTCGTGGTTGCCGTTAATGGTGTCGCCGCAGGGGCCGGCGCAAACCTCGCGCTTGCGGGCGATGTCGTCTTGGCCGCGCAATCCGCCAAGTTCATTCAGGCCTTCAGCAGGATTGGCCTGATTCCCGACACGGGCGGAACCTTAACCCTTCCGCGCCTCGCCGGATTCGCCAAAGCCAGCGCGTGGATGATGCTTGCCGACAGTGTTTCGGCTGAAGAAGCGGAACGCCACGGGCTCATTTACCGCGTCGTGGCTGACGAAGCCTTGGCTGACGAAGCCATGGCTGTAGCCCAAAAGCTCGCCGCCATGCCCACCGAAGCACTCGCACTTACCAAAGAGGCCCTTAACGCCACCGTGTTCCACGGATTTGCCGAACAGCTGGAGCTTGAACGCGCCCTACAAAACCGCGCGGGCGCCACCGCCGACTTCGCTGAGGGCGTTGCGGCATTTCTTGAGAAGCGGCCCCCTAACTTTAAAGGACAATGACAAGCCTGCTATTCAACCAAAAAGCCATGGTGGTCGGCGCGGGCGCCATGGGCTGCGGCATTGCCCAAGTCCTCGTCGAGGCCGGCTGGGAAGTCCTTTTGTACGACACCCAAGACGCGTCCCTCGAGAACGGGATTGCCCGCGTGCGCGGCGT
>DBBY01000024.1:0-3286 GCA_002292855.1 Flavobacteriales bacterium UBA972 | reverse complement strand
AGCAACTGAGCGCCGCCTACGTGCTGCGCGAAGCCGCAGAGGTCAGCCTTGTCATAGAGGCCATCTACGAAAACCTCGACGCCAAGCGGTCGGTGTTTACCACGCTTGATGACGTAGTGCGCGAAGACTGCATTTTGGCGACCAATACCTCGTCGCTCAGCGTTTCGTCGATTGCCGCCGGAGTGAAACGCGCCGAGCGCTTGGTAGGGCTGCACTTTTTTAACCCGGCTCCACTAATGCCGCTGGTTGAGATTGTGCCTGGAATCGCAACCGACCCGGCGGTCGTTGAGGCCTGCGTGGCCGCGGTCGCCGCATGGGGCAAAGTGGGCGTAGTAGCCAAAGACAGCCCCGGCTTCTTGGTGAACCGCATCGCGCGGCCGTTCTATGGCGAAGCGCTGCACCTGCTCGAAGAGCAAATGGCCGACATGGCAACCATTGACTGGGCGCTCACTGAATTGGGCGGATTCCGAATGGGGCCCTTTGCCCTCATGGACCTCATCGGGCACGACGTAAACTACGTCGTCACCGAAACGGTTTGGAAGCAGTTCTACTACGACCCACGCTTTCGCCCGAGCTTGAGCCAAAAGCGACTGCTTGACGCAGGGTGGCTGGGCCGCAAGTCTGGCCGCGGATTCTACGACTACCGCAACGGCGCCATGCTCCCTGAGCCTAAGCGCGACGAGGTCCTTGGCCGCGCCATTGTCGACCGTGTGGTGGCGATGCTTATTAACGAGGCCGCCGACGCCGTCTACCGCGGAATCGGCAACGAGTCGGACGTCGAAACCGCCATGCTCAAAGGCGTCAACTACCCCAAGGGCCTGATTGCCTGGGGCCGCGAATGGGGATGGACCAAGGTCCGCGACCAAATTGAAGCCCTTCACCGCCGCACCGGCGACACCCGCTACCGCGTTTGTCCTTGGATTCACGACCAAATTTCTGCCCAATGAACTACCTAATGTCTGCGGTGGACCGCGTGCGCAGCTGGACCGACGAAGAATACGGCCAAAACCTCGGAGTCTTTTTAGACGAGCAACCCATGCTCTTCTCATGGCTCATGCGCCTTAGCGAAGAATTCGAAGACGACGTGCACGAGCAGCTGGTGCGCAGCTCCATGGTGCTTCGCGAAGGATTCCGCGGCATGGGGCTCGCCATAGACACCATTTCTGACCTAGTCATTGCGGACGTAACCACCGAAGTCGTAGAAGCATTTGAAGCGCTTGAATCCGAAGAGGAGGTACTAGACCTTGAACTCATCGAGAAGGTGGCTCGATCTCCCTTTGTGCACGCCGAGGTGCGCAACTTTTTGCACCAAGAACTCCGCTCTGGGCTGCCCAAGGGCTCTGCAGAGCAGCACAATTTGATGCTCGTTATTGACATTTTAATCGGCTGCTTCGAGGAGGTTGTCGAACAACCCGGAACAACCGGCAAGGAATGACCGCCGCCGAAATTGTAGCCCAAATGATGCGCCACGACGCCTTCAGCACCTGGTTGGGTGTCGAGGTTCTCCGTGCGGAACCCGGTCACTGCATCCTTCAAGCTAGGGTGCGACCCGAAGCGACCAACGGTTTTGGCATCGCGCACGGCGGAATCGCGTACAGCCTTGCCGACAGCGCCCTTGCCTTCGCCAGCAACGGGCACGGCGTTCATGCCCTATCTATTGAAACCAGCATCTCGCACCTCAAGCCGGCGTCTGCCAACGACCTTTTAGAAGTCGAAGCCATCGAGCAGCACCGCAGCAAAACTTTGGGTCGCTACGACGTGCGAGTCCGCTGCGAAGGCACCGAAATAGCCCACTTTCGAGGAACCGTATTTTTTAAAGACAAGCCATGGAAACCCGAAGCGCATTCTTAGTAGACGGCATACGAACCCCCATTGGCAGCCTTGGGGGCGGCCTTAGCACGGTCCGCGCCGACGATTTGGCGGCCCATGCCATTCGCGAACTAATCAAGCGCCATCCCGGGTTGGACTGGTCCGCGCTCGACGACGCCTACCTGGGCTGCGCCAACCAAGCGGGCGAAGACAACCGAAACGTGGCGCGCATGGCCACCCTGCTCGCGGGGCTTCCGCCGAGCGTTCCGGCTGAAACCGTGAACCGACTCTGCGCGAGCGGACTCTCTGCGGTGATTCACGCATCACGTGCCGTTCAAGCCAACGAAGGCGACCTGATGCTGGCCGGTGGAGTCGAGCACATGACCCGCGCCCCTTTTGCCCTGTCTAAGCCCTCCAAGGCCTTTGGCGGCGACAGCCAGATGTACGACAGCACTTTCGGCTGGCGCTTTGTGAATCCCGAAATGAAGCGGCTCTACGGCACCGACGCCATGGGCGAAACCGCCGAAAACCTCGCCGACCAGTACGGAATCTCGCGCGAAGACCAGGACGCCCTCGCCCTGCGCAGCCAGCAACGTACCGCCGCGGCCGTGGCTCGAGGATTTTTTGTGGGAGAAATTGCTCCAGTATCGATTCCTCAACGCAAAGGCGACCCCGTCGTCTTCGCCCACGACGAATTCGCCAAGCCCGACACGACCCTCGAGGGACTCGCGGGGCTTCGGCCCGCCTTTCGCCCCAGCGGAACCGTCACCGCCGGCAACGCCTCAGGCCTCAACGACGGCGCTGCTGCCCTGCTCATTGCCTCGGACTCTGGCCTTCGCGCCCACGCGCTCACGCCCCTTGCTCGCATCGTCGCGAGCGGAGTCTCTGGCGTTGAGCCCCGCATCATGGGCATCGGCCCCGTGCCCGCCACCCAGCTCGCCCTGAAGCGCGCCGGACTGACCATGGCAGACATCGACCATATTGAGCTCAACGAAGCCTTTGCGGCTCAGGCACTTGCTGTAACGCGCGCGCTCGGCCTTGACGATCTCGATACACGCATTAACCCCAACGGAGGAGCCATTGCCATGGGCCATCCCCTGGGAATGTCTGGTGCCCGTCTTGCCCTTACCGCCGCTCGTGCCCTGCACGAAACCCAAGGCCGCTACGCCCTCGTCACCATGTGCATCGGGGTCGGCCAGGGTTATGCGGTGATCTTGGAGCGAGCTAGCAACTAGTAGCTGAGCAGCCCCTCCAACGCCACCCGCACCTTGTCCGCATTGGGCAAATACGCTGCTTCAAGCACCTTGTTAAGCGGAATCGCCGGCGTGTCCTCAGAGCCCAGCACCCGCACGGGCGCGTCGAGGGCGGTGAAGCACTCCTCTTGGATGCGGGCCGCAATGGATCGCGCAAAGGGCTGAACTGAAGGCTCTTCGGTGAGGACTAAAATGCGTCCGTGGGCGCGGGCTCGCTCAAAAAC
>DBBY01000035.1:1493-5756 GCA_002292855.1 Flavobacteriales bacterium UBA972 | reverse complement strand
CTCACCTTCACCAAGGCACTCAAGGTCATCATGACCCAGGCCCTAAACAACACCTCGGCGCAGATCAACCTCATTGACCACCTCGGAGTTCCCTCAGAAACCAACGTTCCCCTGGTGCTGTACAATGCCACTACCGGCCAAATGGAAGAAGCCTTGGTGCACACCATGAACTACGTGGGGCAACCCGACACGCTCGACCTGGATGCTCTAGTGACGTACCGCGGCACGGTGTTCACGATTCCGCCAGTTTCAATTGCCGAGAGCGTCATTAACGCAGGCAAGCACAACAACATTGGCGCCAATGCCGCGCAGGGAGCTCTGCGCCTGAGCATGTTCAGCGTCCCCAGCCGGCAAAGCATGCCCTTAGCGGTAGTTCGCAGGCCCGGTTCCGCCGACATTGTGCATGTTCAGCCCCTGGGCAGCGAGCAGCGCTATCTCGTGGGCAGCTATGAGCTCGACATTCTTACCCTGCCCCGCTACCGAATGTCGGTTACCATTGAAGGCGGAAAGGTGACCGAGTTGAGCATTCCCGCGCCAGGCAGCGCGAGCCTAACGCTTAAAATTGCCAGCATCGGCGCTATTTTTTTGCGCGAAAACGATCAATTCACCTACGTGGTTCCGCTTGACGAAGGCCAGGTGCGCCAATCCTTTGCGCTGCAGCCCGGAACCTACACCGTGGTATACCGACCAAAGTCCGCCCAGCAAACGGCCTACAGCAAAAGCCAAACCTTTACCGTGACCTCTGGAGCCACGGCCCTAGTTAACCTACAGTAACCCTACCTACCTATGCACCCCTACATTAACCAAGGAAGCCAAGATACCCGTAGCGGTTTTGGCGCCGGCCTGCTCGAACTCGGACGCCGCAACCCCAAGGTCGTTGCCCTTTGCGCCGACCTCACTGGCTCGCTAAAAATGGACGCCTTTGCCAAGGAATTCCCCGATCGCTTCTTTCAGACCGGAATTGCCGAGGCGCACATGATGAGCATGGCGGCGGGCCTGACCATCGGGGGCTGGATTCCGTTCACCGGAACCTTTGCCAACTTCTCAACGGGCCGCGTTTATGATCAGATTCGGCAGAGCATTGCCTACTCCGACAAAAACGTGAAGATTTGTGCCTCCCACGCGGGCCTTACCCTGGGCGAGGACGGCGCGACGCACCAAATTCTTGAAGACATTGGGCTGATGAAAATGCTTCCGGGCATGACGGTCGTCGTTACCGCGGACTACAACCAAACAAAGGCTGCGACCATTGCCCTTGCCGACCACCATGGCCCGGTTTATCTGCGCTTCGGACGCCCCAAGGTGGCCAACTTCACTCCGGCCGACAAGCCCTTTATCATCGGCAAGGCCGACGTGCTGCTCGAAGGCCGCGACGTGACCATCGCCGCCACCGGCCACCTGGTTTGGGAGGCCCTTGAGGCCGCCAACGCCCTGGCTGCCCAAGGCATATCTGCAGAGGTTATCAACTTCGCCACGATCAAGCCTTTTGACACCGAGGCCCTTCTGAAGTCCGTGCACAAGACCGGTCGTGTGGTCACCGCCGAGGAGCACCAGCGCCACGGTGGCCTCGGCGACCTGGTTGCCCAGACCCTGGGAATGCACCGCCCTGCCCCCATTGAGATGGTCGCCGTCAACGATTCCTTTGGCGAATCGGGGACGCCCGCCCAGCTCATGGACAAGTACGGCCTCAATGCCGCGGCCATTGTCGAGGCGACGCTGCGGGTGCGGAACCGGTAGTTTCCAGTACCAAGCTGCTAGCTACGAGCCAATGGCTCGTTGGCTGGTTGGCTGATTAAACCAAGGTGGCTTTTTTGCATCTTAGCTGCGATGCATCCCGAAGCACTTAGCGACTTTACGCAACTCGTTCAGCGGCACGCGGACCTATGGTACCGTGTGGCCTTGCGCATCGTGCTGGACCACGGTTCTGCCCAAGACTGCGTTCAGGATGCCAGCATCAAAATGTGGTCGAACTGGTCGAGCTTTCGCGGCGATGCCCAGCGCAGCACCTGGGCCTACCGGTTTGTGGTCAACGAGGCCTTGAGCGCCAAACGGCGCAACCGTCCCGTGGCGACTGCAGATCCCGCGGAACTCGCGGCTGTTCCCGACAGCCCCTACTTCGAGGCCGACGCCGTGCTCACCGCCCTATATGCCGCGGTGGCGCAGCTCCCGGAGCAGCAGCGCTTGGTGTTCCAGTTCCGCTACTTCGACGAGCTTCCCTACGCCGACATCGCCCACATCCTGGGAACCAGCCAAGGCGGACTCAAAGCCAACTACCACCACGCGGTTGCCAAAATCAAAAAATCCATGGTCGGATTAAACCTTGACCTCCATTCGGAATCTTAAGCACAAGCAAACCCATGAACCTCAGCACTGCCCCCCCCAAGCGCCGCGACGGAATCCACGTTCCGGCGAACTTTGCCGCCGAACTGGCCGAGCAAGCCACCCGCGCAGCGGTGGCGGCCTCGCAACGCCGCATGCGGATGCGCAGGCTCTTGTGGACGGCCACTGCCCTTGCCGCGGTATTTGCAGGAGTCGTGCTCAGCCTGAACCCTCAAGCGGTTCCTGCAGTCGCCCCGGCCACGGAACTTACCGCCGACGAAGCATGGTCCGCCCTTGAGCAGGGCGACGTCACCCTCTCTGACGACGAGCTCCTCGAGCTCGCGGAACTCCACGGAATCACCACCCTTTAATCCAATTTCATCATGATCAAGACCCTCATTCTAGCCCTGGCCCTTATCGGCACAGCCGCCACAGCCCAAACCCGTCCAAACCCTGGTCAGCGTCCAGGAGCCCGCCCCGGCCAAGCCAAGGAACGCATCGAATCCGCTAAAATCGGATTCATCACCCGCGAACTTCAACTTACCCCCAACGAAGCCAAGGCCTTTTGGCCCGTCTATAACGGCATGGAGGTTGAGTTGAAAAGGGCCAGCCGCGATCCATTAACCGAAGGCCTTAAAACGGTACGCGGTGAAGGAGGAATTGACAACCTCTCCGACGCCCAAGCCCGCGAGCTCCTCGCGGAGCTCGAAAAAGTGGCCGGCGAGCGCGAAGCGATCCGCCGCAAGTACCAAAAGGAGTTTCTCAAGGTGCTTCCACCCCAGAAGGTCCTCAAACTCCATGTCGCAGAACGCAAATTCAAAAAAGAAGTTATGGAACGCCTTCGGGATGCTCGCAGTGGGCAAGGTCCTGGTCCGCGAACAGGCGATCGTCCCGGTCCTCCCATGGAAGAGTGATGATTGTTTAGAATCCGGGTTTGCCCGGATTTTTTGTGCTGGGTCTGGGGAGTAAACACTGGATTTTTTTGTTCGGAATGGTAAATCAATCCCGATCAAACCGAAATGGTAGCCTCCGTTAACCCCGCCAAACCAGTCCATGCCAAGGCAGCACTGGTAGAAATTTTCACCCGCCCCGTACCTTCGCGGTATGGACCTTCGCCAGCGCTTTTTGCATTCCTTGGCCCCCACAACCTTCAGCCCTTTGGCGCTCGAGTTTGTGCGGGCTGAAGGGGTCTACCTCTACGACCAACAGGGCAAGGCCCACATGGATCTTATTTCGGGTATCGGCGTGGCCAACCTGGGGCATAGCCATCCCGAAATCGTGGCCGCGGTGCAGCAGCAGGCTGCGCAGCACATGCACTTGATGGTCTATGGGGAGTACGCACAGCTTCCGCAGGTTGCTTATGCGGAGGCCCTTCTGGCGGCCCTTCCGGATTCCATGGACCAGATTTATTGGGGGAATTCCGGGGCCGAGGCGGTCGATGGGGCCCTCAAATTGGCCAAGCGCGCTACGGGGCGAACCGAAATCCTGTCTTTTGAGGGTTCCTACCATGGGTCTACGACTGGGCCCCTGTCGGCGATGGGCAACGAGTGCATGAAGTCGGCCTACCGCCCGCTTGTTCCTGGGCACCGCATCTTCCCCTTTAACGGATCCGAGGTCCTCGACGCCATCGGGGCGCACACGGCCGCGGTGCTGGTCGAGGCAATCCAATCGGAATCGGGCTACATTCCGGCTGACCACGCTTGGCTCCGCGAGCTGCAGGCGCGCTGCCGCGCGGCCGGGGCCTTGCTGATCGTCGACGAAATTCAAACTGGGTTCGGCCGCAGCGGCGAGGCCTTCGCCTTCATGGCCTCTGGCATCACCCCCGACGTGGTCTGCCTGGCGAAGGCCTTGGGCGGCGGAATGCCCCTCGGGGCCTTCGCCGCCAACCGCGCCCTTATGGCTACACTGGCCGAATATCCGATGCTCGGCCACCTCACCACCTTC
>DBBY01000035.1:0-1416 GCA_002292855.1 Flavobacteriales bacterium UBA972 | reverse complement strand
GCGCGAGCGCTTCGCGCTCCGCGCCCCAATCCTAGAAGACCACTTCCGCCGCGGCCTCCAAGACCACCCCGCCGTGCGCGAAATCCGCGGCCGCGGCGCCCTACTCGCTGTCGTCTTTGACTCCTTTGACCGGGTTCTGCGCGTCCAGCAGTCCCTCATCCAAAAAGGCTTCCTGACCGATTGGTTCCTCTTCGAAAGCCAAGCCCTGCGCCTTGCTCCGCCCCTGACCTTGAGCGACGACGAGGCCCTGCGCGCCGTCGAAGCCATCCGCGCCAGCCTGGACGAAACCAGCAACAAGTAACTAGCAACGAGCTGTGCGACTCCTGCCCAACGACGGCAAGCCCAACCACCAGCCCGAGCTCGACGGCTTCCGCGGCCTGGCCGTGCTCTTTGTGCTCCTGGCCCACGGCAGCCACGCCGGTTTTGACCCGCTGGGCATCGACTTCAACCACTTTGGGAGCGTTGGCGTCTACCTCTTTTTTGTGCTGTCGGCCTACCTTATCAACCGACAAATGCTCGAGGCCCTTGCGGCCCAGCGCGCTACCCCAAAGTTTTGGCTACGCTACGCCCTGCGCCGCGTACTGCGCATCTACCCCATGTACCTCCTTGCCTTGATTGCGAGCTATGTGCTCTACGCCAACGGATTTGGCGAACCCATTCACGATGTCGACAGCATCCTCAAGCACCTCAGCCTGACGGAGGCCAAGGGCGTGTTCTGGACCATTCCCGTCGAAGTCGCCTACTACCTCATCTCGCCCCTGATCGTGCTAGCCCTTTGGCCGCTGTACCGGGTTCGACCCTGGTTGGCCATGCTCGTGCTGCTGACGGCGACCCTCGCGCTTTGGTACGCTCGCTTCCTGCATCTGCCAATGCCGCTGTTTTTGCGCTTTGCGCCGGTCCTCGCATTCGGAACCTTGCTGGCCATGGCCCAACGCCACCTGCGGTTGCCCGGCGGCATCGGACTGGCCCTTTTTGCCCTGATTCTGACCACGGTACCCAGTGCCGCCCGCGCCCTGTACGGAGTCAGCATCTTCCACGCCTACACCTACACCGTGGCCTACGGTCTGGCCTGGGCCCTGATTTTGTACCAAGCGCTCTACCATGAAGTCGCGCTGTCTGCCCTCGGACGATTTAAGCCCTTGCGCTACCTCGGCACCCTCAGCTTCAGCATTTACCTGCTCCACCTGCCCGTCTTGAGCCTTTGCCAAGCCCTGCTGCCCGTGGCCTGGGTGATGCCCGCGTTTGTGGCCGGAACCCTTTTGGCAAGCTTCCTGACCTTTACCTTCGTGGAACGCCCGATGGCACAAATAAAACTTCAATTTTGAATCCCAAAATACTCAAGGGAATTATCCTTCTGGCCGTCTCCTTCCCCTTCCTCTTTGGCGGACCCGCCTTCTTTTACTGGATTGCCGGACC
>DBBY01000022.1:9538-16291 GCA_002292855.1 Flavobacteriales bacterium UBA972 | reverse complement strand
CCTGCGCTACGGCCCCAGCAATCCCGACTACCTCGCCGACCTGCGGGTTCGTCGTGCTCTGAACTGGGCGGTCGACCGCGAGGGCATCATTCGATACCTCAAAAACGGCCTCGGAATTCCCGCGCACGGCGGAATCTTGCCCGCCGGAATGCCCGGCTACCGACCCGCCTCCGACTGGATCAACCCCTGGAGCTATCGGCCTGATTCCGCAAGGATTTTGCTCACCCAGGCCGGCCTACTCAGCACCAGTGGCGCAGCCAAACCAGGGCTTAAACCACTGATTATAAGCACCACATCATCCTACCGCGACGTAGCCGAATTCCTGCAAAGCGCTTGGAGCCAACTCGGGCTGCCCGTCGAAGTGCAGGTGCTTCCAGCGGCAACCTTTAGAGAAGACAAGGCCAATGGCCGACTCGGACTCTACCGCGCAAGCTGGATCGCGGACTACCCGGACGCAGGCAACTACCTCATGCTCTACGGCGAAGCGGGCGGCCCCAACGTCACCGGCTACCCGGGCCTTGAAGGCTACCAAGCATTTAAAACGGAACAGGATCCCGCTGCCCGCAGAGCCAAAGCCGAAGAACTCGACGCTCGAATCCACTCCGAGGCCCTTTTGATTCCGCTTTTTTACGACGTAAGTCTGCGCGCATGGCCCAAGTCATGGGTCGGACCGCCACCGCACCCAATGAATGAATTGGACTTGCGCCGGGTTACTAAATTGAGAAAATAGATGATTTAAAATGCTATGATTCAATTGATTAAATCTCTCTCTCTCTCTCTCTCTCTCTCTCTCTCTCTCAGAAAATTAGGACTATTATCTGTAATTTCTCTATTTGCGATAACTGTAGCGTGGAGTTATTTGTACAAATTAAATATTCTCGAATCAGGTGTTATTGTTGACTTTGCAGATGGGGTAGCCCATTTCGATTTATCGCGAGGCGCCTTAGAGAATCCAAAGAACTTTTTTGATAATTGGGCGCGCCCAGCCCACGTTCTTTTCAGCTTGCTGCCGGCCCAGTTTGGGATGGAAGGATACATTTTATCCCATATTCTATTAATGCTGGTAAATTCAGTGCTTATTATTCACCTTGGTACTCGTTGGAATCTAGGCGCACCATGGCTTCTGCCGTGGTGGATGATTGCGAATACCGCAGTTATTCATGTAACACTTGGTGGTTTAACTGAGCCCTTATTTATTTTCCTTTCACTGCTCTCGCTCGTGCTATTGGACGCGAAGAGGTGGTTTGGGCTAGGTTTAGTTCTAGGTGCAACGTTAATCGCGCGCCATGAGGCACTATTGTTGATTGCCGTTGTGTTTTTTTACGTGAGTTTCTCAGAAGGGTACAATGCGATTCAACGTGGTGCAATTGGGTTTTTCATATTGCTCACTGCAGTAAGTATTTTGGGAATTGTTTGGGGAGGTAAATCGAGTCTGTTTTGGATTGTTAGCGACCAGCCATATGGCCGAAACCCTAATGTTTACGGTGCTGGAACGTGGACTCATTTTTGGGATAATCGCCGCTTTTGGGCGAGTAAGGTTATGATTGGCGCTTTTGGAATTTCATTAGGTGTTGCTCTATTTGAACTATTCACAACGAAAAAACTAAACGTTAAATTCATCCCGTTTGCAATTGCTTTAGGGACCTTAACTGCCCACACCATTTTGTGGAAATTTGGTTTGATGGGTTCACTTGGTTTGACCCGAATCCTGTCAATTGCAGTTCCCTTCATGGCTCTGGGGGTACATACGCTTAATTGGAAAGGCGGTCTTTTCGTGGTTCCCTTCTTTCTTGGCCACGTCTATCAGTGGAATCGAGATTCTCCGGACACCAAATACCAAAAGAGCGTCCAACAAATTGTCTCTGAAAATGACTTGGACGGACTTGGTGGCATACCTCCATCCATCCGAATAGCAGCACAGTGGAAACTTCCGCTCATTTTAAAGGGTTTTCCGACAAACAATTCGGAGAGAATGGTCAAATTGTGGGATTTACCTCCGCTTCTTCCGAGTTCTGCGATGAGAGAGGGTGACCTAATAATTTGGGATAATGTTACGGGATTTCGCGAAGGCGGAATCGATCTAGCTATATGTCGAAGAGATGCGGGCCTTCAACTTATCGATAGTGTTGAACATTACGGCGTTAAACTGGTCGTGTTTCGAGTCGTTCATTCCGATAACGAGGAGCTCCTGGTGACCAGTAAATTGGTGAAGAGTCTAAGCGGTTACGGAGTTTGGACCTCCAATAATGCGGGTGAATTGCTTATTAGATCCCCCAAGAAGTACGGTAGAATCATGCAGTTAAAGCAGAATTCAACCACTAGAGTGACATGGAATGGAAGTCCAAATGGCCAACTTGTAATTCGATTCCACAATGGATTCGAACGCCACATGGGTAGTGAGGGTGCACTCATCTTCAAGCAAATCAAAAAACCAATTATGCTATTGTGGAGGGCTGAAAATGGAGAGGCACTTATGCATTTTGAGGCAATTAAAGCCCAAGGCCAGAAGCAAGCAACCAGCAACTAGCAGCAAGCAACTAGTAACTAGTCTCTAGCGATCGCCACCAGTACCGGGTTGTGGTCGCTCCACGTTTGCTTGACCACGCGGTGCTCGACTGCCTTCCAGGGTCCGCTGGTCCAAATCCAATCGATACGCAACGGAACCAGCCGCAGGCCGCGGTAGGTACTGCCCCAGCCCGCGCCCGCTTGCGCAAAACTGTCGCTGCCCAAGTCGCGCAGCCGTCGGTGGGTAGCCGAGGTGGGTACGTCGTTGAAGTCACCCAAAACCATCACCGGTCTTGGGCTTTCGGACCACCAAGCGGCAAGGGCTCCGGCTTGAACCGAACGAGGCTCTGCACGGCGCACCATGCGACGGAGTAGAAGTTTGGCGCTCTGCCACCAGCCGGCTTTGGCCTGTTCCGACTGGGCTTCGCGCAAGTCCACGTCGGTGCTCACTAAGTGCACGTTGACCACGCGCAGCGTGTCGCCCTCGGGCAGCAACACGTCGGCCCAAATGAATCCGATGCGTCCCGAATCGCCCGGGAAGGCCACTCGATCCCACTGCACTATGGGGTACCTGCTATAAATAGCCAAATCAAATGCAGCCACGTGATGCACCAGCTTGGCCTGCAGAAGTCGGTCGGCCTTGGTCGCGCTGCGCACATCCTGAAGGGCAATTAAATCCACGTCAAGGTCGAGGGCCTGCTGCGCCATAGCCTGCACCGTGGCGGAATCTTCGGTCCAGCTTCGGTTGCGCCAGTGGTGTACGTTCCAGGTTGCCATGCGGACCAGGTTTTCAGAGGGCAGAGCTGAGGGCGGTCTGCGAACCTGCATCCAAAGGCCCATGGGTTCCCAGGCCAATGCCAGCAGCAATGCTCCCAGTAGGGCAGAAGGATGCAGATGCGCGGAGGCAATCAGGCTCCAGACTACATGGTAGGCAATCAAGTAGGGCAGAAGCAGGCTCAGCGGGGCTAGCAGGGCCCAGTCCGTAGCCATACCCAGCCAAGCCAGTCCCGTTACTGGGAGCGCGAGCAGCTGCGGGATCCACCACCAACGCAGGCCCCACTTACTTCTTTTGGCTGCTGCGGTCAAGGATTTTGCGTTCGTTAGCGGTTAGGGAATCTATGCCTTTTGCCGAAATTTTATCGAGCAGCTGGTCCAAACTGGGCTCCTTGGGGCGGACCACCTTGAGTTTAGAGGCTTTTGTGCTGCGCCTTGAGGAACCCAGGCCGAAGGACCAGTCTAGCCAATGGGGGTTTAGGGCAAAAATCCACCCTGCAGCGGCTCCGGCAAGGTGTGCGGCTCGCGCGGTGGTGTCGGTCGAGAACAAACCAACCAGGTCCATGCCCAGCAGTACGGCCAGCACAATCCAAAGTTTGAGTTCAAGTACAAAAAAAAGGCGGACCCTAAAGTCGGGCATGCGCACTGCGGCGGCGGTAAAGACGGCATAAACCCCCGCCGAAGCGCCGACTACTACAGCCGGCCGCCAAATCCCTGCAAGCCATGCGCCCAGGGCTCCTGCTAAAATGCCCAGGACAAAAAGGCGCAAAATTCTGCGCGTGGGCCAGAGCGTTTCAAGCAGTGAGGCGGTAAAATAGAGCGTTAAAGCATTGAACACCAAATGCAAAAGACCGTAGTGGAGCGCTCCGTAGGTCAGCAGGGTCCAGGGTTGGTAGAGCGGCAAAAGTCCGCCCGTATGAAGGCCAAAGAAGTTGAGCATGCCGCGTTCTGCGGGCCAGCCGGTGACCCAGCCCACGAAATCAAAGGCGGTTTGCACCAAAAAAACCAGAACCAAGCCCATAATGAGCCGGTTAATCGGGCTTTGCTCGATCCAAATGCGTACTTGCTCTTTAGGACTCATGGGCATGCCAAAGCGCTAAAACTCCCTTCGGTTAGCTTGCCAACGGCGTATCAGGAGAAAACCAAAGATCATTCCGCCCACATGGGCAAAGTGGGCAATGCTTGATCCTGAATTGGCTACTCCGTTGAAGAGTTCAAAAAGTCCGTAGATAAGCACGAACCATTTGGCCTTGATGGGCAGCAAAAAGTAGAGGTAAATCTGCTGGTTGGGGAACATCATGCCATAGCCCAAAAGAAGGCCAAATACGGCGCCCGAGGCCCCTACGGTGGGGGTCATGGCCAGGGATTGCATGCGGTACAGGGCATCAAGGCTGCCCTCGAGCTCGTGAAGGTTGGAGGCCTGCACGTAGTCCCAATAATTCACCCCCAAGTGCAGTGCGGCAGCACCAAATCCAGTTACAAAGTAGTAGATAAAAAAGCGCTTCCCGCCCCAGAGGTTTTCAAGCGGAGTACCAAACATCCAGAGGGCAAACATGTTGCCCAAAATATGCCCCAGGTTGCTGGTGTCGTGCAAAAAGAGGTGGGTTACGAGTTGGTAGGGTTCAAAAAATTCGCTTACCGGCAGGTAGAGTCCGAATTTCCCTAAGACGTCGAAGCCCATGCGGCCAAATACAATGCTCGCAAAAAAGGAAAGTCCGTTGATGATAAGAAGGTTCTTAACAACGGGAGGGAGAAAGCTGAAGCCAGAGGGGCGGTAGTTCATAATTAAAATAATCGTGCAAGTTCGTCTGCGTTCAAAAGTCGAGCCGTGGGGCGCCCAAGATCGTCGGTCCATGGGTCGCTGCAGGCAAAAAGTCGGTCTACGAGGTCGGGAACGTCGGCAGCCCGGGCTGGGTGGGCGTTAAGCCAATGACTAATTGCGCTGCGGAGCTCCCTTTCGTCCTCGGCTTCGACCGCAGTGAGGCCTTCGAGCCAGTCCATTGCAGACTCTGGCGAGCAAAATCCGGGGCCGGCAGTCCAGGTAAGGCCCGCCTCGCCGGGCTCCCAGGCAAATCCCCAGGTTTGGAGCTTGGCTTCCCAGGCGTCCATAAATCCCGGTTTAGGAGTCCATTCAATAGGAAAAAGCCAGTTTTGACTGTGGCGTGTGGATCCGGCAATCCAGCGCTCCAGGTCGATGCGACGCTGCGCGCGATCCAAGTGAACGATCACCAACTTGTCGGCCATCGGGACCAAGGCAAACTTGCCGGACACGCTAAGTGCCTTTCCCGATGCTCTGGGTCGCTCGGCCGTGGAATCGCTTGCCTCGTCATTCCACCCTTGACTGGGCAGTTCGAGGTCCTGTTGCAGGCCGAAATCAGTTCGCGCAGGAGGGGCAAAAAAATCAAGGTTCAGGGCTGCTTCGCCGTCCCGAGGTCGGGTGCGCGAAAAATCCGCCAAAAAAGGATTGAAGTCGGGGTTGACCAGCACGCCGGGTGCATCGGGCTTGCTGCGGCTGCTCCAGTCAATGTGCTCGCCCACCGGAACTTCAAAGTCGAGCGTTGGCGCTATTTGGTGGATTCCCAGGGCCCGGCGCACGGCGCTGCGGACCATGGCATACACGCCCCGCTCGTCGTCAAACTTGACTTCGGTCTTGGCGGGGTGCACATTGACGTCGATGCGTTCGGGGTTTAGCTCCAAAAACAGCACGTAGGCTGGGTGCAGGTCGCCGGGAATAAGGCCCTCAAAAGCCTCGAGGACCGCCCGGTGGATGTAGGCGCTGCGCACGGTACGGCGGTTGACAAAGAGGTACTGGTCTCCTCGGGTTTTGCGTGCTGCTTCGGGACGAAGCACAAAGCCGTGCACGTGAACCAAATCCGTGGCCTCGTCAACGGGGACGAGTTTATCGCTGCTTCGGCGCCCCAAGACGGCCGTGGTTCGCTGCCGGAGGTTGCCAGGTTCCAGCACGCGCTCGTCGGAGCCGTTGTGCTTTAGGATCATGCGAACGTCGGGGTGCGCCAGTGCCAGGGAGTCAAAAACCTCAAGGGCATGCTTGAATTCTATGGCGTCCGACTTGAGAAACTGCCTGCGGGCCGGAACATTGAAAAACAAATGGTCGACGGCTACGGTGGTGCCCACAGGGCCAGGGCTTGGGGCGCTGCCTTCGTGCTTGCCTCCCGAGCAGCGCAGCTCAATTCCTACTTCATGGTCAGCCGTTCTCGAGCGCAGGGTAACCTGGCCAACGGCAGCCATCGATGCGAGGGCTTCTCCGCGAAATCCCATGGTAGTCAGGGCAAACAAGTCGTCGGCGTCGCGCAGCTTTGAGGTCGCATGGCGGACCAGTGCCAGGGGAAGGTCTTCGGGGTCAATGCCCTGGCCGTTATCGCGCACCTGGATTCGGCTGCGTCCAGAATGGGTAAGGGTGACTTCGACCTCGCTGGCTCCGGCATCAATGGAATTCTCCATCAGCTCCTTAAC
>DBBY01000022.1:1221-9352 GCA_002292855.1 Flavobacteriales bacterium UBA972 | reverse complement strand
TCGTGCAGTCGTTGCTTGCGTGCCTCGCGATTCTGAGGGGCCTCTTGACCGAGCTGCGAAAGGCGCTCTTTGCGCTCGTCGTAGTAGCGATGCTGAAGCTGAAACCCCCGGGGTTTATTCTGGTTTTTAAACAGTGAAAAAAACGCCATAGCATCCAAAGATACCGCGTTTTTTGGCCTACTTTGGGTGCATGAATGCCAAAAGGACTCTCGGAATATTTCTTTTGTTTACTGTGCTGATGCACAACAGGCTAGAGGCGCAAAACCTCGACCAGCAACTCGGTCAACTCATCATGGTTGCGGGCTACAGCAACAAAGGAAGCGCAGAAATCGATCGGCTTGAAGGCATGGTGCGCCGTGGCGAGGTGGGCGGAATCATTTGGATGCAGGGCGGCCCCGAACGCCAGCGGGCGGCCATTCAGCGGTTGCAAAAGGTTGCGATAAGTAATATCCCATTGATGATGGCCCAAGATGCCGAATGGGGCGCTGCCATGCGTCTAGACAGCCTGCCGCGGCTACCGTGGCCCTTGACTCTAGGTGCCACGGGTGACACCAACTTGGCGCGCCGCTACGGCCGCGCACTCGCCACAGAATCGCGCATGCTCGGCATCCATGTGAATTTTTCACCCGTCGTCGACGTCAACACCAATCCGCGCAACCCCATCATCGGGCAGCGAGCCCTAGGGAGCGACCCGCGAAGGGTTGCCCTCTTGGCCAATGCCCAAATTCGCGGCATGGAGCAGGCCGGCGTCATGGCATGCGTCAAGCACTTCCCGGGTCACGGCGACACCGAACAAGACAGCCACCATACCCTGCCGACGGTGGGCCGCAGCCGCAGCGAGCTCAAGCGCCTGGACCTCGCGCCCTTTAAGGCCACCTTTGACCAAGGAGTAGGGTCGGTAATGGTCGCCCACGTCAACGTTCCCTCGCTCGACCCGAGCGGAACCCCAGCATCCCTTAGCAAGAAGGTGGTCACCCACTGGCTTCGAGACAGCTTGGGCTTTGACGGACTCTGCTTTACCGATGCGCTCAACATGAAGGGCGTGGCCCAGGACCTGCCCCCGGGCGAGCTCGAGGTACGCGCCTTTGAGGCAGGCAACGACGTGCTTCTTTTTGTGGGAAGTCCGCAAAACGCCATTACTGCGCTCAAGGCCGCGGTGCGCAGCGGACGCATCGATTCGGTTGAGGTCCACCGCCGCTACCTGCGCATCATAGACGCGAAAATCCGTTGGAACTGTTCCGGGCCGCTTCCGCCCGCCAACTACGACGCCCAGCGAACCGAATGGGATGCGCTTCGCCGCGAAATCTATGCCGCAGCAATGACGGAAGTCAAGGGATTCAAGGGCGCTACGGCTGTAGAATTCTACGGTGAGGGAACTCCGCCCCAAGGGCTGAAAACGGCTCAAGAGGGCGACCGCAGGGTGGTTTTAATTTTTGGACCCTCGACCAGCACCGCCTGGAAGAAGGGCGCCTGGACCGAAGAAATGAACGAAGCCCTCAAACGGCACCAGGCCAAGGGCCGTCAGGTCGCCGTGGTGCACCTGGGCAATCCCTATGGGCTTCGGGGTCAGGCGGTGGAGCAGCTCGCCGGCCTATGGGTGGGGTACGAGAATACCGTTGAAACGCGTGAACTTGCCCTGCGCGTGGCCCTCGGAGAAGCGTCCGCGCCCGGCACCCTCCCGGTGCAGGGAATTCCTGCCCCCAAGCAGCTTCAAGCGGCCGTCGACCTCAAGCAGGCTGGTTTTGAATCCGACCTAGAAAACCGAGTTGCCGGTGTGGTGCAGCGTGGCCTTGATGCCAAGGCATACCCGGGATGCCAGGTACTCATTGCTCGCCACGGGGAGGTGGTCCTGCACAAGGGCTACGGAACCATCGACGGCAAGACCCCCGTTTCGACCGAAACCATCTACGACATTGCTTCGGTGACCAAGATTATGGCGAGCGTTCCCCTCTTGCTCGAGGTCTACGACCAAGAAGGCGAAGCGTTCTTAGACTGGACCATGGACCAACTGCTGCCCGAGCTCCGGGGCAAAGCCATCGGGCGCGCTCGGGTAGAGGACGTTTTGGCCCACCAGTCTGGGCTGCCCGCGTGGATTCCGTTCTACAAGAGCATGATTGGGCCGGGCGCTAGTTTCAATCCGCACTACCTGAGCTCCAGCCTCGACAGCGTCCATCGACTGCCCGTTGCCCCAGGAATTTGGGCGGCGGAGTGGATGCATGACAGCATCATTGCGCGCATTGCTCGGGCGCCTCTGGGTCCTAAAACCTATGAGTATTCTGACCTAGGTTACTACTTGTTTCAGCGCTATTTAGAGCGTCGCGACGGCCGAAGCCTGGAACGCCAGCTTGAGGACGATTGGTACGAGCCTCTTGGTGCCGAACTCTGCTACAATCCCACGCCTTCTGATCGGATCGCTCCGACCGAGAACGATGCAACCTTTCGCAAGCAGCAGCTTCGGGGCAGCGTGCACGACCAGGGAGCGGCATTGCTCGGAGGCGTAGCGGGCCATGCGGGAGTTTTTAGTACGGCCCAGGGAGTTGCTCAAATGATGCAGTTGTTTTTGGACGGCGGCAAGGCTCAGGGCATGCGGTTTGCAAGCCAGGAGGCTATAAATCGGTTCACCGCATGCCATGCCTGCGACCAAGGCAACCGACGCGGACTCGGCTTTGACAAGAGGCAGTTGTCGGGCAGTGGCCCTGCCTGCCTCTGCGTGAGTCCTTCAAGCTTCGGGCACACCGGATTCACCGGTACCTTTGCCTGGGCTGACCCCGAGTCCGGTATTGTACTTGTCTTCCTATCCAACCGTGTTTTTCCCGATGCCAGCGTCAACAAACTTGCCCAGATGGGCATTCGCACCAGCCTTCAGCAAGTGGTTCAAAGCGCTTTGCTTTAGCCTGCTTGCAGCGGCCAGCCCTGCGGCCCTTGCTCAGGCGCAGGAGGCCTACGAGGCCGTTAAGCCCGACAGCGTTTCTATTTACTACTTCGGCAACGGCAAGCCGCGCACCATTGCCACCTTCCGCCAAGGGCTCCTGCACGGACCCACCTTTGAGTACCATGCCTCGGGCCAAATCAACTTTATTACCCACTACTACGACGGAGAAAAAGCAGGAGAGCAAAAATTGTTTGACCAAGCCGGTCGCTGCCTATGGGTCAAGACCTGGCAGGCCGACCGAATGCACGGTCAGGAACGGCGCTACTACCAAGACGGTCAGATTCAGTCTAGAGAGGAGTGGCGCAACAACCAAAAGCACGGGAAGTCCATTTTTTACTACGAACTCGGGTCTGTTGCTGCAGAACTGGAGTATCAATTTGGCAAGCAGGTGAGCGCCACCTACTACGACCAAGAGGGTGCTATCAAAAAAAACTTCGAAGACTGATGCGCATCGGAATCGTATGCCATCCCACTTTTGGGGGCTCGGGGGTGCTTGCCACCGAACTCGGCGCCCATCTTGCCCGCCAGGGCCACAGCGTTCACGTAATCAGCTACGCCATGCCGGCTCGCATGGACGCCTTTCAGGAGAACCTCTTTTTTCACGAGGTTCAGATTCAAGACTACCCGCTTTTTCAATACCAGCCCTACGAATTAGCCCTGTCGAGCATGATGGTTTCGGTCGCCCAGCGCGAGAAGCTCGACCTGCTGCACGTGCACTATGCCATACCCCATGCCTACGCGGCCTACATGGCGCGCAAGATTCTCGAAGACCAAGGAATCCCGATGCCCGTAGTAACCACCCTGCACGGAACCGACATCACCCTCGTGGGCAAGCATCCTTCCTACAGTCCTGCGGTGCGCTTCTCCATTGAGCACTCCAGCGCCGTCACGGCTGTTTCGGAATCGCTACGCCGCGACACCGAGCGAATCTTTGGCACAGTCCGAGAAATTCAGGTGATTCCCAATTTTGTCGATCTGCTTCGTTTTGGGCAAGGAGGCCCCCAGTCCATGGACCGTGTAGCATTGGCAGACGCTCCGGTTTTAGTCCACGTTTCTAACTTCAGAAAGGTAAAACGCATCAAGGACGTCGTCGATGTTTTTGCCCGAGTTCGAGCGCAAATACCCGTGTGCCTCATCATGGTTGGCGACGGTCCAGAGCGCCTGCGCGCCGAAGAAGATTTGGCCTCGCGCGGCCTCCAAGACAGCGTGCGCTGGATCGGTAATTCCGCCCATGTGGAGCATATTTTGGCAATGTCTGACGTATTTCTGCTTCCTTCAGAAACGGAGTCCTTTGGTTTGGCAGCCCTTGAGGCGATGGCGTCCTACGTGCCCGTGGTAGCCACTAACGTGGGCGGACTTCCTGAGGTAGTTGATCATGGCAAGACGGGCTACCTCGAGCGGGTTGGTGATACCGCCGCCATGGCCAATGATGTCCTCGAAATCCTTACCACGCCCGGTCTGCGTCTCGAGATGGGCCGTCTGGCTCGCGCTAAAGCCGAGCAGTTCGAGATGACCGCAGTAGGCAATCAATACCTGGAACTCTACCAAAAACTACTCGATGAGCAAGCGAATTGATTTTTCGCAGGCTACTCCTGCCGACAACCCCTTTGCTTCAGCCTTGAGTTCCGCATTGGCATCCAGCGGATTAGAGCTTAGGGAGTCCGCCCAAGGCGTTGCCGACCCCGAGATGGAGCAGGCTCCTAGGGCCAAGGGCACGCTCGAGCTTCGGTTGGAGCGCCGCAACGGCAAGCCGACCACGGTGGTGTTTACCCAGCAGATTGAGCATGCCGATTCGGTCGCCTGGGCAGCAGAGCTCAAGAAGCGCTGCAGCGTTGGCGGGAGCGTCTCGCAGGGAACCATCGTCCTTCAGGGCGACGTGCGGGTCAAGGTTGAGGCCTGGTCCACAGAAAAAGGATTAAAATTTAAACGTGTTGGAGGATGATGATGCAGCTTGACTCAACCCAGAATCCCAAGGTCCGCAAAATGGTGCGCTACCGAGACAGGCCCTCACTGCGCCGCAACGACTGCGTGGTCTTGGTAGAGGGGGTGCGCGAGATCGAACGTGCCGCGGCCGCGGGCTGGAAGCTTCGCCAAACCTTCTGGGAGCCGGGAACTACAACGCTGCCGCCCTGGGCCATCAATATGGGCCAGCACTTTCGTTGCGCCGCCGCGGTCTACGAGAAGCTGGTTCTGCGCGAGAATGGGGCAGGGGCGATTGCCTTGGTCGAGCAGCCCACGGCAGCCCTAGAAGACCTTGTGCTGCCGACAAAGCCGTGGATTATGGTGCTCGACGGCCTGGAGAAGCCCGGCAACGTTGGAGCAATTTTGCGCACGGCGGAGTCCGTTGGTGTGGACGCGGTTCTATTCAGCAGCCTGGAATGCGACCCCTACAGCCCCCAGTCGGTGCGCAATTCCACCGGGGCGCTTTTTCAGCTGCAGCTGGCGTCTGCTCCGCGCCAAGAAATCCAAGAATGGCTTGCCAAGCAGCAGATAAAGCCCTATGCGCTGCATCTTGAGGGCGCCAAACCCCACCACGAAGTGAACTGGACCGAGGCCTGCGCCATGGTCATGGGCTCCGAAGATCGAGGGCTTGATTCGTCCTGGAACACGATCGATCGAGTAGTGATTCCGATGCGGGGTAAGGTCGACTCCCTCAACGTGAGCGTAGCCGCGGCAGTGGTGCTCTACGAAGGCCTCAGGCAGCGGTCATAAAGGTTTGTGGGCTAAAATGAAGGAAGCCCGATCCAAAGACCGGGCCTCACACCAAACCAATGAACCTCATCCGTTAACGAGTTAACTTATTAGGCTCGTGCCAAAAGTACGCAAACCGTTCAATTTTTAGCAAATTCATAATAGAAATCGATCATCAATTTAAAAAAAATTGATACAACGGCGAAATCGCTAACGCAGGGAGTCTGCTGTTGGGCTCGATAGGTCTCCCATTTCGCGCGGATCACCCTGATAAAGTAGGTGTCCTCCGTCGGGACCCCCGTCGGGTCCCAATTCAATTAGCCAGTCTGAGGCGGCAAGTACGCTCTTGTGGTGCTCAATGACTAATACGCTGTGGCCCAAAGCTATTAGCGCATCAAGGGACCGCAGGAGCTTGTGCACGTCGTTCATGTGCAGGCCGGTAGTTGGCTCGTCAAAGACAAAAAACACAGGGTCTCCCTGCTGTCCGCGAACCAAAAACGAAGCGAGCTTTACCCGCTGGGCCTCTCCGCCCGAGAGCGTGCTCGACGACTGGCCGAGCTGAATGTAGTCCAGGCCAACGTCGGCCAAAGGCCGCAGTTTGTCGGTGATGCGCTTTTGCCCGTGGTCAGTAAAAAACTCCATCGCCTCATCGACGGTCATCCCCAGCACGTCGCTAATGGACTTGCCCTGAAACTCGACCTCGAGCACCGAGGCCATAAAGCGCTTGCCCTGGCACTGCTCGCAGGTCAGGTGCACGTCTGCCATAAACTGCATTTCTACAGTCACGGTTCCGTCGCCTTGGCACACCGGGCAACGCCCTCCCTCGGTATTGAACGAGAAGTGCTTTGCCGCAAAACCTCTCAGTTGCGCGGACTTTTGGGCGGCAAAAAGATTGCGAATGTCGTCGTAGGCCTTGAGGTAGGTCACGGGATTGGACCGCGACGACTTGCCCATTGGGTTTTGATCGACCACTTCAACGCTGCTCAGGCGCTGCCAATCTCCTGTGAGGCCGTCGTGGGCTCCCGCTCGCCCGCCGTAATCGCCCAGTAGTTTTTGCAAGGCCGGAACCAAAATGCTGCGAATCAAGGTGGTTTTGCCCGAACCGCTTACCCCGCAGACCACCGTCAGCCGTTCCAGGGGTATGCGCACGGTGACGTTTTTGAGGTTCTGAGCGCGCGCTCCCTGAAGCTCAATCCAATAGCGCGCATTGACGCCCAGAGGGGTCCGCTCTACTTTTTTGCGCCCCGACAAGTAGTCGCCCGTGAGGGTATTGGCCTTGATTAAGCCGCTGCCGGGTCCGGCGTAAACCACTTCTCCGCCAAGTCGACCGGCGCCCGGACCAATGTCGATCACCGTGTCGGCCGCGAGCATAAACACGTCGTCGTGCTCCACAACAATGACCGTGTTTCCCGAGTCGCGCAATGCTTCCAGCACTCCAAGCAGGTCCATTGCGTCGCGCGGATGAAGTCCGACCGAAGGCTCGTCTAAAATGTACATCGAGCCCACCAGGGCCGCACTCAAACTCGTGGCCAAATGAATGCGCTGGGATTCGCCGCCGCTGAGGGTATTGGCGGGCCGATTGAGCGTGAGGTAGTGCAGCCCTACGCGCTCGAGTATGCCGAGTCGGTGCCGAAGCTCCTGCAGAAGCCGTTCGCCCACCTTGAGTTCATAAGCGCTTAAATCGAGCTGGTCAAACCAAATTTTGGCATCGCGCACCGTGAGGTCCAGTACGTCAGCGAGGTTTTTGCCTCCGATTCGCACCGCCAGTGCTTCTTTGCGCAGTCGAGAGCCTCCGCAGTCGGGGCAGACCGTCTTGCCGCGGTACCGCGCTTGCAGCACGCGGTACTGAATTTTGTAGCTGCTCTCTTCGACCATCTTAAAGAAGGCGTCAATCCCGGCAAAATGCTTGCAACCCTTCCAGAGCATTGCGCTGTGCTCGGGGCTGAGCTGCTGCACCGGGCGGTGAATAGGGAATCCTGCAGCCTCTGCGCCGCGGAGCAAGCGCTCCTTCCATTCCCCCAGTTTCTCGCCCCGCCAAGGAGCCACGGCGTCCTCAAACACGCTGAGCCCCGGGTTGGGAATAACCAGTTCGCGCTCAATTCCCAGCACGGAACCAAAGCCTTCGCAGGTAGGGCAGGCGCCTTGGGGCGTATTGAAGGAGAACAGTCCGGGCGTGGGGTCTTCAAAGCGCAGACCTTCGGCCTCAAATCGGTTGGAGAAGTCCTGAACCCGTTCTTCGCTGCGAATCCGGCAGGTTCCTTGGCCTTCAAAAAACGCGGTCTGTACGGAATCCGCTGCGCGGGCTTCCCAGTCTTCGTCGCGAAGTCCGGTGGGAACACGGTCTACAATGAGTTCTACGCCCAAAGCATCAGGGTCTTCGTCGAGCCGCACAACCCCTTGACGCGGGGTCCATACCCGAGCATAACCCTGGCTGCTCAAAAGGTCCCAAAAGGCTTTGGGCTGGCGGTCTGCCATGTCGAGCGGAGCCGTAACCAAGGCGAATTCCCC
>DBBY01000022.1:0-1159 GCA_002292855.1 Flavobacteriales bacterium UBA972 | reverse complement strand
GCGCCGCTTGGTGCATAGGTGCGTCCGACGCGAGCAAAAAACAGCTTGAGGTAGTCTTGCACCTCCGTAGCCGTAGCAACCGTGGAGCGCGGATTGCGTGTGCTCACTTTTTGCTCTATGGCAATTGCTGGGGCTAATCCCTTAATGTCGTCGACCTCAGGCTTTTCAAGCTTGCCCAAAAACTGCCTCGCATACGCCGAGAGCGATTCCACATAGCGACGTTGTCCCTCGGCATAAAGGGTGTCAAAAGCAAGCGAAGATTTACCTGAACCGCTAACGCCCGTCACCACTACCAAATGGCCGTGCGGGAAGGCAACGTGAATGTTCTTTAGGTTGTGTACTCGCGCCCCTTCGACGCGGACTTCTAGATCTTCCATGGGCAAGAGGCAAATTTACCTTCTAGTCTTGCGAGAAAAAGCATATTTTTGGAACGGATTTTGAATTCATCTCAAAACCATCATGTTTAAAAACCAATACTGCCTATCGATCTACAGCTACGCCATTTGATTTAATAACAACTAGCTATGCTGTACTCCAAGATCGAGGACGCCCTGCTCATTTCGAGCTACGCCTCCGGTGACGAACGCGCCTTTGAAACCCTTCTAAATCGCCACGGCGACGCAGTGTTTCACACCATTTTTTCTAAGGTCAAAGACCGCGACCGAAGCGACGACATTTACCAGGACGTCTGGATCAAGTTCATCAACTCCGTAAAAAGCGGAGACTACGCCGAGTCAGGAAAGTTTGCCGCCTGGATCCACCGGGTGGCCCGCAACGCGACCATGGACTTCTTTAGAAAGCAGCAACGCTCTCCGCTTACCCACTGCGAGCACATGGAGACCGCCACTTCGGGGCGGGCCGATGAGTCCCTGAATGCCGAGGAGCTGGCCGTAGCCACCCAACTGCTGCTCGAGGCGCAGGAGGCGGTCAAGCGGCTTCCGGCCAACCAAGGGCTCGTTCTAGAGCTGCGAATTAAGGCCGGCATGAGCTTTAAAGAGATTGCCGAAGAGACTGGAGTAGGCATTAATACCGCTCTTGGTCGCTACCGTTATGCCCTGTCGAATTTGCGGCGAATGCTCCGCGTCGAAATACCAAATTGAGTCGCTAGGCGTTAGGATGGTAGCTCTATTTAAAAGCTGCCTATGACCCAACCTACTCA
>DBBY01000047.1:1631-4089 GCA_002292855.1 Flavobacteriales bacterium UBA972 | reverse complement strand
TCCGCGCAGAATAGGCTCTGCCCAGGCGGCATAACTCACGGCGGTCAAGGGCTGGTGAATGCTGTGGCTTGCAATTCCATGGTGCTGTACTTCAGCAAGTTCTGCCTCGCTGGGACGCGCAACACCGATGCGCAGCTCGCGGTACACCTGGCGGGCGTCGCTGCTCAGAATCTCACAGCCTAGGGCCTTGGCGAGCTCGATGGCCAAAGAGGTTTTGCCCGAGGCCGTCGGTCCGTGAATCATCCAAATGCTGGGAACCGCCTTCATTCTGCTAAGGTACTAAGTGAAATTGGCGTACATTTCCGTATGGTCTTTCCATCTCGCCCCGCTCAGACCTCTGCCTACCGATTAATCAATCGTACGGACTTGCTGAACCTCACCTTTGCGGATCAGGATGCCCTGAGCAGTGAAGCCATGCGCCAAGAGCGTTGGGGTCTCTTGCACAAGGCTACCTTTCAGGGCAACGTGGAGGAGCGCAAAGTCACTCTTTTTTTCACGGCAGACCAGGGTCGTTTTGCCCTCAACACGACCATTTGGGCCTGCACCGAGCAGACCGTGGTGTTTAAGGATTCCGAACAAATGCCGATTCGTGCCGTGGAGGCCGTAGAATTTCACCAGTCTTCCGAAGAGGAATAGCCGTCGGCTAGGTCTTCTTCGTCAAAGCCCAATTCGTCGTCGTCGTCGAGGTCGTCCTCGTCGCTGAATCCGCCCTCTGCGCCGTCGCTATAGTGCAGTTCGGGAGCTGTTGCCGGGCGCTTGCCATAGCTGAATACCAGGGAAGGCTCGGGAACTTCCTCCTTCTCGTCGCGCACAAATTCTACCAAGAAGCTCCACATTTCGAGAAAGTCGTAGACCATTAGAAGCCGCTGGCCGTTGGAACCGAGCACATCACCCACGCGGAGGTCTGCCATGCTGGGACCAGTAGCCGGATCCATTGCCATGAGGGGAATTTCGTCGCCTTGGTTCCACTCTGCATCGGTGCGGTAGAATGAGGCCATCTGCCCCGGCTGCAGCTCAAAGGCCAGTGCTATTGCGGCATGGGCCTCTTCGAGGCTAGCATTGGTAGAAATAGCAACATCCCTAAAGATGTCTTCTTTGGTATTTAAAATGGCGCGGATAACCTTGGTATTCATGATCTACTAGCAATTCCGTGTTCAGCAGCCCAAGCGGTCGCAAAGGCCTTGGCGTCGTCAAAGGTATTGGGAATTATGCCATCCAAAATGGCTTCGCGCACTGCCGACTTCATTTGGCCGATCAGGGCGCCCGGGGGCAGGTCAAACCATTCCATGAGCTGCGTTCCGTCAATCGGAGGTTGCCAGTTGCGCAGGTGGTCGCGGGCTTCCAATTCGGCCATTTTGGCCTTCACGTGCTCGTAGTTTTTGAGGTAGCGCGATTTTTTCTGCGGATTTTTGGTGGTGATGTCGCTCGAGCAAAGCGTCATTAGGTCTTCGATGTCGGGCCCGGCGTCAAAGAGCAAGCGGCGTATTGCGCTGTCGGTGGCGGAATCGCTTACCACGGCAATTGGCCTCGAACTCATTTGAATTAGCTTGACCACGTAGTCCATGCGCTGGTCCAGGGGCAGCGACAGCCGCCTAAATAGCTTTTTTGCCATTTTGCCACCCAGATACTCATGGCCGTGAAAGGTCCAGCCGGTGCCCTTCATGAACTTCTTGGTCGGAGGCTTCCCGATGTCGTGCAGCAGGGCGGCCATGCGTAGCCAAACGTATTCCGACTGCCTCGCGCAGTTGTCGACCACCTCGAGGGTGTGCCAAAAATTGTCTTTGTGCAGATGTCCCTCGACTTCGTCTACGCCGGCCAAGGCCGACACTTCGGGAATCAAAACTTCCATGGCTCCGCTGCGAAACATGAGGCCCAGCCCGACCGAGGGAATGGGGCTTTCTAATATTTTGAGCAGCTCGTTTTGAACGCGTTCGGGCGAGAGGATGCGCAACCGTTCTGCGGTGGCCTTCATGCCCTCGAGGCTCTCGGGCTCTATTTCAAAGTCGAGTTGGCTGGCGAAGCGTATCGCGCGAAGAATCCGCAAGGGGTCGTCGCTAAAGGTGTCAACAGGCTCAAGGGGGGTGCGAAGGATTCGGTCGTCAAGGTCGGCAAGCCCATCAAAGGGGTCGAGAAGGTCGCCCCAAGACTCCCGGTTGACGCCAATGGCCATGGCATTGATGGTAAAATCGCGCCGCAGCTGGTCGTCCCTAAGACTGCCCGGAACCACCGTCGGCTTGCGGGACTCGCTGCGGTAGCTCTCGGTACGGGCTTGAACAAATTCAATTTGCCATCCGTTCCAAGTGAATTGCGCCGTGCCAAAATTGGGGTAAACCACCACCTTGCCCGCGCGAAGCAATTTTGCGGCACTCTGTGCGAGGGCGAGGGCATCGCCCACCACCACAAAGTCCACGTCTTTGGAGCTGCCTCGGTTTAAAAATTGGTCGCGCACCCAGCCCCC
>DBBY01000047.1:0-1515 GCA_002292855.1 Flavobacteriales bacterium UBA972 | reverse complement strand
CTCATATGCGATTAAACGGCTACTTGGAATTCGCGCAAGGCCTCGTTCAGTGAGGTTTTTTGGTCGGTGCTCTCCTTTCGGCGGCCAATAATAAGCGCGCAGGGAACCTGGTAGGTGCCCGCAGTAAATTCTTTGGGCATGGTCCCGGGAATCACCACGCAACGCTCGGGCACAAGTCCGCGGTAGGTAATGGGCTCTGGGCCGGTCACGTCAATAATTTTGGTGGAGGCGGTCAAGACCACGTTTGCTCCCAGAACGGCCTCACGGCCAATGCGCACTCCTTCTACCACGATGCACCGAGAACCGATAAAGGCACCATCTTCGATGATAACGGGCGCCGCCTGAAGGGGTTCCAGCACGCCGCCAATGCCGACTCCGCCCGAAAGGTGCACGTCAGCCCCGATTTGCGCACAGCTTCCGACGGTTGCCCAGGTATCGACCATGGTGCGCGGACCAACGTGCGCCCCGATGTTGACGTAGGAGGGCATCAGGATGACGCCAGGGGCGAGGTAGGCGCCGTGCCGTGCAATTGCATGGGGAACCACGCGAACTCCCAGGGACGCGTAGTTGCGCTTTAGGGGCATTTTGTCGTGAAACTCAAGGGGTCCGGCTTCGTAGGTTTCCATGGTGCGCTGCGGAAAATACAGAACCACTGCTTTCTTAATCCATTCGTTGACGATCCAGCCTTCTGCATGGGGCTCGGCGACCCGCAATACTCCGCGGTCGAGGGCTTCAATTACCTGCGCCACGGCATGG
The DNA here is from genome assembly GCA_002292855.1 of Flavobacteriales bacterium UBA972. Lineage (GTDB taxonomy): Bacteria > Bacteroidota > Bacteroidia > Flavobacteriales > Schleiferiaceae > TMED14. Next base: position 759 of record DBBY01000047.1, on the reverse strand, counting down.
TGTGCTTCAGGGCTATGCAGTTCGTCGCGGTGGGTCCATAGATGTTCTATGGTTTGGCGCAGTTCGTTCCAGTTTGGATTCATCGTTTTTGGCTTAAAAAGTTTTCAAGTATTAGGCTGGCAGCTGCTGCATCAAGTTGGCCCTTATCTTTTTTGACCACCTTAGACCGGCCCAAAAGGGCTGCGCCCTGCGCCGCAAGCTTAGAGGTAAGGCGCTCGTCTACGAGATGCACCACCGCGTTGGGCCAGATTGCAGCAAGAATTTTTGCCACTGAATCGCGGGCTGCTGCGCCATGCGAAATGCCGCCGTCTAGCCTCTGGGGACTGCCCAGCGCGATTCCCTGAATTCCAGAACCGTCACCGTACCTGCGGCCGAGTTCTTGGGCGAGGTCTGCCGTGGGCAGTGAAGCCACGGGGAATGCCATTATGCCCTGCGCATCGCTTTCAGCGAGACCAGTGCGGCGGAGTCCGGGATCAAGGCCAATCCACATGCTTTTAGTGCGGTTTCATTACAAGAGAACAAAGGTAGGGGGTATCTTTGCGCCATGGTTTATTCGATTCTGGCTTATGGTTCAGCGATGCTCAAGCGCAAGGCCAAAACCGTGGAATGCCCTAGCGCCGAGTTAGGGACCTTCGTGGACTCTATGTTTGAGACCATGTATGCCACTAAAGGAGTGGGATTAGCTGCCCCACAAATAGGCTTCAGCACCAGGGTCTTTGTGGTAGACGGCTCGCCCTTTGCCGACGATCCGGCCAACGA
>DBBY01000049.1:44919-64990 GCA_002292855.1 Flavobacteriales bacterium UBA972 | reverse complement strand
TCTAGGTCGGCGCGGGTGAGCAGGCTACGCTTGGCAATGCTGAACCAGAGCACGGGGTCGTGGGGGCGCCGCATGGGGGCGATTCCGACCTGGAATTCACGGGCGTCGGGGTAGCGCTGGCCGAGCATCCAGGCGTAGGTCATGAGCTGAAGTCCTTTGGCCTTGCTCGGTTTTTGGAGTTCAGACCATTCGTTTTTGCAGCGGGCGCTGCCCTCGTCGACGGCTCCCGTTTTGAGGTCTACCACGACCAGGCGCCCGTCGGACCAGCGCTCGATTCGGTCGGCGGTTCCGCGCAAGGGGACCGGGCCAAAGTCGAGCTGCAGCGGGGCCTCCAGCATTTCTTCGACGCCGATGATTTCAAAGGCGAGTTCGCGGTCGTCTTCGTTCCGCTGGCCCTCGGCTTCGGCCCAGGCCTGGGCCATGTGCAGGGCGATTTGGCGGGTGAGCAGCGGGTAGCCGGTGTCGAGCGACGAAGGCATTTCTTTATTTACGCCCTCATGGGTCCAGGCCTCGACGCGGTCCAGAGCCCAGGTTTTATGGTCGCGGAGGGTCTTGTAAAGTTGCTCGTGCACGAAGTGCAGCGCGGTTCCTAGGGCGTCGGCGGCTACGCGGTCGTGGGTGCGCGATTCTTCGCGGATCTCGAGCACATTGCGGACCAAGAAGAGGTAGGGGTCCTCGAGGAAGCGCTGGAATCCGGTTGGGCTAAGGCCTTTGCGCAGCAGGGCTTCGGCTACCATGGGCCAGACTTCGGGGCCACTAGGAACGTCGGCCCCTGCGGGCTGAAACTGGTCCGGTCGCAGCGGCCAGGTAAGCCGGCGGTCGGTCACGGTGACCCCAGGATAGCTTGCAAGTTCAAGCTGGGCCTGGCGCACCCAGCGGCTGGGCTCGCCCTTGCCGAGGCCGTCGGGCTCGCTGTTGACTACCATAACGACGGTTTCGGCGCGCTGCATCAGGCGATACAGGTGGTAGGCCGCCACCGATTCTCGGTCTTGAGGCAGCGGAAGCCCGTAGGCCTTGCGCAGGTCAAAGGGCAGAAAGCTCGAGGTGCTTCTGCCTTGGGGCAGCACGCCCTCGTTGAGCGGGGCTATGATGAGTCGCTTAAAATCCAGGGCGCGGGTCTCGAGCAAACCCATGATTTGCAGCCCGTTGAAGGGCTCGCCAAAAAAGGCGACGGGCGATTCCGTGGCGAGCGATCGGTAGAGGCGCAAGAGGCTTCCGACGCCCAGCACTTCGTCGGGCAGCATGCCTTGCAGCCGTTCGAGGATTTGCAGCACGGCGCGGGCCGGCTCCCCCTCCCAGGCGGGGCGCGGAACCGACAACCAATGCGCGGTGCGCTTCGCGAGCTCCTGAACGAGTTGCCGCGGGTCGGGAGCAGGCCGCCACAAGGCCGCATCAGCACCCAGCAGGGCTTCGACTTGGGCTGCGGACCAGTGGGCGCGGCGCGCCCGTCGGAGCTCGAATTGGGCGCTGAAGAGAATGCTTGGCTCGCTCACCATCATGGCGGCAAAGGGGTGAATCAGGGTGGCCTCGAGCAGGCGGCGCGGGTAGCTTCCGCGGTTTTGCTCGCGGGCCTCGTGCAGCTGCAGAAAGACCTCGACCCCTGCATAGGGAAGGGTGAGGTTCAGGGGCAGACCCATAGTGACGTTGGCTTCTTCAATGCCTTCGGGCAGGGCCTGCAGCACGGGCACCAGGAGGCTTTCGTCGCCCAGGACCACGGCGGTCTGGCGGGCTTCGTCGGGACCCCATTCTTCGAGCAGGGCGCCTACGGTCTGTGCAACTCCAAGGTGTCGGCTGGCCGAAATCACCTCAATATGCTGGCTGCTGGTTGCCCAGTGGGCGGGCGCGTTGCTTAGGTCGCCCGTAAGGCCTTCGGGAAGCTTCATCAGCAGGTCGCGCAGGGCTTCGCCGGCTTCGTGCACCTTGAGGTCGAGGTAGTGGCGGTCGGCGTCCCAGAGGGCTTGCGCGCCCAGGTGCAGATGGGCGGAGCGCAGCAGGGCTTCTTCGGGCGGGGTTAGGGCATTGAATCCGGCAAAAAAGAGGCGGTCTACGCCCTGCCGTGCGCACCAAGCGGACCATGCGGCTTCGCTGGGTCCAGTACCCGGCGGCGAGGCTCTGCGAAACTGCATGCCCGGTGTAGTGAGGCCGTCAGCACCCAGGGTTTCGTGGTAGCTGGTGTAGAGTTCGGGGAGCTGGCGCCAAAGCGTTAGGCGTCGGCTCATGAGTTCGGTAGGCTGGTCCAAGCCCCATTCGCCAAGGGCCTCGATTTCGCGCAGCTCGCGCAGGGCAGCCAGGGTATCGGCTCCGTGCCGGTCGAGCTCGCCAAAGTCCCGCAAAATGGTCGGAGCCCAGCGCAAAAACTCATCAAGGGGGTCGGCATGGGCCCCCGCAACCTTGCGGTGGGCGCTAAAAAGAGCCAGCAGCTGTTCGGTGGGGCTTGCTGCGGCGACTCCGGCCAGGTCAGCCATTACCTCTTCGATGGCCCAAACGCTCGGGCTAAGAACTGGCGTTCCCTGACCCCAATGACGCCTCAGGCTGCGTTCCGCCCTGCGCGTAGGGAGCACAATGCCAACTCGGTGCAGGGGAACCCCACAGGAGGTCGCTGCCTCGGCTACGCGCTGCAGAAAGGGAATCATCGGGATTTATCGGTAGAGGCCATGCTCTCGAATATACGCTGCAACGGCAGTCGGAAGGTCTTCGAGAGCTTCGCCGCCCGCAAATACGGCTTGACGCACCGCGCTGCTGCTGCGGTTCATTTGCAAGTCTTCTACGCGGACCACCCTTGGGTGCTGAAGCCAGGGCGAATGGGCGTCGAGCCCTGATTCGGGGCGAGGGTAGACCACCAGTCGGGCGAGTTCCAGGATGCGCTTGGGGTCGCGCCATTGGCTGAATCCGGCCAAATTGTCTTCGCCCATGAGCAGGACGAACTCGTTTTTTGGGTAGCGAGCGACCAGTATTTCAAGCGTTTGCACCGTGTAGTTGGGCTGGGGCATTCCGAGCTCGACGTCGCTGGCGACCAGCCCAGAGCGCCCAGCCACCGCGAGCTGCAGCATGGCAAACCGGTGGGCGTCGCTCGCAAGGGTTTCGCCCTGCTTAAAGGGGCTTCTCGGGCTTAAAACCAGCCAGACTTCGTCGAGTTGGCTCTGCGCCTTAAGCCGTTCCGCAACCAATAAGTGGCTGAGGTGAACTGGATTATAGGTGCCAAAAAGCAGTCCTACGCGCAACGGGGGTCAAAGGCTTTAATGAGGGCCAGGGCTTCGGCTGTGGCGCGATCCAGGTCGTCGTTCACCAAAATATGGTCAAAATCGGGAGCCTGGGTCAGTTCCCACTGGGCCTTGGTCAGGCGCAGGGCGATTTGTTCTTCGGTTTCGGTTCCGCGGTTGCGCAGGCGTTGGCCTAAAACTTCGAGGCTCGTTGGGGCCACAAAAAGAGCGAGCGCTTCGGAACCAAACTGCTTTTTAAGGTTGAGTCCGCCCACTACGTCGATGTCAAAAACGACGACTTTCCCCTCGGACCAAAGCCGCTGGACCTCGCTTTTAAGCGTTCCGTAGTAGCGGCCGGGGTAGACCTCTTCCCATTCCAGGAATTCGCCGCGGTTCACGCGTTCCAAGAAGGCTTCGGTGCTCAGAAAGTGGTAGTCCACCTCGTCTTCTTCGTTGCCGCGCGGAGCCCTTGTGGTGGCCGAGATGCTGAATGCGAGCAAGGGAAGTCGGGCCATAAGTCGGCGTACCAGCGTGGTCTTGCCCGCACCCGAAGGCGCCGAAAGAATGAGGAGTTGACCGTGGGACATAGGGCTGGTTGGCTTCTGGCTTCTAGTTGCTAGTTGCTGGTTGCTGGTTTACAGGACGTTGAGGACTTGTTCCTTGATTTTTTCGAGCTCCTCCTTCATTTGCACTACTTGGCGCTGCATGCCTACGTGGTGGGCCTTGTTGCCCAGGGTGTTGATTTCGCGGCCAAGTTCTTGGGCCAAAAAGCCGAGTTTGCGGCCTTCGCCGGCCGAGAGGGCCTCGTGAAAGTGCTTAATGTGTGCTTTAAGGCGAACTTTTTCTTCGTTGATGTCCATTTTCTCGACATAAAACAGCAGTTCTTGTTCCCAGCGCTGCGGGTCCATGGGCTGGTCGTCGGCGGCCTTCACGGCGGCTTTGGTCAAGCGGCCCTTGAGGTGCTCCAGGCGCTCGGGTTCAGCGGCTTCGATTACGGGCAGGCCCCGCTCAATGGTCGCTAGGTTGGCTTCGAGGTCGCGGGCAAGCGCGGACCCTTCGTGGCTGCGAAAGGTTTGAAACGCTTCAAGCGCGGAACGAATCAAGGCCTCCACAGCCTTTGCCTCGGCTGGATCCAGTTCGGCTGCAGGTCCCTGCTCGGTTGGAACGCGCAGGGCCATTGACAGGGCTTCTGCCGGAGTTAGGCTCCCGCCCGCAATGCGCTGCAGGTCGTCCATGGTTTGGCGCAGGTGGGCTTCGTGGAGCCCGTTGCTGCGGCCCTCGGCCTGTTCGCGGTTGATGCTGACGTCGACTTTGCCGCGCTGCACCGCGTCTCCAATCATTTTGCGCCAGGTCAGGTCGCGTTCTCGGTAGCGGTGCGGCATGCGCAGGTTGAGGTCGAGGCCGCGGCTGTTGAGCGAGCGGATTTCTACCGAGATGCGCTGGCCTTCGTGGGTTGCACTGGCCTGGCCGAAGCCGGTCATGGATTGAATCATAGCTGCAAAGGTAGGATGTTGGCTGCCGCCACCTCGCCTTTGGCGAGGCTGGCCGGGCCGCGCGCCCGCCAGTCGTCGATTAGCTCGGTCGGGGAACAGGCGTCAGGGCGGTCGCGCAGCCCCAGGCCCTGGGCCAGGAGGCCCAGGGCCTGGGCAGCCTCCAAGCCAGAACTCCGAATGCCCACCGACCCGTGGCGCTTGCTCAAACGATGCCCGTCGGCCCCCATCCACAGGGGCGCCAACGCCACCTCCGGGGCTTGGGGATTGCCCAGTTCGCGGTGCATAAAGTCCTGGACCGCCTGGCTCGTGGCAAGATCCCTGCCCCGCATTATATGGCTAACGCCCTGGTCAAAGTCGTCGACCACCACAGCAAGCTGGTAGGCCCAGGCCCCGTCTGCGCGGCGAAGTACTACCGCATTGTCGGCATAGCGGAGCCTCCGAGCGCCTGGTCCGCCCAAGGGCCAACGGCCGTCGGAGCAGGTTCCCGGGTAGGAATCTGCCCTAGGTCCCTGGGGCGCGGTCACGGCCTCGTCCATATCCCGCCGCGTGCATTGGCAGGCAAAAACCAAATTTTTGGCCTGGAGCTTCTCCAGCGCCTCTTGGTAGGATGCTCCGCGCAGGGACTGCTGGGGAACCTCCCGATCCCATTCCAATCCGAGCCAGGCGAGGTCGCGTCGCCAGCCCTCGGCAAACTCGGGCTTGCTCCGCTGGGGGTCTAAATCTTCGATGCGCAAAAGCAGGGTTCCTGCCTGAGACCGCACCTGAAGCCAGGCCATCAGCGCCGTCGAGGCATTGCCCCAGTGCATGATTCCCGTGGGTGAAGGGGCGAGGCGTCCGACCATGACCCGAAGTTAGGCCTCGTAGCAAAATAGATACTAGCTGCTCGCAACCGGTTCGCAAGCAACCAGCAACCAGTTGTTCAATTGGCGTAGATTTACCCTATGCAATTTGACACCCTTGCCATTCACGGTGGCCAGCACCATGACCCCTCCACGGGTGCGGTCATGCCCCCAATCTACCAAACCTCGACCTATGCCCAAGAGGCGCCTGGCGTGCACAAAGGCTACGAATACGGCCGCACCCAGAATCCGACGCGGCATGCCCTCGAGCATTCGATCGCAGCTATTGAGGGCGGAACCCACGGCCTTGGCTTTGGCAGCGGACTAGCCGCCGTCGACGCCTGCATGAAGCTCCTGAAGCCCGGCGACCACGTCGTGAGCACCAGCGACCTTTACGGCGGAACCTACCGCCTCTTCACCAAAATTTATGAGCCCTTTGGCTTGAAATTTAGTTTTGCGCCCCTGGCCGACCCGGCGGAACTCCGCAGCCTAATTACTCCGGCCACCAAAATGGTTTGGCTCGAGACTCCGACCAACCCAATGCTCAACGTGCTTGACATTAAAGCCTTAGCCGCCGAGGCTGCCAAGGTTGGTGCCATGGTGGTAGTCGACAACACCTTTGCAACGCCCTACCTGCAGCGACCCTTGGAGCTCGGAGCCAACATCGTGCTGCATTCCGCAACCAAGTACCTCGGCGGGCACAGCGACGTCATCCTTGGGCTACTGGTCGTGGCCGACGCTGCACTGGCCGAGCGCCTCTACTTCATACAAAATGCCTCAGGAGCCGTTTGCGGACCCATGGACAGCTTTTTGGTGCTGCGCGGAATCAAAACCCTCCATGTGCGCATGGAGCGCCATTGCCAGAACGCGGAGGCCATAGCCGCCTACCTCAGCACGCATCCGGCGGTGCGCAAAGTCTACTACCCCGGCCTCAAGGACCACCCCGGGCATGCCATCGCGGCGCGTCAAATGAAGCACTTTGGGGGCATGGTTTCTTTTGCCCTGCACGACGACGACCTTGCCAAGGCCAGCGCTGTAGTCTCTAAACTCAAGGTATTTACCCTCGCGGAATCCTTGGGCGGAGTCGAGTCGCTTGCCGGCCACCCGGCTACCATGACCCATGCAAGCATTCCCAAAGCGGACCGCGAAAAGACCGGGGTTACCGACGGACTGATACGCCTGAGTGTGGGCCTTGAAGACGTGCGCGACCTCACTGCCGATTTAGATCAAGCCTTAAGCGTACTTTTAAATAAATAAACTCAAACCATGGCCGATAAATTTGCCGTAATTGGACTGGGCCAGTTTGGTTCCGCCATATGCCGGAAGCTCTCTGAGAAGGGCGCCGAAGTAATTGCTATTGACATCGACGAAGACAAGGTAGAGGCAATCAAGGAGTTCGTAGCCTATGCCGTGGTGATCGATTCTACCGACTCCCGGGCCCTTCGCTCCCAAAACATCAGTGAGATGGATGCGGTAGTGGTTTCTATTGGCCAAAACTTTGAAGGAATGCTCCTGACCACCGTGAAGCTCTTGGAGATGGGGGTCAAGCGCATTATCGCTCGAGCGCAGGGCGAGACCCAGCGACGGATTCTCGAGAAGCTGGGTGTAAAAGAAATTCTTTCGCCCGAAGAAGAGGTTGGCAAGAACGTCGCCGAGCGCCTCATGAACCCCGGAATGATGATGTGCGTGGAGCTGCCAGACGACTACGAAATTGCAGAGATTGCCGCACCCCGCAGCACGGTGGGCCGCACCCTCAAAGACATTGGCCTGCTCGAGAAGTACCGCCTCAACGTGGTTACCGTCATTCAGAAGGCCGAGAACGACCTGGCCCATATCAAGGGCATTCCCCAGCCCGAAATGGTGATTGAAGAGCACGACGAACTGGTGGTATTTGGCAAGGCAAAAGACCTTGAACGGTTTATTAGCATCAATGCATAAGTACCTCTACCTAACCCTTGCAGGCCTTGTGATGCTCGCCTGCAAAGACCCCGACAACAACGGGGGCCTACCGCCAGAGGCCACCGGGCCCTTCTTGCCCCGCATGGTCAAGGGCTGGACTCTTGACTCCTTGACCTACACCGCCGACCTGCCTATGGATATTGGAGACACTACGGTGCCAGTCCGCGTGCACAACAAGGCCCGAGACGTGTCGGGTCGCTTTGACTTTTTCACCCGAAACGATACGGATTTTGTCGACTACCGCATTCAATTTACCGCGGATCTTCTGCCTGGTGTTGCGCCCTATACCTACTCCAAGCAACGGCTAGGCCAGTATTGGTACAAGCCTGCAGACCGCGAGATTTGGTTTTATGACTACCCCGACACCTTGGTATTTAAGGTCGATTGGGATGCCGAAACCCTGCAGCTCTGGCATTCGGAACTTCAAGCATCCGACCCCGGTTTGGGAATAACCTTCCCGCTGCGCTTGGACTTCAGACTGGTTCCCTGACCTGACCTCTTGTGGTTGAACTCTTGCTGGTATCGTTGCTTGCCGCGGGACTCTATGCCCTGCCGCCCAGCGCCTACGCGATAGTTCTTGCGCTGGGAATCGCCACAGGCATGCCCCACGGTGCCACGGACTTAATCACCGAGCGCGGAGGCGTTTCGCGGCCTGCTTTAATCTATTATGCCCTTGGAATCGCGTTGCTCGGTGGCCTTTGGATGATGGCGCCCTCATGGGCCTTGGCGGCCTTTCTTGTTTTGAGTATGGTGCATTTTGGTTCCGAAGATGCTGCGGCAGAATCAGACGGCCTGCTCTTTGTGCACGAGTCCCTGGTTCGGGGAGCCCTGGTTGTCTTGGCCCCCAGCATTTTTCACGAGGCCGAAGTGCTTCGCCTGTTTGAACTTTTGGCTGGAGCGTCCTGGTCAGGCGCAACCTGGACCATGGCCTTGAATACGGCCCAAACGGTTTGGATATTTTTGGCTTTTACCCTGTTTGGGCATTATGCGGTGCGGTCGATTCAATGGCGCAGGGTTGCCTTTGTCTTTACGCAGATTCTTGTACTCGTTTTGGTCTTTCGACTGCTCCACCCCTTAACCGCCTTTGTTGCCTACTTCGTTGGAGGCCATTCCCTTCACAGCGGACGCAAAATATGGCCCGTACTCAAGAAATATCGCTTGCTAGTTTTGACGGCTACGTCGTTTACTTTTTTGCTGGCTGCCTTTGTTTTTTGGGTAACGGTCGACGAAGCCCTTGACGACCGACTGGTGCGCAGCGCCTTCATTACGCTTTCTCTTTTTGCGGTTCCGCACGCACTGTGGCGCACGTTTGAGGTGCTGCGGTCTCGGCTTAAGGTCTAATAAAATGCTACCCAGCAGGGCAGGGGTGGCTCAATAAAAAAGCCAGCCCCTGAGGGCCGGCTCCAATAAAAAAGCCAACCCTTGCGGGCTGGCTCTCTGAACAAAATCCGATTAAACTTAGTCCTTAGTGGCTAAAGCGTAGATAACCAAACCGAAACCAATCTTGTTGATGGCGTCGCCGATGTTGTACACTAGGTCCATCTCGAGGTTTTGGAACATGGGAACTCCAAACAGACCACCTGCAGTACCTGCAATGTAGCCGATTGGGTAGATGGCCCAACCTACGAGTACGAACCAGCCAAGTGCCTTAACGGCGCTTTGAACTTTTCCGCCAGCGTTAGCAGCCAAGGTAGCAACCTCGCCCTTCCATACCATCCAAACGATGTAGAAGTAAGCCAAACCTGAAAGCGCACCCCAGATCCAAGACTCAGCTTCGTCTGCGTGGAAGGCCTCTCCGATGTATCCCAACAGAAGCATAGCAACTGAAGCGATGATCAAACGCCAAAGCAAGCCGCTGGTTCCACCGGCCTTTTTGGTGATCAAATAGAATTCAACGCACATCAAAGGAACCGTTAGGGTCCAGTCGATATAGCGCAAAGCGATAGGATTAGTACCCGTCGCTTGGTAGAAATCGCGCATGTAGTAGTAGTGAACTGCTGCGATACCGGTGATAAGACCAGATACCAACATAGACAGCTTCCACTCGTCGGCGACTCTGCTACGCTCCATAAAGAAGAATACAGAGGCAGCTAACATAGCCATGTAGCCCGTGAAAAACGTAAAGCTTACGGGATCGGCTGGGTCAATTGAGATAATTTCGAGAAATTGCATAAATCAGATTTTAGGTGGATTTTGTATTACAAGAGTTACCAAGGTAGTTCTAAGTTGGTAAAAATCAAAAAAAACATTATTTCAAACGCATAAAGTTCAAACTTTGGTGCTGACCCATAGAATGTACTTAATGCATCATCACGGAGTGCCCTTGAGAGGGAGCATCTCTTGGCAACGCGGAGTGGGCAGCATCGGCTTCGTGCTTGCAGGCCTGTCGCCTAGGGGACTACCTTAGCACCATGGCACGCATCCTCACCGGAATTCAAAGCAGCGGACGCCAGCACCTCGGGAACGTGCTGGGCGCAATCCTTCCGGCTATTGAATTGGCTAGGGACCCCTCTAACGAGTCCTTTCTGTTTATTGCGGACTTGCATTCGCTGACCACCGTCAAAGACCCCGAGGCGCGCAAGGCAAACCTTCTGGCCACCGCAGCCGCCTGGCTGGCCTGCGGACTGGATCCGGAGCGCACCGTGTTTTACGCTCAAAGCGACCTGCCCGAGTGCACCGAGCTGACTTGGTACCTCAACTGCTTCACGCCCTACCCGATGCTGGCCAATGCCCACAGCTTTAAAGACAAGTCCGACCGGCTCAGCGACGTCAATGCCGGACTTTTTGATTACCCGGTACTAATGGCTGCAGACATTTTGCTCTACGATGCCCATATCGTGCCCGTGGGCAAGGACCAAAAGCAGCATCTTGAAATTGCGCGCGACATTGCCGAAGCCGTTCATCAGGCTGTGGGTCAAGAAATTTTTGTGCTTCCCGAAGCCCGCATTGAAACTGGAGTTATGATTATTCCGGGCACCGACGGCCAAAAAATGTCGAAGTCCTACGGCAACGTCATCGATATCTTCTTGCCCGAGAAGGAACTCAAGAAGCAAATTATGGGCATCGTTACCGACTCCACGCCCCTTGAGGACCCTAAGGACCCCAGTACCTGCAACGTAGTCACCCTTTATCGTCTTGTTGCCCGACCCGAGGCCGTGGCCGAGATGGAAGCGAGCTACCGGGCAGGGGGCTATGGCTACGGCCATGCCAAAACGGCCCTCTTTGAGGCCATTTTAGATCGCTTTGCCGGTTCTCGTGCGGAATTCGACCGGCTAATGGCCCAGCCCGATGCCGTGCACGCGGTGCTGCGCCAAGGGGCCGACAAGGCTCGCCCGGTCGCGCAGGCCACACTGGCCAGGCTGCGGGAGGCCCTGGGATTTTAATTTTTTTTGCCTTTTGAAGGCAAGGGCAATAGTGACCAGAACGTTTTTTAAAGTAGTGAGCTCTGCATTGCTGTTGCTTGCGTTAGCATACTCTATTAACGTATTGATTCCGAGTGATTATGGGCCTACTAAATTGCCCAAGACCAAGCACACTGGGCATTGGGATTTGCCGACCGGTTCAAAGATTGCCTACACCTTGGTGACTGCGTCAGGTTTAAGAAAGCCCCATCCCATTATTTTTTTACAGGGAGGTCCTGGCGGATACATCACGGATCGCACGATTAAGAGCCTGAGTCCGCTTTCAGAAGAAGGCTACGATATTTATTTCTACGATCAAATTGGCAGCGGACAGTCCGATAGATTAGAAGACATCACGGAGTATTCTGCCGACCGGCATCAAAGAGATTTGAAAGAAATCATCAGGTTGATCGGGGCAGAAAAAGTAATTCTAATCGGACAATCCTGGGGGGCTATTCTTGCGACTTTGTTGATGTCAGACCATCCCGAATTGGTTCAGACGGCTATTTTTACTGGGCCTGGTCCTATTCAACCCATGCGCCAGGGAATGCCCAAGGTCAGCGCACCCGACAGTTTAAATCTGCAGGATGCCGTGTATTCCAATACGGAGGCTAACGAAAAATGGAGAACAGCCAGAATCGATTTAGTTGCCTTTTGGGCAAAGTCCTTTGGAGCTAAGCTGGCTTCTGATGAGGAGATGGATGGCTTTCAAACGCTTCTCGACGGAGAATTGAATAAAGCGACCGTCTGCGATTCGTCCAAAGCCTTGAAGGCTGAACGTGGGGGCGGTTTTTACGCTCAGGTTATGACCGTGCGGAGCTTAAGGGGTATTGATGACCCACGGCCGAAGCTTAAGGGTCTGACTATTCCGATTCTAGTTATGAAAGGCCAGTGCGACAATCAACCTTGGGGGGCGGCTAAAGAATATTTAGAGCTCTTCCCAAACCATCAGTTGAAAATCATACCTGGTGCAGGACATTCTATTTCGGTGGAGCAGCCTGAGGTCTATTTAGAAACCATCCGAGACTTTTTGAAGCAGACGCAGCCGGCTAAGATTCTTTAGCGGGAACATGTCGTTTAGCCCCAGGATGCGAGATGCTGTTGGGATTTTAATTCTTTGCTCTTGGCTTGCGTGCGGCCCCAGCGATTTGGGCTTCTCGCGGAGCGTGGTCCACGAATCGGTCGGCATAGCCGTGGCGGTGAAGGCGGATGTGTCCGTAGCCTTGTTCGTTCAGCCAGCTCCCAAGGGCTTGCCCCACGCCGTTGATGGCTTGGGCGTCTTCCCAAACGTGCCAGGTGTGGTGGTTGCCGGCAAAGTAGTGAAGGGAGTCCGCGTCGATGGGTTTGGCCATGCGCAGGTCGATAATGCTGTGGCCGGACTCGGCGGCGGCGAAGGCTTGAGTTAGGGCGGTTCCCAGGGCGAAATGGGCTACGCCGGTTCCGGTGCGCATCCAATCCATTCCTCCGCGGCGTTGAAGCGCGTTGGGGTAGAGGGGGGTTTCGCCTTTTGGATAGCGGATTATCGCAGGGCCTCCGTAGGCTATGGCTTCTTCGAGGGCTTCGCGCAGGGCTTGGCCGTCGCGGGGTGCCCAAATGGCGGTGTTGGGTACGCTGCGGAACATGGCAAGGTCAAAGACCCCGTGGTGGGTGGCGCCGTCTTCGCCGACCATTCCGGCGCGGTCGAGGCAGAGGATTACGGGCAGCTTCTGAAGGGCGACGTCGTGGATCCATTGGTCAAGGGCGCGCTGCGAGAAGGTGGAGTAGAGGTTGACTACGGGGCGGAGGCCTGCGGCGGCCATGGCCGCCGCGGCCGTCAGGCAGTGGGGCTCGGCGATGCCCACGTCGTGCACCCGGTCGGGGAATTGGGTCCGCACCACGTCGAGGCTGCATCCCGGAGCCATGGCCGCGGTGAGCGCATGGATGCGGGGGTCGGTGGCGGCGAGCGAAGCGAGCGCCGCCGCAAAATGAGTCTGAAAGTGGCCAGGGCCGGCAGCGGATTCCTTGAGGCCAAGTTCTGCGGGCTCGGGTCGCTTAGTGCGCAGATGCAGGATTCGGGGTCCGCGAAGGGGCAGCGCGCGCTCCAGCGCGCGCACCAGGGCGGGCAGGTTCTGCCCGTCGACCTCCCCGTCGATCCAGGTCCAGCCCAGGGCTTCGCCAAGCTTGCGGTAGGCCGGTGACCCGCCCTGGTGCAGGGCGCCGACGTTGCCCTCAATAGCCATTCCGTTGTCGTTAATAACCAGCAGCACGTCGGCGCCCCATGCCCCGCCGTCATTCATCGCCTCAAACACCATTCCGCCCGTCATCGCTCCGTCGCCCACCACGGCAACACGGCGTCGATCAAGACCCAGAGCCTTGTCGGCCCGAGCAAAGCCCACGGCGGCCGAAAGGGCCGTACTCGAGTGCCCCACTCCCCAAGCATCAAAATCCGATTCCGCTCGGCGCGGGAATCCGCTGGGTCCGCCCGGCTGGCGGTTGCTGGCAAAAGAATCGGCCCGCCCAGTCAGCACCTTGTGCACGTAGGCCTGATGGCCCACATCCCAAATAAGGAGGTCGTCGGGGGTTTTAAGAAGTCCGTGAAGGGCAACAGTGAGCTCCGCCACCCCGAGGCTAGAGGCAATATGCCCGGCCTTCTCGGCAGTTCGCTCAAGAATCAGCTTTTTAGCAGCATCGGCGACTTCTTGCCACCGTTCTACCGGCCAGGTTCGCCACTCGTCTAATGAAGGAATCACCCTGCAAAGGTCGTCAAAGAAAGCTGCCCGCAGGAAATGCTTCCCGCGGGAATACCTCCGCAATACCTTATGCGGCCTTGCGGTAGTACCGGCGTGAACGGCCGCGTTCGGTCAGCAAGAGCAGAACGGGCATGATTACCAGAGTCAAGAAGGTGGCGAAGGTCAGACCAAAAATTACCGTCCACGAAATAGGACCCCAGAAGGCCACCGTGTCGCCCCCGAAGTAAATCATCGGGTCGTTGTTGGTAATCAGGGAGAAGAAATCCAAATTCATGCCCGTAGCAAGCGGAATCAATCCCAACACCGTAGTAATTGCCGTCAGCAAAACCGGCCTTAAGCGAGTGCGGCCAGCCTCCGAGAGAACCGGAGCCAAGTCCGCCTCAGGCAGGGGAACATTCTCGTCGAGGCCCAACTCAGCCTTGCGGCGATTGATTAGGTGGGTACCGTAGTCGGCAAGAACAATGGCGTTGTTCACCACCACTCCAGCCAGAGAAATGATTCCAATCATGGTCATAATGATGACAAAGTCCATCCTAAATATCAGGAGTCCGAGCAATACCCCGATGAACGAGAGAATTACCGTGGTCAAAATCAAGAAGGGAATGCGCGCCGAGTTAAACTGGCCCACCATGATTAAAAAGATCAAGAAGACCGCAATCAAAAGTGCTCCAGACAAGAAGCCAAGCTCCTTGGCCTGCTCCTCCTGCTGGCCAGTGAAGTCCAGGGCCACTCCTTTGGGCAACTCATAGTTCTTGAGAAGCTGCTGCATTTCTGCAATAATTAGGTTGGCGTTAGCGCCCTCTTCGATGCCCGAGTACACGGTAATTACTCGGTTCAGGTCGTTGCGCTTCACTGCAGAGAACGTCGCTGTTTTGCTCGGGGTCGCAATGGCGCTAATGGGAACCTGCTTGATGCGTCCGGAGCTCTGGTCGCGAAAGGTAATTTTTTGGTTCATGAGGCTCTCGAGGTTGAATCGAAAGCGATCGTCAAAGCGAATGTTGATGGGGTAGTCAGACTCGCCCTCTTTGTAGCGACTAATCTCCTTACCAAATAGCGCGGTGCGCAGGGCATCGCCAATTTGGCCCGTGCTCACCCCAAGGGTTCTCGCCTTGGCGCGGTCCACGATGATGGGCAGCTCAGGCTTGTCTCCGGTTACGTCAATTTTAAGCTCGTCGTAGCCTTTGATGCGCGAATTCACTAGGGTTTTGCGCAGGCCTTCGGCGGCGACCAGAAGCTCTTCGTAGTCGTCTCCCGACAGCTCAATATTAATGGGCGCACCCTGGGGCGGACCATTTTGATCCTTTTCTACGGCGATGAGCACTCCCGGTATGGTGGAGATGTTGTCGCGCAGCAGGTTGAGCACGTCGGCACTGGCCACGCGACTGCCCTCGGCGTCGAGGCGGTACTTCATTTCGCGGAAGGCTACCACAATCTTAGCCTTGTGGGGCGTGGCTTGGTTGGCGGGCCCTTCGTTGGGGTCGCTCGTGCCCTTGCCCACCTGAGCAATTACGGACTCCACCATGTAGTTGTAGGGCTTGCCCTCTACCGGGTACTCATAAACCTTAAGGAGGCCTTCAATTTGATCCTCCATCTCTTTGGTAATGCGGTTGGTCTCTTCAATGTCGGTGCCCACGGGCATTTCGATGTAAATATTGGCCAGATTGGGCTGGTTGTCTGGGAAGAACACCACCTTGGGCGGAATAACCGCCATCAGAATAAAGCTCAGCACGAAAAGTCCGACGGTGGCCAAAAGAGTTTTAGCGGCGTTGTTTTTAGACAGGATTTTTTGGACGTTGCCTTCGTACCAGCGCTCAAGGCGGGGCAGCCCGCCGGCCATAAACTTATTGGTTAGGGGCTCAATGCCCCAGAGGTAAATAAGGGTAAGGAATCCTGGCCAAAACAAAAGGTTCCCCAGGGTGGTGAAGCCAAGCGCCAGGTTTAAAATCAAACCTACCACGGCCAGGCCTGCACCGATTTTAGTCCATTTTGGTCGGTTGACCACGTCGGCCTCGAGCTTCATGTAGCGCGATGCCAAGGCGGGGTTGACCACAAGAGCCACGAAGAGCGAGGAGCCCAGAACCACAATGAGAGTCAGGGGCAGGAACTTCATGAATTCCCCAATCAACCCAGGCCAAAGCGCAAGGGGCAAAAAGGCCGCAAGGGTAGTGGCTGTCGACGAGATAATGGGCATGGCCACTTCTCCCGATCCCAGCATTGACGCCTCTTTGGCGCTGTAGCCTAAGGTTCTAAAGCGGTAAATATTCTCTACAATTACAATTCCATTGTCGACGAGCATACCAAGGGCAAGCACAAGCCCAAAGAGCACCATGAAGTTGAGGGTTACCCCCAGGCTGTTTAAAATTAAGAAGCTGAGCAGCATCGACAGTGGAATCGCTATTCCCACAAACAAGGCGTTGCGAAGACCTAAAAAGAAGGTGAGCACGAGCACAACCAGGATGATTCCAAAAATGATGGAATTCTCCAGTTCGCCAACCTGGTTTTTGGTGCGGTTGGACTGGTCGTTGGTCACCGACAATGCCAGGTTCTTGGGGAAGTAGGACTCCCTAGCCTCAGCAATGACCTCGTTGATGGAGGCCGATACCTTAATGAGGTTCTCGCCCGAACGCTTCTTGACGTCTAGGGAAACGACGGGGTTTTTGAACTCACGAGCATAGCTTTCGCGGTCCACATTGGTGAACTGTACCTTGGCGATGTCGCGCAGGTATACAATTGCGCCTTTCTCTTGCTTGACAATAATGTTTTCGATGTCTTGCATGGACTCAAACTCACCCAAAACACGAATGTTTCTGCGGTAGCCGTCGACCAGAAGGTCTCCGCCCGAGACCGACATATTCTCGTACTTAATGGCGTCTGAAATTCCGTTAAAACTGATGTCCAGGTTCTCCATTTTTTGAAGGTCCACGGCAATTTCAACTTCTTTATCGTCGACCCCGCGCAGGTCCACGGATGCGATGGAGGGAATGTCTTCAATTTTCTCCTCGAGGTAGGTGGCATAGTCCTCAAGCTGGTCCGCGGTGAATTCTCCCGACAGATTGATGTTCATAATGGGCTGCAGCTCCGCGATGTTTAACTCAAAAATATTGGGGTCGGCTGGCAGGTCCTTGGGGAAGTCGGCCGAGGACTGAACGGCATCGACCTTGTCTTTGACCTTGCGTAGGGCTTCGTCTACGCCAACCTTGAAGTCAAAGCGGACCTCGATGGACGAAAAACCCTGTACCGAAGTGGACTTGATTTTGTCTACACCGCTGATGGTGTTGAGCTGCTTCTCGAGCGGACGGGTAACCAAGCGCTCCATGTCTACGGGAGAATTGCCCGGGTAGGGGGTTCCGATAAAAATGGTGGGCTGCACCACTTCGGGGAAGCTCTCTGCCGGCATGGCTCGGTAGGCAAGAAAACCCGAAATAGTAATGATTACGGTTAAAACGCTTACCGTGATTTGGTTGCGCACGGCCCAATCGACAAGGGCAAAACGTGGAAACAGAGACTTATTATCTGACATTGTTGGACGCTTATCGCGGTATTATTTGGTGACTGCCTTAACCGTTTCGCCGGTTTGCACGCTGCGGATTCCGCGATCAATGATCTGCTCCTCAAGGCTTAGGCCCCCGAGGACTTCGGTGGCGTCGTTGTTGGATACGCCCAATTTAAGATCGCGGCGTTCCACCTTGCCCAGTCCGTTTTTGGAGGGTACAAATAGGTAGGTGTAGTTCCCGCCCTTGCTGTCTTGCAAAATCAGTCGGCTGGGAACAGTGATAATTCCGGTAGAAGAGTAGTCGACCACCTGGGCGCTCGCCATCATGTTGGGCTTGATTTGGCTGTTGGCGGGCAGGCTCACATTGACCTTGAAGGTGCGGCTGTCTGCGCTAATGAAGTCGCCAACTTGGCTGATGCTTGCGCTAGTTTGGAGTCCGATGGAATTGAAGTTAAGGGCAATTTTTTGGCCAACTTTTAATCGTGTAATGTAGGTTTCTGGCACGTCGAGCTCGAGGCGCAGTCCGCCGCTGCTCACCAGGCGAGCGACCGCCATTCCAGGCGCCGCATACTCGCCGGCTTTTAAGAACAGTTCGTCAACGGTTCCCGCAAAGGGTGCGCGCAGGCTGGCCATTGCGGCCTGCTTTTGTGCTGTCGAAAGGCGCTTTTGAAGGCCCTCGAGCTGGGTCTTGACCTGCAGGTACTGTACCTCGCTGCCAATGCCCTGATCCCACAGGCGCTTTTGCTTGTCAAAAAGGGTTTGCGCAAGGTCGAGCTGTGTTTTGATCTCGGCCAGACTCGACTGGACTACGCTGTTGTCGAGCTCTACTAAAACTTGCCCGGCACTCACTTTTTGGCCGCTTCGCACAAGTACGCGTTGAATTCGGCCCGCACTCTCTGGGTAAAGGGTAACGCTTTGGTCGGATTTAACCGTTCCATAAAGGTCAAAATCATGCTGAAAGGCTGAGGAACCCACCGCAAGGGTGGTGACGGTACTCCATTGCGCACTGCTGTCGAGCGCGGCAAGCTCCAGGTCGATCTGGCTGAGCTCAGCCTCTGCCTTGGCAACGATGCCGGCTAAGGAGTCTCGGCGCGCGGTGAGCTGAGCGATGCCTTCGTTGGCGGATTCCGAGGAGGTGCAGGATGCCAGTGCTGCTGCTGCGACGGTGGCAATAAGTAGGTAGGACTTGTTCATGGTTTATTTAGGCTTCGAGGTGTTGTGCATGCCCAGCGCGTTCTCTAGGGCTATGCGTTTGTTGAGGGTTTCGTTGGCGCTCGCAAGCATGGCGGCGACCGTTTGCTGGTACTGCGTTTCGGTTTGGCTGTAGTCTAGGCTGCTGGAGACACCCTCCAAAAACTTAACTCGGGCCTTGTCTTTAAGGCGCTTGGCAATGCTGACGTTTTCTACCTGCAAGCGGTAGGTATTCAGGGCGTTCTCGAATTCTGCTTTGGCTTGCAGGTACTGAAGGGTAATGCTGTTTTTTGTTAGCTCGAGCATTTCATCGAGTTGCTCCACTTTGATTCGGCTTTCTTGAGCCTTGAACACTCTGCGCCCTGAGGCAAACAAGGGGAGTTGGGCGCTTAGGTTCCACGATTGAAAGACCACACTGTTGGCTGAATTGCCGTTGGGGTTCCAAACGTTGGCATCTTCGCTCACAAACTGGCGATTAAGGCCATAGCCGGCATAAACCTTAGGTAAAAAGCTGATGAGTTCATTTTTGTACAAGAGGGACTGCCCGAGGCGACCAGCGGCCAATACTCGATAGTCGACGTGCTGTTCCGGGTTAAACTTGGCTTGCAGCAGATTCTCGCCGGCCATTGCGGACGCCATCAACTGCTCTAAGGAAGTGCTGAGCGTCGTGGCGCCATCCAAAGGAAGTCCGCAGGTGAGCAGAAGCATCTTGGTCGCAATGATTTTTTGCTGGCGAATGAGGTTTAAGTTGGCTTCGATCTGGCGCGATACGAGCCGCACCTGGTCTACGCTTTCGAGTTCGGCAAGCCCTTCGCTTGCCATAACGGTCATTTGGTTGGCGGTCGATTGGGCTTGCTTGAGGTTCTCTGCTAAGACGAGTTCATTTTCGGCAAGAATTATGGCAAGGTGGTAGAATTGCGCCGTTTGCTGGCGCACTTCGATCTCGGTTTTTTCTTTGTTGAGGGAGGCTTGGTCGCGAAGCACGTCGGTCGCAAACAGCGCAATAAGGTAGCTTCCGTCAAAAACGAGTTGGTTTATACTCAGATTGCCGACCGAGGTATAGCGCGTGCCGAACTGCAGTTTGTTGATAGTGCCGTCCCCGTCAATGTCAAAGAACAGAGCAGGCAGTTCAATATTGTCGGTGTACTGGCCTCCCGCGTTGACGCTCGGAAGCCCCAGCGCGATGTTCTGCCAAAGCACTTTTTCGGCGGCTCGCTGCTCCAGGCTGCGCACTTTATTAAGCGCATTGTGTGCTTTGGCCTGGTCATAAGCTTGCTCGAGCGAGAGCGTAGTTTGGGCGAAGCCAGTGGCGGCCCAAAGCATGACCGCAGTGAGGGTAATGAATCGAATCATTGGTGAGAGTCCTTGTTTTCGTTAAAGTATTGAAGTCCTTGAGCAGTGCTAATACTCCGTATAAATAGACTAATGGCCGTCCAGATTAAATCCCGGCGCTCGGCAATGCTCTCGGATTGCAGGTCGGAGTCCGAGAGTCCGACCATAGTGGTAAAGTGAATTTTGGCGACCAGGTGCGCGTCCAGGTCGTCGCGAAAAAGCCGCTGGGCTTGGCCGTCTTTGACGGTTTGCACGAAGGCAGTGATCATCGATTCACGCCTCTGGGCAAAGAGCCACTCATAGGTCTTGGGATAGTATTTTTTGAGCGGAAACATCATGCTTGGGCCGTGCGACTCGATCATTTGCATCAAGTAGGTGTAGCGCTTAATCATGCGGTCGATGGCGTTCTCGTTCTCGGCAGTGATGCTTTTCAT
>DBBY01000049.1:43249-44839 GCA_002292855.1 Flavobacteriales bacterium UBA972 | reverse complement strand
AAAATACTGATAAAGAGTCTTTTTACTCATCGAGAGCTCGCGGCAAACGTCGTCCATCGTCATGGCCTGTAGGCCGTAGCGCTGAAACATCTCCATCGCCCTTTGGAGGATGCTTGTTTTTACTTCACTTGGGTTTGCGCTGCTCATTGCGCGGCAAATTTAGGCATTTCTGTACTATAAATACGTTTTAAGTGTAAAAACGTTTCCAAATTATCGTATAGCTAAGGTCTGTTTTGAGGCGTCTTCAATAAATCACTGCCCTAAAAAGGGCAATTGTGCCAAAGATTCTCGTAATTTGCGTTCGCCTTAACCACAAATTGTGCCAAGAAGTATGACCATAGCGCAAATCCTTCAGACCCCTGCCGAGCAGCAGCCCATAACGGCGCGCGGATGGGTTCGCACCTTTCGTTCCAAGCGCTTTATTGCGCTCAACGACGGATCCACGGGCTCCAATTTGCAGTGCGTGGTTGATTTTGAACGCATGCCTGAGGACCTCCTCAAGCGCATTACCACCGGAGCAGCCGTCGAGGTTCGCGGATTGCTGGTGCCCTCGATGGGCAGTGGCCAGTCCGCAGAGATTCAGGCAGAGGAAGTTATAGTTCACGGCGACAGCTCCCCCGAGGAGTTCCCCTTGCAGCCCAAGCGCCACAGTCTAGAATTTCTTCGCGAGATTGCCCACCTTCGCCCCCGAACGGCTACGTTCAGCGCGGTCTTTCGCATTCGCCATGAGGCCCAGTATGCCGTGCATCAGTTCTTTCACGACCGCGGATTTTTTCATTGGGCTACCCCCATCATAACCTCGAGCGATGCGGAGGGAGCCGGAGAGCTCTTTCGCGTTACGACCCTTTCTGCCGACAATCCGCCGCGCACCGATTCAGGGGAGGTAAATTTTAGCGAAGATTTCTTTGGTCAAAGCACCAACCTCACGGTCAGTGGCCAGCTTGAGGGAGAACTCGGAGCCATGGCCCTGGGCAAAATCTACACCTTTGGACCCACGTTCCGCGCAGAGAATTCCAACACCACCCGCCACCTCAGCGAGTTTTGGATGATTGAGCCCGAAATGGCGTTTTTCACGCTTGAGGACAACATGCAGCTTGCCGAGGATTTTGTGAAGCACATCATTGGTCGGGTGCTCGACCGCTGCGCCGACGATTTATTGCTGCTGGACCAGCGCCTCGAGCAAGAAGAACAGGCCAAGCCCCTTGCCCAGCGCCAGGCCATGGGCCTCATCGAGAAGCTTAAATTCGTACAGGGCAACCCCTTTGTGCGCTGCAGCTACACCGAGGCTATTGAGATTCTCAAGGCTTCGAAGCCCAACCAAAAGGGTCAGTTTGCCTACCCCATTGAGGCCTGGGGCGCCGACCTGCAGTCGGAGCACGAGCGTTACCTGGTCGAGAAGCACTTTCAGTCTCCGGTGGTATTGTTTGATTACCCCGCGTCGATCAAAGCCTTTTACATGCGCCTCAACGAAGACGGCACGACCGTGCGCGCCATGGACGTCCTCTTTCCCGGAATTGGCGAAATCATCGGCGGTAGCCAGCGCGAGGAGCGCCACGACGTGCTCGTTGAAAAGATGAAGGCGGTGGGCAT
>DBBY01000049.1:35799-43172 GCA_002292855.1 Flavobacteriales bacterium UBA972 | reverse complement strand
CACAGCGGATTCGGACTCGGATTCGAGCGCATGGTTCAGTTTGTGACGGGCATGGGCAACATCAGGGACGTGATACCCTTCCCCCGCTTCCCAGGCAGCGCTAAGTTTTAATTGATTCAGGCAGCGTGCTTCGTCAGTCCCAGGTTTTAAAGCTCCAGCAGAAGCTGTCGCCGCAGCAGATTCAGCTCATGAAGCTGATTCAGCTGCCCACGCAGGCTTTAGAGGACCGCATTCAGGAGGAGCTCGAGGTGAATCCGGCCCTCGAAACCGAGAGTCAGGCCGACGAAGACCCCTTTGAGACCGACTACGAGGCCCCCGAAGACGACTACAGCAGTGCAGAAGAAGACGAGCGATATACTGAATCCAAGGAACAGGATTTTTCGGAGGAACTGTTTGACGACACGCCCGAGTACCGACTGAATGCCAACAACTATTCGGCCGACGACGAAACCTATGAGGCGCCCATTGTAGCGCGAATGGACCTGAGCGACGTGCTTCACGAGCAGCTCGCCCTGCGCTCTCTGGCTCCCCAAAAGGAGGCCCTGTGCAAGTACCTCATCGGCACGCTGGACGACGACGGCTACCTGCGCCGCGAGCTGGTCGACATTGTCGACGACCTGGCGTTCTCGCTCGGAATTTTCATTGAACCCAGCGAGCTCGAAGAAGCCCTGCGCGTGGTACAGTCCATGGATCCTGCGGGAGTGGGCGCCCGCAACCTGCAGGAATGCATGACGCTTCAGCTTGCCCGCCGCCCCGACACGCCGACCGTACTCAACGCTCGAGCCCTTGTGGTCCGCTACTTTGACGAGCTCGCCAAGCGCCACTACAGCCGCATGATGCAGGGGCTTGGCACCAACGAAGAGGGATTAAAGTCCGCACTCGAAGAGATTAGCCGAATTAACCCCAAACCGGGCGGCAGCGCCACGCAGGGCGCGGAACCCAGTCAGGTGGTGGTGCCCGATTTTTTGGTGACTGCGATCGACGGCAAGCTGGAACTCAAGCTCAATGGCCGCAATGCGCCCGAATTGAATGTGAGCCGCGAATACAAAGAAATGCTCGCGCACTACCGGCAGGCTAAGGGCTTTGACAGCGACAAGCAAAAGGAGGCATTCTCCTTTATCAAGGGCAAAATTGACAGCGCGAAGTGGTTTATCGAGGCCATTAAGCAGCGCCAGCAGACCCTGCTGCTCACGATGTCCGCGATAATGCGCTACCAAGAGGATTACTTTTTAACAGGCGACGACCGCAAGCTTAAACCGATGATTCTCAAAGACATTGCCGATGAGGTGGGCATGGATATTTCGACGGTAAGCCGGGTGGCAAGCCAGAAGTACGTGCAGACTCCCTTTGGCACTTTTTTGATTAAGCGTTTTTTTAGCGAGAGCATGACGAATGCTGAGGGAGAAGAGGTTTCGACTCGAGAGATAAAAAAAATACTCGAGGAGAGCATTGGCGAAGAAGATTCGCGCGACCCGCTCACCGACGATGCTTTGGCTGTCTTGCTCAAAGACAAGGGCTACCCTATTGCTCGCCGCACGGTGGCCAAGTACCGCGAGCAGCTTGGATTGCCGGTGGCCCGTTTGCGCAAAACGCTTTAGGCTCGGCGCTGACTCATTGAGGTTGCGCGGATTTGGATTTGCCTTGGCATCAATCGATGAGTCGAAGTATGTTTGTAAGTACTAAAATAAATGCCACCATGCGCCTATTTCGCTTAATCCTTCTTCTCCTTGTGCTTGCTCCGGTTGCAAGCCAAGCCTCGCACATTATTGGTGGAGATATTCAGTACAAGTACGTGGGCGATTCGTCGGGCGTGCCCAACCAATACCGGATCAAGCTGGTTATTTACCGCGAGGCAACAGGAATCGGCATGGGGGCCACCGAGATTGTTCAAGTGGCGTCGTCGAGCTGCGGCACCAGTCAAAGCGTCACCGTGAATCTTTCGGTGCCCGAATTCTCGGCAGCGCTATATGGAGCCTACGACTGCATTCCTCAGGCATCTGCGATTTTTACCCCAATGGTGCGCATTTACACTGGTTTTGTGATTTTGAGCCAGCAGTGCCCGGACTATAAAATGTCTTGGAGTCAGTGCTGCCGCCCAGCCGGGATAACCGGAATCACCGGATCTGCAGGGGTCGGATTCTACTTTGAGGCGGAATTGAACAACACCTTGGGCACTAATTCGTCGCCGGCATTTTTATCACGCCCAATTAGCTACATATGCATTGGCGGCTACATTAACTACCTGCAAAATGCGACAGAGCCCAATGGCGACTCGCTTCAGTACGAGCTGGTTCCGGCCCGAAACAACGGACCCAACAACCCGGTTCCCTACGCGGCAACGTTTAGTTTTACTCAGCCCATTCACACCTTCCCGTTTGGACCATTTACGATGAACCAGATGTCAGGAAACATCTCCTTTGTGGCCAATACGGTAGAAACTTCGGTAATTGCCATACGGGTCAATGAGTATCGTTTTGATTCCACCTTCTTCGTATGGGTCAAGGTGGGCTCGTCCAACCGAGAGATTCAGGTAACCGTGGCGGGCAACTGCAATACTTCGGTGAATGCCGGCGTGCGGCTCGATCCCACGGCTCCAGGGGTGAGTTTAGACGCCCAAGGCCGCCAAACCAAAGACTACAACTGCCTCGACTCTACCGTACTGCTAAATTTCACCCTCGCCATTCAGTGCCAGTCGGTTTCTCCCGACGGTTCGGACTTTCGCCTCACCAATCCCAATGGGCAGCCGATTCCAATTAAAGCCCTGATTCCCAACTGCGACGTCAACGGGGAGTCCACCACCCTTTTGGTCAAGCTATTTAAGCCCCTTTCGATGAATGGTATATACTACCTGTACTCCAAGAAGGGCAACGACGGCAATACCCTGCTCAACAAGTGCGGCAAAGACATGAACGAGTTTGATACCATTGTTTTGATCGTGGACGACTGCGTGGATCTTGCCATGGACCTCACCAACGTGAGCATCGACGCCGACGAGCATCCCCATATCTATTGGGACGTTGATACCACAACCCTGCCTCGCTACCTCTTTAACATGTGGCGCGTTCATCGCTCGGCCGACAGCGGAGTCTCCTACCAGGTGGCCTTCACCACTAACGACACCAACCTGCGCGACTGGGTTGACTTGAGTGTTGATGCCAACATGGTCGACACCAAGTACTACCGATATTATGCCGACGCCATTGTCAACGGGTTTACGCAGCCTTCGACCGATACGGTAAAGAGCATTTGGCTTCGCGGTGACATGACCAATACCCAGTCGATTCCGGTGGCTTGGAGCTCCTACAACGCTTGGGATTCTGCAATGTACCAGGTTCAGTTTGGCCGCAACGTGCCGGGAACGCCCCCAGGAACCTACCTCTGGACCGACTACGGAGCCCCGATGCTCGACTCTTTTGTGGTGGTGAATAACCCAGGTTTGGCGCCGGGCCAGTACGCGGTGCGGGTTCGCACGGTGCGCGACAGCCTCGGGCCAGACAGCACCTTCACGGTGAATCCGATGCAAGACACGGCATATTCCAACTGGATTGAGTTTGGTGAGCCTGTGCCGCCGATTCCGCCGATTGATACGGTTATTGTGCCCAACGTGATGACGCCCAACGGCGACGGTCAAAACGATGTCTTTAATGTGCGCGGAATCATGTCCTACACGACGTTGCGGGTGGTCACGGTGATGAATCGCTACGGCAAGGTGGTTTACCGCAACGAGAACTACGACAATGCTCAGCCCTGGGAGGGTCGCGACATGTCGGGAAGCAAGCTGGCCGATGGTGTGTATTTCTACATCATTAACCTGGCGGACAATCCCAACAACGCGCGCCTCGAGTTGAAGGGCACGGTCACGATACTCTAGCGAAATTTTAGGTTTTTTAGGCAATTGGGCCCCCGACGGATGCGTTCCGGCCGGGGGCTCGTTAGTTTTGTGCCGTGGAGTGGAGTGAACATATCAAAACCCTGCTTCGGACGCTGCCCGAGCGACCGGGGGTTTACCACCACATCGACAAGGATGGTGTGATTTTGTACATCGGCAAGGCCAAAAACCTCAAGAAGCGCGTTGGTTCCTACTTTCAAAAGAACCACGAGTCCGCCCGACTGAGCATGCTGGTGCGCAAGGTGGCCGACATCAAGACCATCGTCACCGAGACCGAGTTTGATGCCCTGCTCTTGGAGAATACGCTGATTAAGAAGCACCAGCCGCGCTACAACATCAACCTCAAAGACGGCAAAACCTACCCCTGGATTTGCATTAAAAAGGAGCGCTTTCCGCGGGTTTTTGCCACGCGCCGCCGCATTGAAGATGGGTCAGAATACTTTGGTCCCTATGCGTCCGTCAAGATGATGTACACCATGCTCGACATCATTAAGGAGGTTTTCACGCTTCGCACCTGCCAGCTGCCCATGGAGGCCGCGGCTATTGAATCGGGCAAGTACCGGGCCTGCCTGGAGTTCCATATTAAGCGTTGCCTAGCGCCCTGCGAGGGCCTTCAGGACGAGGCAAGCTACCTGGCTGATGTGACGGGCGCACGCCTTCTTTTGCGCGGAGACCTTCGGTCTACTCGAGACCGCCTTTATGGGCAGATGATGGCTCATTCGGCGAGTCAAGAGTTTGAGGCTGCTCAGTTTGTCAAGGAGCGCCTCGACCGGCTCGACCTCTATCAGTCAAAATCGACCGTTTTGAATCCCGCCTTGGGTTCGGTTGATGTTTTTTCGCTGCTCAGCGACGCAGAGTACGGCTACGTCAACATGCTGCACATACGCGACGGCGCAGTCATTCAAAGCTTCACCCTCGAGCTTCGCAAGCGCCTCGAGGAGAGCGATGCAGAACTCATGGCCATGGGTATGGCGGAGCTGCGCGAACGCTTCCCCAGCCAGGCCAAGCTGGTCTTGGTGTCGCTGGAACCCGAGGTGGTTCCGCCCAACATTGAGGTGCTGATGCCGCAGCGAGGCGATAAGCGCGCAGCCGTGGAGCTGTCGGAGCGCAACGCCCGTGCCTACCGCGTGGAGCGCCTTAAAAACGTGCAGCTGGTTGACCCCGAACGGCACAGCGACCGCATAATGCGTCAAATGCAAAAGGATCTGAGGCTTCCCAGTGAGCCGCGCCGCATCGAGTGCTTTGACAACTCCAACACGCAGGGAACCAACCCCGTGTCGGCCTGCGTGGTCTTCATTGACGGCAAGCCCGCCAAGTCAGAATACCGCCATTTTAACGTCAAAACGGTGGAGGGCCCCGACGATTTTGCCACCATGAAGGAGGCCCTGACCCGGCGCTACACCCGGGTACTCAACGAGGGATTACCCCTGCCCCAGCTGGTGCTCATCGACGGAGGAAAGGGTCAGCTCTCGTCGGCCGTAGAGGTTTTTGACGAGCTCGGACTCCGCGGGCGGGTAGCCCTCATTGGCATTGCCAAACGCTTAGAGGAACTTTACTTTCCCGACGACAGCGTGCCACTTTACCTCGACAAGCGCTCCGAAACCCTTAAAGTGCTTCAGCAGGCGCGCAACGAGGCGCACCGGTTTGGAATTACCCACCACCGGGCACGCCGAAGCAAGTCAGGCCTGAGCAGCGCCTTGGACGGAATTCCCGGGGTCGGCCCCGCGACCGTGCAAATTCTGCTCGACACCTTTAAGTCGGTGGCCGGAATTCGAAAGTCCAAACCCGAGACTTTGGTCGCCGCGGTGGGAGCCAAAAAAGCGGAATCCCTTCGGCTGGCCCTAGGCCTGTAGCCGTCCGTCTTCGAGCTGAAACAGAACTTCTGCGCGGCTAATCACTCGAGGATCGTGCGTACTAAAGAGAAAGGTCGTTCCCTCTTTTTGATTGAGCTCGCGCATGATGTCGAGCAGCTTGTCGGTGCTCTTGGAATCGAGGTTGGCGGTGGGTTCGTCGGCCAGCACGAGCGAGGGACGAGAGGCTAGGGCGCGGGCTACCGCCACGCGCTGCTGCTGCCCCCCAGAGAGCTGGGCGGGCCGCTGAATTTCTTTGCCGCTGAGGCCAACGGCCGACAAAAGTTCGTAGGCGCGGTCTCGCCGAGCCTTTATGCCAAGGCCCTGAAGTTCCATGACAAAGGCGACGTTTTCCCAGGCATTGAGCACCGGTACGAGGTTAAAGGCCTGAAAAACAAATCCAATGCGGTGCAGGCGAAACTCGATCACTTTGCGGTCGCTGAGCCCCGTGATCTCGGTGCCGTCGATCCAAATCCGCCCTGAGGTGACCGAGTCGAGGCCGCCGATGGCATTCAGGAGCGTGGTTTTGCCGCAGCCCGAGGGGCCGACCAGCGCCGCGAAGGCTCCGCGCTGAAGTTCCAGCGAAACGCCGCAGACCGCCTGCACGGGGCCGGCAGTGGATTCATAGGTTTTTACTACGTTTTGAACGCTTAAAAGGGCTTGGTTGGTCATAGCACGCGCATGCTTTCAATGGGATTTAGCTTCAGGGCCTTGCGAGCCGGGTAGAGGGACGACAGGAGCCCGAGCACCGCCACAAGAAGGGCCACGGGCAAAAAGTATTCGGGCACCGGCACGGGGTAAATGGTGGATTGGAGGCCGAGTTCTGCCATGCCTTTCTCGACGCCGGCAAGGCTTATTCCGGTGCGGCTCGTGACGGCAATGGTGAGGTGGCCGAGAAGCAGGCCCAGGGGCAGCCCTGCAAAGCTCAAAAGAAGGGTTTCGAGCACCACGAGCCGAAAGACCTTGCGCCGCGTCATGCCGATGGCCATGAGCATTCCGAGTTCGCGGGTGCGCTCGAGGATGGCCATGAGCATGGTATTGAGGATTCCAAAGGCCATTGCAAAGAGAATTACGGCCATAAAGAGCAGGAGCGACTGGGCCAGCACCTCGTCGGCATAGCGCAGGTCGGGGCTAATGGCGCGCCAGGTGCGCAGGACGCTTGAGCCGGGATTTGCCACTGCGGCAGTCAATTCGCTGACCGTTTGGTCGAGGGAATCAAGGTTCCGCACCCTAAAGTGAATTTGGTGCGCCACCATGGGCTGGCGAAGGGAATCGGCAGTGCCAAGAAGCTCGGGAGCCAGCTCGGCAAGGGGCACATAGACCTGAATGCCTTCGACGAGGTTGCTGATTCCGTCGTAAATCCCGCTGACTTGGTAGAGGCTGCTGTGGATTTCGCCCCTTAAATCTTGAAAGGTCAGCACGACCCGGTCGCCGAGGCCCGCCCCGAGCTGCTCGGCCAGCTTGAGCCCCAAGGTGATGCCGGTGGAGTCAAAAGTCCCCTCGTGCATGCGGCGCGGTGCCTTAAAAACCTGGGCTTCGCGCTCGGGGTCAACGGCCAGCACCTGCACGGGCGCGGAGGCTGCGCCGGACTGCATTACCGCAGTGATGAGTAGTCGCTCGGACCAGGATTCCAC
>DBBY01000049.1:17181-35729 GCA_002292855.1 Flavobacteriales bacterium UBA972 | reverse complement strand
GAACTTCTTGGTTGTCAATGAAGGACGAGTCGGTAATCTGGACGTGGCCTATGTAGTCGTCAAGCGCGTTGGCCGTGCGGGTATCGTTGACCCCCTGAGCCAGGCCCATCATAAAAATGCCAGCCCAAACCCCAAGGGCCATGGCACCGACGACCACTCCGCTGCGCCAGGGACTGCGCCATATGTTGCGCCATGCCATCGAGAGGAGCAGGTTCATCGGTGTACGGGGCTGGTTTTAAACACCGTCCGCAGTGGCCAGGCCGCCGCCGCAAGGGTTATGAGTACAATGATCCCGGCATGCGTGAACGATATCGACCAGTCTAGGCTTGGCGGCAGAATGGCTTCCCAGCCCTGCTGTTCAATGGCTGCCGCTACGTCGCCCCAAAGGCGCAAGGGGTAGCGATCCAAAATCAACACGGCAATGCGCCCGGCCAGGATTCCGGTTGCGGCTCCGGCCAGGCTGAGCAGGAGCACTTCGATAAAAACCGTTCCGGCCAGCAAGCCACGCCTCATGCCCATGGCCAGCTGCATGGCAAATTCGCGCCGCCGCTCGTTGGCAAGCATAATCATGGTGCCGAGCAAACCAAATCCGATGACCACATAAAGAATGAACAAAATGACCCTGCCCCCCGTAGTGTCGGCCTGAATGGTTTGAATTAGCTCGGGCATGCGGGTTTGCCAACTCAAAAAGTGGGCCCCGTCGAGCGGATGCCGAGCGCCCAGCTCGGCGCTAGGGTCTTGGTTAATATCCCTGCGGTGGGGCGTGACCTGCACGTAGCTCCACATGCCGTAAGCTCCCGAGAAATCCTGGGCGTCTTCAAGCTTGAGGATTGCGCTGCGTTTCTCCAGCTCGGGATTCCCCAAATGGAGGGTTCCGGCAAGAATCCAAGAGGCTCCGGCCACGCTCCCTTGAAAGCCCTGACCCATGGCAACCAGGCTGTCTCCAGGCTCAACCTCAAGCTGTTCTGCCAGGCGCTTTCCCAGCCAAACCGAGCTGGGCCCCGATTCCCAGGATCCGCTGGCCAACCGAGTTTGCCAGAGGCTGGACTCTGCCTCTTCAGGGCTTATGCCGATCCATTGCGCTACCCCGCTGCGGTCTCCGACGCTCAGCAGTCCAAATCCCTGAATTCGCGGGTAGGCACTGGCCACTTCGGGGTCTTGGCGAAGCTTTTCTAGCCATTGTTGGTCTTCATACAGGGAGTAGTCTAGGTTTTGGCTTGGCCAGTAGGCCGTGTCGCTCACCTGCACGTAGCCGCTCATGCTCCCGACCACCGTAGACACCATGTGGCCGTACACGCCCAGCTGAAGCGAACGCAAAATGATGGCAAAAAACAGGGCAAAAGCAATTGCTGCTCCCGTAATTAGGCTGCGGCGGCGGTTGCGGCCTAAATTCCTAAAGGCTAGGCGAGCGGCCAGCCCTAGCTCGCTTTGACGTGCAAAGAGCTTGGGTCGATTCACGGCTGGGTTTGCTCAAGGCGTTCTGGAGTAAACCAGGCAGGACTCAGCTGCGGCTGCCTCTTGTAGTTTTTGATGGTCATCAGGGTGCTTTGCTTGCCGCCCAGGGTGCTGAATTGCAGCTTGACCGGCATATAAATTCCGTCCATTCGCGCGAATTCAAGGGCATCCATTCGCTGAATTTCACCGCTGCGGTTGCTTTGAAAACTCAGGCGGACCCATCCCTTATCTCCCGTGTGCACCCATGCGACCACTGCGTCGGCCGCCACGGGAATTCCTGGCTTGGGGATGCATTTAACTTTATGGCAGAGAAGGCCATTCACGGTTTCGGTTCCGAGGTATTGATGGCTGAAGTCCTTGGCAAGCGATGCCTGGCCCAAAAGGTTGTCGAGGGAGGCGTCCGTACCCATAAAGCCACCCGCCATTAGCATGCTTTGAGGCAGTTTCACCACCTTGCCGCTGCGCGGAACGTAGCTGTACATCTGCTTGTCGGACCGAAGGTAGCGGGTGCCGCGGTCGCGTTCTGGCCCGGTAATCACAATTAATGCGTACTTATTGCCGTGGTTCCAGGTCTTGAGCTCCAGCTCGCGGGTGTAGCGCGCCCGCTTGGCCGTCATCGAAAGCTCGCTGTAGCTCGAGGCTCCGATGGCATTTTTCTCGGCTTTGGCCAGGATTTCGCCTGCATTTTGGCCCATTAGCTTGGTGCCTGATGTCAATAGCACTAAAACGAGCAGTCGCAGGGCAGTATTCTTCATGAGTAATAGTCCAACAAGGTCGCGTCAAATCGGTTCACAATCTGCACCAGGGAGGTTGTATTTTTGCTAAATAATGCACAGCCCTGCGCCCTCGTTCGGCACAATGCTTGCTGCGATAGCACTAAACCATAAACTCTAAAGCGATGTACCCCGAAGACCTAATTGCCCCCATGCGCGCGGAACTCACCAATGCTGGATTCGAAGAATTTCGCGACGCAGAGCAGATGAAGGCCGCGATTCACGGCGAAGGCACCACCCTAGTGGTCATCAATTCGGTTTGCGGATGCGCCGCAGGTTCGTGCCGCCCAGGGGTGCGCATGGCCTTGTCAAGCCCTGGGGCCAAGCCGACTCGTGCAGTCACCGCTTTTGCCGGCAACGACAAGTCTTCGGTTGACATGGCACGCGGTTTAATGATGCCCTTCCCTCCGTCTTCGCCATCCATTGCCCTGTTTAAAGACGGCGAACTGGTGCACATGATTGAGCGCCATCACATTGAAGGCCGATCTGCCCAAGCACTTGCCACTAATTTGACTGCAGCCTTCGAGGAGTTCTGCAGCTGATTCCGCATGGTACCGCCTGATGCGGCCGTTGCGGACCCAATTTTATCTTCTTCGTTTTAGGGTGTAATCCGTACACTTAATTGCATTTTTTAGTACATTGCGGTAACCTAACGTTAACCCGTAATGATGAATTCGCATAAATTTTTGCTGGCCCTGGCCATTTCCCTCGCGTCAGTTTCCGCCTGGGCTCAGGGCCAAGTTTCTGGTTTGGTCCGCGATGCCGAGGGCAATCCGCTACCTTCTGCCGTGGTCAAGGAATCCTCCTCAGGCAGCACCGCAGTAACCGACGCCAGCGGACGCTACAGCATAATGGTACCGGCCAAGTCAGCCACTCTAACGGCGGCTTTAATGGGCTACGTGACCCTTAAAAAAACGGTTCAGGTCGCCGGCAGCGCAACCCTAAACTTCACCCTCGAAGAATCCGCGGAACAGCTTGATGAGGTAGTCATTGTAGGCTACGGTTCCACTACGGCACGAGACCTTACGGGTTCGCTAGTGAGCGTGAAGTCCAAGTCCTTTCAAAAGGGGGCCTTTGCAAATCCAGCCCAGTTAATTGTAGGTAAAACTCCAGGCGTTCGAATTACGGCAGGGTCTGGTCGCCCGGGCGAAGGTGCGCGGATCCGCATTCGAGGCGGATCCTCAATCAACGCCAGCAACGACCCGCTAATCGTCATCGACGGACTGCCCTCAGAGGGACTCGGTCTTATTAACCCCAACGACATCGAGAGCTTCACGGTGCTCAAGGACGCGTCGGCCACGGCCATCTATGGTTCGCGCGCAGCCAACGGGGTAATACTGGTCACGACCAAAAAAGGCCTGAAGGACGCCCCATTGAAGGTGGAACTGAGTGCCGTAAGCTCGGTGCGGACCAATCGCAACCGCATGGACGTGCTCACGACCGAAGAATTTGTTTCGGCCATTAATGAATACGGCTCAAACAACCAGCGCAAGCGTTTGGCAGGAGCCAAGGGCTACTACCAAGTGGGCGGCACGGGCGACGTGTTGATTGCCAACGATTCCTTGCCTACCAATACCCAATGGCAAGACCAAATTTACCAGCGTGGAATGGCTCAAGACATTAACGTGGCCCTGAGTGGCGGCGTCAAGGGCCTCCCGTACCGCTTGGGTATTGGATACTATTCCGAGACGGGCGTGCTAAAGACTTCGGCATTGGACCGCTACAGCGTGACCCTGAATGCTTCGCCAAAAATCACGCGCAACCTCACGGCCAACGTGAGCGCCAAGGCCTACCGTGCCTACAACAAGTATGCGAACCAGGGAGCCATTGGCTCTGCCGTTTGGTTTGATCCCACCCGCGAGGTACAGTCGGGAGATACATCGAAGTACGGCGGGTATTTTGAGTGGGGATTGCCCAACGGCGCCCTGAGCAACCTCTCGCCCCGCAATCCGGTCGGCCTGCTTGAATTGCGCGACGACCGCGGCACCAACGACCGTTTTATCGGCAACGTGCTCTTTGACTTCAAGCCCCTTAGCGAGACGGACCTTCACCTGTATGTGAATTTGGGAGGCGACTTTGGGTTAAACAAGGGTACCGTGGTGGTTCCTGACTATGCGGCCATGAGTTTTGTAAACGGCGGCGAGAACAACCGCTACTTTAGCACTCGAGGCAACCAGCTTTTGGAGACCTACGCCAGCTACAAAAAAGACCTAGCTAAGGGCAAAGTCAAGACCGACTGGACTGGGGGTTACTCCTTTCAGAAATGGCGATCGTATGCAGAGAACCTGCCAAGCCTGAGGTTTAACGGCGACACGCTGTCTCCGGCGAATCCCTTCCCCTATGATGTAGACAACGCCCTGATGTCGTTTTTTGGCCGCAGCAACATCAATATTTTGGGCAAATACTTGATTACGGCCTCGCTGCGTTCCGACGGTTCCAGCCGATTCTCTCCAGAGAGCCGTTGGGGTCTGTTCCCCTCGGTTGCCTTGGGCTGGAACGTGCTCGAAGAGAAGGCCTTTAAGGCCATTAAGGGCTCGGTTTCTTCGCTCAAAGTCCGCGCTAGTGTCGGTGTTACCGGGCAGCAAGACATTTATAACGACTATGGCTACATTGCCAACTACGCCTACGGAACCGGCACCGCCCAGTACCAGTTTGGCAGCAACTATGTCGACGTGCTGCGCCCTGATGCCTACGACTACTTTTTGGAGTGGGAGAAGACGCGCACAACCAACCTCGGATTGGACTTTGGCTTGCTAAAAAACCGCGTGACCGCGAGCGTCGATCTATATGAGAAGTACACCTACGACCTGCTCGGCGTAATTCCTGTGGCGGCCGGCACGAACTTCTCGAATCTGGTTTTGACCAATGTGGGCGCCATGACCAACCGTGGAGCAGAACTGAATTTGAATCTTGTGGCCGTCGATACCGAGAATGCGAGCTTGGAATTCGGCATCAATGGTGCAATTAACCGCAACCGAATTGACAAGCTTACCCGCGTAGTAGACTCTACTTCTAAGGGAATACGCGTCGGAGGCATTAATGGAGGCGTGGGCAACACCATTCAGATTCATCAGGTAGGGCACCCCATGTTTACCTTCTACACCTACGAGCACCGCTACGATGTTAATGGCAAGATCATTGAGCGCAACGGCAAGCTCGATCGATTTGATGCCAGCGCCGACGAGAATACCAACGGTAAAATTGACGACATCGAGGCCTATGTGGATCAAAATGGCGACGGAATCATTAATTCTGACGACCTCGTGTACAACGACGCGCAGCCGGAACCCATTCAAACCTTGGGTTTCACCACGACCTGGAGGTACAAGAAGTGGAGCGGCGGCATGACTTGGCGCGGTGAGTTTGGTCACTACATCTACAACAACAACAATTCGCTTCACGGCAACCTGTTCTCGGTTGGGGGCTCCTTCCCGCACCTGAACAACATGTCGCGCGATTTCTTGAATACGGAATTCATGTTCAACACCACCGAGCAGCTGATGTCGAACTACTTTTTGGAGCGCGCGGACTACCTGCGATTGGACAACCTCTACCTGTCGTACGACTTGGGTAATATTGGCCAAGGCAAGTACCCAGCAAGCATTAATTTCTCGGTTCAAAATGCCTTGGTCTTCACCCGATACTCGGGTCTTGACCCCGAGCTTGCCGGAGGAATCGACAACTTGATCTTCCCGCGTCCACGGGTATTTAACCTGCAATTGAACGTAACTCTTTAAGCCAAGACGACCATGAAGTTTGCACAATCCCTTGCCCTTGCCGCCAGTGTTTCGATTCTGGTTGCCTCCTGCGCCGACGACCTAAACCTTTCTCCCAAGTATGGCTTGACGGCGGAACAGGTCTACAGCGACCCCAACAACTACGCCAACGTTCTTGCGAAGATCTACGCCGGGCTGTCGATTTCTGGCAACAACGGCCCTGCCGGCATGCCTGATATTGGCGGAATCGACGAAGGCTTCTCTCAGTACGTGCGCGTCATGTGGAACCTGCAGCAGCTGCCCACCGACGAGTCTATTTGCGGATGGGCCGACCCGGGAATCCCCGAGCTGAACACGATGGATTGGAACGACAACTCGCCCTTTGTCAGCGCGATGTACTACCGCATCTACTACCAAATCAGTTTGGCCAATGAGTTCATTCGCTACTCCGGAGATGACTTCTTGGCCACAAAAGACTTTAGCGAGGCCGATAAATTGGCGATTCGCAAAATGAATGCCGAGGCTCGGTACCTGCGTGCCCTGAGCTACTACCACGCATTGGATTTGTTCGGAAACGTTCCCTTTGCCGACGAAAGCGTTCGTCCTGGTTCGGAGCCGCCCCAGCAGATCATGCGCCCTGACCTCTTTAACTGGATCATGGATGAACTGAACGCCATAGAGCCAAGCCTGGCCCCTGCCCGTTCGGACGAATACGGTCGTGCAGACCAAGGTGCCCTCTGGGCACTCCGTGCTAAAATGAATTTGAACGCCGAGGTTTACACGGCCACCCCTGGTGTACCGGGCACCCCTCGCTGGACCCAAACCATGGAGGACTGCCAGCGCATCATTGACGCGGGCTACGGCCTGGAGCCGACCTACGGATTCAATTTTAACGCTGACAACGATTTGTCGCCCGAGATGATTTTTGTGGCCACGTTTGACGGCAACCGCACCCGGACCTACGGCGGAACCACCTTCTTGGTTCACTCGCACATGGGCGGATCGATGAACCAGTCCGATTTTGGCACAACCTCGGGCTGGCAGGGCAACCGTGGAACTTTTAACTGGGCCAATAAGTTCACGCTGCCTGGCGACCATCGCAGCGACTATTTATACATGGATGGGCAAGAAGACACGATTACGGACGTCGGAACCTTTACCCAGGGCGTTGGCATCACCAAGTGGAGGAACATTAACCGCGACAGCAGCGCTGGCGTGGAGCCCGGAACCTTTGTGGACATTGACTTCCCAATGTTTCGTTTGGCAGATTTTTACCTTATGTACGCCGAAGCCGCAGTCCGCAGCGGAAGCAATTTGGCATCAGGCCTGAATTACTTCAATCTGGTCCGCGCACGCGCCGTGGGCAGCAGCAGCCAGAACGTGACGGCGTTGACGTTAGACGACATCCTTGACGAGCGCGCTAGGGAACTGTACACCGAAGGCCACCGCCGCCAGGATCTGATTCGCTTTGGTAAGTTTACCACAGGCAGCTACCTCTGGCAGTTTAAGGGCGGCGAGCAATTTGGCACTGCGGTAGGCAGTCACCTCAACCTTTACCCCTTACCGGGCGCTGACCTCAACGCGAACCCAAACCTGGAGCAAAACCCGGGCTATTAATCAACACCAATTTTTAATTTTTATGAAAAAAACCCTTACTCTTGCTGCAGCCCTCGTTGCTAGTGCTGCTTTTGCTCAGGTTTCTGTGACCTACAAGGTCGACATTACCGACTACCTCGGTGCCGGCGCTACGCTGGGTGCCAACGGAATGCGCATTGGTGGCAATTTTGCCGCTCAAGGTGCTACTAATGGTACTAACGCCATGGTGGATTGGTCTCCCTCTAACCAGTACTCTGCAATGACCGACGAGGGAAGCAACATCTGGGCGATTACGGTATCCTATCCTGCTTCTGCAGTTGGTGCAACCCAGCTTTACAAGTTTGTCAACAACGATTGGGGAACCAACGAGGGCGGCACGGGAACGATGATTGCTACCGACAACTGCGGTTTAGACGACGGCGGCGGTAACATCAACCGTACTCTGGTCGTGCCTGCTGCCAACGCTGCATTCTTGTTCTGCTACGACAAGTGCTTTCAGTGCAACGGTTCTTCGCCTTCATTGACTTCAGTGGAGCTTGCAGCTACGGAACTCACTATGTCTCCTAACCCGACCAGCGGCGCGGTTAGCATTGACTTCAGCGCGCGCGCTGCGGGTACTGCTACCATCAACGTGATGAGCCTTCTTGGCCAGTCTGTTATGGTTCTGAACCCTGCGGTTGAGGCTGGTGCAAACAGCATCAAGGCTGATTTGAATGTTGCCAACGGAACCTACTTCGTTGAAGTGGTTGTTGACGGCATGAAGAGCGTGAAGCGCGTTGTGGTAAGCCACTAATTCGCTTTAGTTTTTACTGAAGGAGCCCTCCGAATCGGGGGGCTTTTTCTTTTTAGGTACTTTTGTGGCCATGCTACGACTGCTAATACTTTGCTTTTTTGCGGCCACGGGGGCTGCAGCGCAAACCCTTCGGGTGGACCCGCCCCATTGGTGGGTGGGAACCTCTGTTACTCGCCTCGAGCTGCTCGTGTCGAGCGACTCGGAACTTTCGTCCGTCTCGGTGAGCGCCCCTGGTGTCGTGCTGGTTTCAGACGTTCCCGCGGCTAATCCGCACTACCGGTATGTGACGGTGGAGGTACAGCCCAACGCTAAATCGGCCAAGGTGGCTTTAGTGGCGAAGTCGGCAAGGGGCAAGGTCCGCACCGAATGGGAGCTCAAGGCTCGCCGAACCCGAACGGCTGCACCAGGATTGACCCAGCGCGACCTTATGTACCTGATTACTCCTGACCGATTTGCCAATGCAGACGCGGGCAATGACGATGTCGCTGGAATGGCAGAGCGCGGAGTAGACCGCCAAAGGGCCTATGCGAGGCACGGGGGCGACCTTGCCGGGATGACGGCCCAACTGGACTATCTCAAGTCGCTGGGTGTGACGGCGGTATGGCCTATGCCCCTGCTGGAGAACAACATGCCAATGGCAAGCTACCACGGCTATGCGATTACGGACCACTACCGCATCGACCCGCGCTACGGGAGCCATAAGGACTACCTGGGATGGGTTGATGGCCTGCATACTCGCGAAATGAAGGCGGTTAAAGACATGGTGTTTAACCATGTGGGGACTGGGCACTACCTCTACCAGAGCCCGCCAGACTCCAGCTGGTTCAACGCATGGCCTTCGGCGCCGGCCACCGATGCTCGGGCCAAGGCCCGTGGTGAAGAGAACCCAAAGTTCACCTCGATTCACCGCTACCAGACGCTGTTTGACCCCTATGCCTCGGCCTACGACCGCGAGCGGCAGATGGACGGTTGGTTTGTGGGCTCCATGCCCGACGTCAACGGACGCGACCCGCACTGCGCCCGCTACCTGATTCAAAACAGCCTTTGGTGGATCGAGGAGGCCCAGCTCGACGCGTTCCGCGTGGATACCTGGCTTTACCCCGACCAGGCTTTTTTGCGCCAATGGATGGCAGAAGTCAAGGCCTTTGAGCCGCAGTTTTATGTGTTTAGCGAGTCATGGGTGCACAGTGCGCATGCCCAGGCATTTTACCTTGAAACGCATCCGGACCTCCCAGGGGCCGCCGACTTCCCGATGTACTGGGGCCTCAAGAAGGCGGTGGAACGGCCGAGCGGATGGAACGAGGGCATGGCCGACGTGTACAACGCCTTGGCTGCGGACTACCTCTATGGTTTTGATCGTGCTGGCGATCATCTGGTGACCTTTCTCGACAACCACGACGAGGGGCGCTTCTTTGGCAAGGTCGGCAAGGACCTCGACCGCTTCAAGCTCGGCTTGGGCATGCTTTACACGCTGCGCGGAATTCCAACGATTTACTACGGAACCGAGCTGCTCTACAGCGCCCTTGACGACCACGGGGCCATGCGCCAGGATTTTGCGGGAGGCTGGCCCTCAGACAAGGTCTCGGGATTCACAGGTCAAGGCCTTGCGCCCGACCAGAAGGAGGCCCAGGCCTACCTGCGCCAGCTCGGCGCCCTTCGCGCCGCCCACTCCCTGATTGGCACGGGCAGCTTCATGCAGTTCACCCCCGACATGGGCTCGTTTGCCTATGCCTGGTACTCGGACTCTGAGGTAATTCTGGTGCTGGCCAACGGCGACGAGGTGCTGCGGACCTGGCCGGTCGAACGCTTTGCCGAATTGGGCCTAAAGCCTGGAACCTCGGTTAGCGATCTTTTGGAAGGCGGCGGATTCACGGCAGAGGCAAGGCTGGACTTTGAGCCTAAGGGAATACGGGTTTTGAAGTTTAACCGATAGGCTGAAGCCAGCGCAAGGGGCGATATTATAAACATTACGCAGGGGCTGGCGTTAGTATCTTTGTTCTTATTTAGAATTCTTCCAAAATGCTAAACATCTCTGAAATTGCCGCCGCAAAGGCCCTAACGCTGATTCGCGAGGAGGGCCTCGACCCCGACACAGCCTTTTTGCGCGTAGGGGTTAAGAGTGGAGGCTGTTCGGGCTTGAGCTATGAAATGACCTTTGTGGCTGAATCCCGAGAGGGCGATCAACTCTTTGAAGATCAGGGTATTCGAGTTTTGGTTGAAAAAAAGAGCCTGCTTTACCTGCTGGGTACCACCCTAGAGTACAGCGGCGGCCTGAACGGCAAGGGTTTTGAGTTTAAAAATCCCAACGCCACCCGCACCTGCGGCTGTGGCGAAAGCTTCGCCGTCTAAACCGAATTATTATGAGTCAAGACGAACTGCTGCAGGAGGTTACCGCTACGGATTACAAGTACGGTTTCTACTCAGACATTGAAACAGACCGCATGGATGCGGGCCTCAGCGAAGACGTGATTCGCCGCATTAGCGCTAAAAAAATGGAGCCCCAATGGATGACGGAGTGGCGCCTTGAGGCCTACCGCATTTGGCTCGAAATGGACGAGCCGGACTGGGCAAACGTGAACTACCAAAAAGTGGACTTTCAGGCCATAAGCTACTACGCCGCCCCGGTAAAAAAGCAGATTAGCAGCCTCGACGAGGTAGACCCTGAGCTGCTTAAAACCTTTGAAAAGCTGGGAATCAGCCTGAACGAACAGAAGCGTTTGAGCGGAGTGGCCATGGACATTATCGTGGACTCGGTCTCGGTGGCCACCACGTTCAAGAAGACCTTGGCCGAGAAGGGCGTGATTTTTTGCTCCATGAGTGAGGCAATTCAAGACCACCCTGAGCTGGTCAAAAAGTACCTCGGAACCGTGATTCCGCGAACCGACAACTACTACGCAGCCCTTAACAGCGCCGTGTTTACCGACGGATCCTTTTGCTACATTCCCAAGGGGGTGCGCTGCCCCATGGAGTTGAGCACCTACTTTAGAATCAACGAGGCCAACACCGGCCAGTTTGAGCGAACGCTTCTGGTGGCCGACGAAGGCAGTTTTGTGAGCTACCTCGAGGGCTGTACTGCCCCGCAGCGCGACGAGAACCAGCTTCATGCCGCCGTGGTCGAACTGGTTGCCTTGGACCACGCTGAGATTAAGTACTCCACCGTGCAGAACTGGTACCCCGGCGATGCCGAGGGCAAGGGAGGCGTCTACAATTTTGTCACCAAGCGCGGAATCTGCGAGGCCTACGCCAAAATCAGCTGGACCCAAGTAGAGACCGGCAGCGCCGTTACTTGGAAGTACCCCAGCTGCATCCTCAAGGGCGACTACAGCATCGGCGAGTTTTACAGCGTAGCCCTAACCAACCACCACCAGCAGGCCGACACGGGCACCAAAATGATCCACCTTGGTCGCAATACCAAGTCTACAATAATCAGCAAGGGTATTTCGGCCGGGCAGAGCCATAA
This sequence comes from Flavobacteriales bacterium UBA972, assembly GCA_002292855.1. Lineage (GTDB taxonomy): Bacteria > Bacteroidota > Bacteroidia > Flavobacteriales > Schleiferiaceae > TMED14. The sequence goes on along the minus strand of DBBY01000049.1, from coordinate 23,936 downwards.
TTCCTACCGCGGACTGGTGCGAATGGGTCCGCGCGCCGAAAATGCTCGCAACTTCAGCCAGTGCGACTCCCTGCTCATGGGAGACCGATGCGGGGCGCATACCTTTCCCTACATCGAAGTCAAAAACTCCACCGCACGAACCGAGCACGAAGCGACGACGAGCAAGATTGGAGAAGACCAAATTTTCTACTGCCAGCAGCGAGGTCTGAATATGGAGGCGGCCATCGCCTTGATCATCAACGGATACGCCAAGGAAGTTCTCAACCAACTTCCCATGGAGTTTGCGGTAGAAGCCCAAAAGCTCCTGGCCATTAGTCTTGAAGGTTCGGTAGGTTAATAATAGCAGTATGTTAGAAATTAGAGAGTTGCACGCCTCCATTGGCGATAAAGAAATTTTGCGTGGGGTCAATTTGACCGTGAAACCCGGAGAGGTTCACGCCATCATGGGTCCTAATGGATCCGGAAAATCCACCCTCAGCAGCGTGATTGCCGGCCGTGAGGAGTATCAAGTCACTAGCGGCGACGTGCTGTGGGACGGAAAATCCATTCTGGAACTCGCTCCCGAAGAGCGGGCGCACCTTGGGCTTTTTCTCGGTTTTCAGTACCCGGTAGAGATTCCAGGCGTGAGTGTTTCGAATTTTGTGAAGACGGCGCTCAACGCCGTGCGCGCTGCCCGAGGCGAAGAGGCCTTGGATGCTTCGTCCATGCTCAAAAAAATGCGCGAAGCCCTTCAGCTCCTGGAGATGGATAAGGGCTTCTTGAGCCGCAGCCTCAACGAAGGTTTCTCAGGCGGAGAAAAAAAGCGCAACGAAATCTTTCAGATGGCCATGCTCGAGCCCCGTCTTGCCATTTTGGACGAAACGGACTCTGGCTTAGACATCGACGCCCTGCGCATTGTGGCCCAAGGGGTCAACGGCCTGCGCTCCGCCAAGGCAAGTTTTGTGGTTATCACGCACTACCAGCGCCTTTTGGACTACATCATACCCGACGTCGTCCACGTGCTCTTGAACGGCCGAATCGTCAAAGCCGGCGATAAATCGCTTGCCTACGCCCTTGAGGAGCGCGGCTACGATTGGATCAAAAAGGAGGTAGAGTGAACGACCGCATCTCTGCGCAGTATTGGCTGCACGAGAAGGAACTGACGGCCTACTCGAGCGATGCGGTGCGCGATCGGCGTCGGCGCGCGATGGAACTGTTTGAGTCCAAGGGCTTCCCAACACAGAAAGACGAAGACTGGAAGTACAGTTCGCTAAAGCCCGTGCTGAGTCCGCACTATGCATTGAACTCGCCCTGCGCCGCACTCGAGGACGAGCACTTGGAATATGCCGACATTAAGCGCTTCTTGGTCAATGAGTTAGACGCCTACCGTGTGGTCTTTTTGAACGGACGCTACACGAGTTGGCTGAGCGACACCACCCATCAGGGATTTGATGTGTGCACGCTCTCGTCGGCCTGGAAGAAGTACCCCGAAACCATCGAACGCTACTTTGCCCAGTTGACCGAGGACTTAGGCCCTCTGGCCCAGCTCAATACGGCCCTTGCTTGGGACGGAATCTACGTGGTCGTGCCCGACAATGTGGTGGTGGACCGGCCCATTCAGCTTTTGTCGATTACCAGCGGAACCGAGCCCCGCGCGATTCAAGTGCGCAACCTCGTAGTTTTAGGAGTGAATTCCCAGGTCGAGATCATTGAGCGCCACCAGTCTTTGTCGGACCAGCCGACCTGGACCAATTCGGTGGACGAGGCCTTCCTCGCAGAAGGCGCTCAGCTTCGGTGGGTAAAGCTGCAGCATGACGGCCCCTTGGCTTCGATGACCCAGCATACGCGTATTCACCAAGACCGCAGCAGCCGCTCGCAGGTGCATACAATTAGCACGGGCGGACGCTTCATTCGCAACAACCTTGACATTATTCTCAACGGCCCGGGCGCAGAGGCCCGCATGCTGGGGCTCACCCTGGGCAAGGGCAAGCAGCTTGTGGACCACCACACCCTGGTCGACCATCGCGCGCCCCACTGCAGTTCGCACGAGAACTACAAGGGCATCTACGACGAGGGTTCCAAGGGCGTTTTTAACGGACGAATCTACGTGCACCGCGAGGCGCAAAAGACCGACGCATACCAGCAGAATGCCAACCTGGTGCTGCACCAGACGGCCGAGGTCAACGCCAAGCCCCAGCTCGAGATTTTTGCCGACGACGTGCGCTGCTCGCACGGCTGTACCGTCGGACAACTCGACGAAGACGCTCTATTTTACCTGCGCGCAAGAGGCATTCGGGAGCCCGAGGCCCGCGCCATGCTGATGCTGGCCTTCGCCGAAGACGCGTTGGCCGGAATCGACCACCCCTCCCTCAATGCCAAGCTGCACAAGCTCATTGCGGGCAAATTAGGGGTTGATTTGACCCTCGACTTGTAAGGATTCGGTATCTTCGCTGCTCCGTCTTAAAGACCGCTGCGATGAACAACTACCGTTTTTGGAATAACGCCCTTGGCTGGACAACTTTTGCAGTTGCCCTAATCACCTATACCCTCACCCTTGAGCCCACTGTAAGTTTCTGGGATTGTGGAGAATACATCACCACTTCGGTAAAGCTTGAGGTGGGCCACCCTCCGGGCGCTCCCGTGTTTCAGCTCATTGCCAACGTCATGTCTCAGCTCGCCTTGGGCGACGTGACGCGCCAGGCCTACTGGGTCAATTTCACGAGCGGACTCTCTTCGGCTCTCTCGATTCCCTTTTTGTTTTGGACCATCACCATGCTCGCCAAAAAACTGGTCCGCGGCGAGGAGTCTTTAGGCCAAAATATTGCGATTTTGGGCTCCGGTCTTGTGGGCGCTCTGGCCTTCACATGGTCCGATTCTTTTTGGTACAGCGCCGTCGAGGGCGAGGTTTATGCCATGTCGAGTTTCTTTACGGCGGCAGCGTTTTGGGCGGCTCTTAAGTGGGAGGCCTCTACCGACCACGATCCTCGTGCCAACCGTTGGCTTCTTTTGGTGGCTTATTTAACCGGACTTTCTATTGGGGTTCACATTCTGGTGTTCTTGATTATTCCGGCCGTGGTAATGATCTACTTCTACAAAAACTACCCTAAAGTCACCCTGAGGACTTGGGTCGTGGCAAACGCTGCGGCGGTGGTGGTGCTCGCTTTGGTTTTTGCGGTAATCGTTCCCGTTATTTTGCGCTTGTTTGGCCTCTTTGAAATCACGGCGGTCAACAGCATTGGCCTACCCAAAAACTCGGGTTCTGCCCTAATGGCACTTGCTATTGTTGCGGGGGTTTATTTCGGAATTCGTTGGGCCGTAAAGACCAATCGTCCGCTGGTGGAGCAGGGCATTTTGGCCGTGGTGATGATTTTGATAGGCTACTCGAGCTTCGTCGTGCTGGCCGTTCGCTCCAACGCCAACACTCCCATTGATGAGAACAACCCCGAGGATGCCCTGTCGCTTTTGGCCTACTACAACCGCGAGCAGTACGGAGACTGGCCCGTGCTTTATGGCCAGAGTTTCAACAGCAAGCTCGACAACCAAAAACCCTACAGCGACGGTGCGCCGACCTACCTCTTTAGCGAGGCTACGGGCAGGTACGAGGTGGTCAACGAAGCAAGGGCCGAGAAGCCTAATTATGCCAAGAGCGACGTGGGATTTTTCCCGAGGATGTGGTCTGACCAAGCAGACCACGTAGAAAACTACAAGAAGATTTTTGGCGCCAATCCCGACAAAAAAATCACGTTCTCCGAGCACTTTAAGTACTTTTTAGACTATCAGGTAGGCCAGATGTGGTTCCGCTATTTCATGTGGAATTTTGCCGGGCGCCAGAACGACGACCAGAACCGCTATGAGCTGGTCAATGGCAACTGGATGACGGGAATTGACTTCATCGACGAGATGCGTCTCGGGCCGCAGTCCAACCTGCCGGATTCGATGGCCAAGCAAGAGGGCCGCAACTACTACTACGCCCTGCCCCTTATTCTTGGTTTGCTGGGTCTGTGGTTTCAGGCCAAGCGCGACCAGCGCAATGCCTGGGTCATTACCCTGCTCTTTTTGTTTACCGGGCTTGCTATTGTGGTGTACACCAACCACAAGCCCTTTGAGCCGCGCGAGCGCGACTACGCCTTTGTGGGATCGTTTTATGTATTTGCGATTTGGGTGGGCCTTGGGGTAGTTGCCCTGTATGAGCTGCTCGCCAAGTACCGCTCGACGGCGCTGGCCCTGGGTGTTACGGTGCTGACCTTGGGGGTTCCGACCATTATGGTTGCAGAGAACTGGGACGACCACGACCGCAGCAACCGCTACACGGCACGCGACATCGCCAAGATGTACCTCGACAGCTGTGAGCCCAACGCCATTTTGTTCACCAACGGAGACAACGACACCTTCCCGCTGTGGTACGTGCAAGAGGTCGAGGGCTACCGCACCGACGTGCGCATTGTCAACCTTTCGCTGCTTAATACCGACTGGTACATCGACATGATGAAGCGCAAGTTCTACGACAGCAGCCCTGTTCCCTTCTCCTTTACCAAGTCAGAATACGTGCAGGGGACCCGTGACGTGTTGTACTACCAAGAAATGGGTCTGCAAGGCCGTTGGTACGTCAAGGACTTTTTGGACTATGCCAAGCGCAGCGACGATGCCGTGATGTTCACCGCTTTTGGTGGCACCGACAGCCCTAAGAAGCTGCAGTTCTTCCCGATGAAGAACTTCAGAGTGCCCATTAACAAGGCCGACGTTATTAAGGCCGGACTTGCTACGGATTCCGCTCTAATTCCCGACTACATCGATTGGAACTGGGGCAGCAGCATTGTTGCCAAGCGCGACCTAATGCTCATCGACCTCATTGCCAACAACGATTGGAGTCGCCCGATTTACTTCTCTACGACGGTGGGGAGTTCGGCGAGTTCGTTTTTTTGGCTGCAGGACTATCTGCGCCTAGAGGGCGTTGCCTACCGATTGACGCCTTTTGCTACCCCGGGTGCGGGCAATGGCTATGAGTTCGGTTCGGTAAATACCGACAAGTGCTATAATCTTATGGTAAACCCAGAGGGCCTTGAAGGCCGGTTCAACTTTGGCAATATGGAGGTCCCCGACGTGTTCTTAGACGAGACGGTTCGCCGGTCGAGCTACAATCTTCGCGCTACCTATGCCCGCACTGCCCTTGCTCTGGTGCGCAACGGCCAAAGCGATAAGGCCATTGAGGTGCTTAATACGGCCTCGGCCAAGATGCCGACCTCTAAGCTTGGCTACGACTACTTTACCCTTGGGCTCATTGAGGCCTACTTTGCGGCTGGAGACAAGAAGACAGCCTTGAGCACCATCGAGGGCTTCAAGACCGACATTGTGCAGCGCTTGGATTACTATGGGCAGTTCAAGGGCAAGCAGGCGCGCCAGGTTCGCGGCGAGATCGATGCCAACCTGCAGTACCTGCAGATGCTTGCTCGGGTGAATCTTCAGTACGCTCAGGGCAATCAGGGAATGGGACTTACCCAGGAAGCCTACATGGCAGACCCGACCGTGCAGCTCTACGAGAAGTACGCGCAGCAGTTTGGCGTGGCAAACCAGCCCCAGCAGTAGCAAGGGCGACCGAGCTAGCGAGAACAAAAACGGGGGCCTGAGCCCCCGTTTTGCATTTAAAGTGGTCCGCTTACAGCGTGCCGCTTACAGCGTTCCGCGGCGTTCTTGTTCGCGCTCGATGGATTCGAAGAGGGCCTTGAAGTTGCCTTTTCCGAAGGACTTGGCGCCTTTGCGCTGGATGATTTCGAAGAATACCGTCGGACGGTCCATCAGAGGCTTGGTGAAGAGCTGAAGCAGGTAGCCCTCGTCGTCGCGGTCGACCAAAATTCCGAGCTCGCGAAGCGGGGCGAGGTCTTCGTCAATCTCGCCCACGCGGTCAAGGACCTCGTCGTAGTAGGAATCGGGAATGGCCAAAAAGTCAACACCGCGTGCACGGAGTTCGGTGACCGTTTCGATGATGTTGTCGGTAGCCAAGGCAAGGTGCTGCACGCCCGGCCCGCCGTAGAAGTCGATGTACTCTTCGATTTGGGACTTTTTGCGGCCCTCGGCGGGTTCGTTGATTGGGAACTTGATGCGGCCGTCGCCATTGCTCATCACCTTAGACATTAGGGCGGTGTACTCCGTGCTGATGTCTTTGTCGTCAAACGAAACCAACTGGTTGAAACCCATTACTTTGGCATAGAAGCCTACCCAGGTGTTCATTTCGCCCCAGCCCACGTTGCCCACCATGTGGTCGATGAACTTCAGGCCGCAGTCGGCCGGCTGAAACGCGCGCTTGAGCGGCATAAAGCCCGGCATGAAGGCACCTCGGTAGTTTTTGCGCTCCACAAAAACGTGAACGGTATCGCCGTAGGCTTTGATTCCAGCTAAAACCACGCTGCCCTGCTCGTCGGTTAAGGTGTAGGGTTCAAAGGCGGACTCGGCTCCGCGCGAGGTGGTTTCATGCCAACTCTTGGTGGCGTCATCGACCCAAAGCGAACAATTTTTGACGCCGTCGCCGTGCTTGACCAGGTGGTCGTTAACAGGGCTGGTCGAGGTCAGGGGCGAGGTGAGCACCAGAATGATCTTGTCTTGCCTCAGCACATAGGAGGTGCGGTCCTTAAGCCCCGTTTCTAAGCCCGCGTAGGCAAGATCCTGAAAGCCAAAGGCCGTCTTGAAGTAGTGGGCAGATTGCTTGGCGTTGCCCACATAAATTTCGATGTGGTCGGTGCCGTTTAGGGGCAGAAAGTCAGACATGGTGCGAAGTTAAAGCG
>DBBY01000049.1:0-17127 GCA_002292855.1 Flavobacteriales bacterium UBA972 | reverse complement strand
TGGGCATAACCCGGCCACTCGATGTCGAGGGCGTCCTGGGTAAGGCGCAGCGGGCGAAAGGTGTCGACCATAACGGCCAGCTCCTGCGTTTCTTTTTGGCCGATGGATCGCTCGTAGGCACCGGGGTGCGGGCCATGGGGAATTCCGCCCGGATGCAGCGAAATAAAACCTTGCTCAACGTGGTTGCGGCTCATGAAGTCGCCGTCGACGTAGTACAGCACCTCGTCAGAGTCAATATTGGAGTGGTTGTAGGGGGCCGGAATCGACTTGGGATGGTAGTCGTACATGCGGGGAGCAAACGTGCAGACCACAAAGTTGTGCCCCTCAAAGGTTTGGTGCACGGGCGGCGGCTGGTGGATGCGGCCGGTAATGGGCTCAAAGTTCCGCGCATTAAAGGCGTAGGGGTAGTGGTAGCCGTCCCATCCGACCACGTCAAAGGGGTGCGAGGCGTAGACCACGTCATAAATAAGGCCCTCTTTTTTGATCTTGATGGTGAACTCGCCCAGAGCGTCGGTCGGCGCCAGGTAGGTCGGTCGGCGCAGGTCGCGCTCGCAGAAGGGCGAATGCTCGAGGAGCTGGCCAAACTCGTTGCGGTAGCGCTTGGGCGTCAAGATGGGCGACCGCGACTCGGTGATGAAGAGGCGGTTGTCGGGCGTGTCAAAGACGATTTGGTAGATGGTTCCGCGCGGAATCACCAGGTAGTCCCAATCGGCGAACTTGAGGGTTCCGAAGAGGGAAGTAAGGGTTCCGCTGCCCTGGTGTACAAAAATTAGCTCGTCAGAGTCGCCGTTTTTGTAGAAGTAGCCGTCGGTTCCGCGCGTGGGAGCCGCGTTTTGAAGGGCCACGTCGTCGTTGAAGAGCACGGTGCGGCGCGACGCCAAAAAGTCGGCGGCAGGCTTGACCTTGAAACCCTGCAGCATGCGCGGGTTGAGGTTGTGGCCGAGGGCAGCTTTGGGTCGGGCGTCGACGGGTTCCGAAATCGTGCGGATCATCGTCGGCCGGTGCAGGTGGTAGAGCAGCGAGGCCATGCCGTGAAAGCCTTCGGTTCCAAAGAGCTGCTCGTAGTGTATGCCCGATCCGTCGGCTTTTTCAAAGACGGTGTGGCGCTTGGGTGGAATGCTTCCGAGTTGGTGGTAAAAAGGCATAAGGAATCTCTTATTTAAGGGTTTTGGGCGCAAACTCGCCCGCGCTAAATTCACTGGGTCGGGCGCGGTGAAAGCGCCTTGAATGGTCGCGGCTGCCTGCGCGGCTGCGGATTTCGGCTTGATGTTCTGGGCTTGAATTCAAAACATCTTGGCAGTCTGAGCTGCAGGTGCCCTGGTGCTGGGTGGCGCACTCCGGGCATTGCAAAAACAGCAGGTTGCAGGCCTTATTGGCGCAGTTGCTGTGCCGGTCCCAAGGGCTTCCGCACTGGTGGCAGTGGGCAATAACGTCGTCGCTCACCCGCTCACCAAGGCGCTGGTCAAACACAAAATTCACCCCCATGAAGGTGTTTTCGAGGTTCTCGTTGGTAACCTGGCGCACGTAGTCGATGATGCCGCCGTGCAGCTGGTTGACGTTCTGAAACCCGTGGTGCTTGAGGTAGGCCGAGGTTTTTTCGCAGCGGACTCCGCCCGTGCAATAAAGCAGTACGGGCGCATCTTCTTTGCCGCGAAGCTTTTGAAGCACCTCGGGAAGCTCCTCTTTAAAGGTATCGGCTTCTGGCAGAAGTGCTCCCTTAAAATGCCCGACTTCAGACTCATAATGGTTGCGCATGTCTACTATTATGGCGGACTCTTCTTTAGAGAGTTCGTTCCATTGAGCGGCACTGAGGTGCCGGCCGACGTTGGTGACGTCGTACTGGTCTTCGCTTAGTCCGTCGGCTACAATCTGGTGGCGGACTTTGATCGCCAGCTTTATGAAGGACTTGCCGTCGTCTTCTATGGCAAACTTGTAGGGCATGCTGGCGAATTGGGGCCAGTGGTTCAGGGCGGAGTCAAAGGCCTCCCAGTTGTGCTGCGGTACGCTGATTTGGGCGTTAATTCCTTCACGGGCAACATAAACCCGGCCTAAAACGCCTAAGGCATCCCATTCCAAGAACAGCTGCTCGCGAAGGGTCTTGGGGTCTTCAAGGCGCACGTAGCGGTAAAACGAGAGGGTCCGTCGCAGAAAAGGTTCCGCGGCGAGACGGCGCTCCAGCGTGGCGCGGTCATAGATGTTGCTCAGTACCAGCTTCGCACGCTTTTTGGGCGAACTGCGTTGGGATTCTAGACGGTGATCCATTCTGCAAAGGTCGTGCACCCGCGCGAGACTAAAACATCCTTGAGCCGCAGTCCGCAGCGTCGCTTTGCGGGCCTAACTTTGAAACGATGAACAAGGTTTTGGTACTTGGAGCGGGGGGTCAAATTGGCACCGAACTCGTGGCGGCCCTTCGCGCGGAGCGGGGCTCAGAAAATGTGTGGGCGGCTGACCTTCGGGCGGATGCCTTAACCCATCCGGCTGTGGCCCTGGACGCCACCGACGCGGCAGCGGTACGCGCGCTCGTGGAGCGCGAGGGAATTCGCGAGGTCTACCAACTTGTAGCCATGCTTAGTGCCACGGGAGAGAAGATGCCCGCCAAGGCCTGGGCCCTCAACATGGACACCCTCTTCATCGTGCTCGACATGGCCAAAGAGGGCCTGCTCGACCGCGTGTTTTGGCCCTCGTCCATTGCCGCTTTTGGCCCGACCACACCGCGCCTTGGCACGCCCCAGTACACCGTCATGGATCCGACCACGGTCTACGGCGTCAGCAAGCTCGCCGGCGAACTTTGGTGCCAGTACTACCGCCAAAAATTTGGTGTGGACGTGCGCTCGCTGCGCTACCCGGGCTTGATTTCGTGGAAGACTCCTCCCGGGGGCGGAACCACCGACTACGCCATCGACATCTTTCACTCGGCGCGGCGCGACGGGCGCTACACCAGTTTTTTGGGCCCCGACACCCGCCTGCCCATGATGCACATGGAAGACGCCATTCGTGCGACGCTGCAGCTCATGGCGGCTCCGATGGAGCAGCTTAGCGTGTTCACGAGCTACAACGTGGCGGCGGTGGATTTTAGCCCTGCAGAGCTTGCCGCGGCCATCGCAGCGCGCATGCCGGGCTTCACAATCGACTACCAACCGGACTTTCGCCAAGCAATTGCCGACAGCTGGCCCCAGCGCATTGACGATGCGGAGGCTCGTCGCGACTGGGGATGGAGTCCGCGCTACGACCTCGACGCCCTGGTCGACGACATGCTTGCCCACATATAAATTTTGGTGGATTCTCAAGGGAATCCGCTTCGCGAAGAGTCCGCAATAAGTAAGGAGACAGCCGCCAAGCGCATCGCCGCGCTGCAGCGCAAGCTCGGCCTTTGCTTAGTCGATTAGTGGGTAGCGCCCGACCGGGTACACGCGGCGGCGGGTGAACACGAAGTTGTTGATTTTGCCCCGTTCGTCAAAAAAATAGAGGCGGCAGAACGAGTAGACCGCCGTGCTCCCGTCGCGGTTTTGCATGTCTTCGTAGGTCACGACTAAGGCCATCTCGCGGCCAAACCGAAGCATGTTCCACGGAATGACGGTGGTGTAGCGAATCAGGTTGTGCTGGTGGTCTCTGGTGCGGTGGTCGAGCTTGTCGAGAACTTCGGCGCGGCTAAAGATTCCGAACTCGCCCTGGCCGTCGTGGTACTCTACCGTGTCGGTCAGGAGTGATTGCTGAACGCGAAGTACGTTTCGGTAAATTGCTTCGGTAAAATCCATTGCCTTTTTGGCGGCGGAATCCGAACCAACGCGCGTCGCCGAATAAAAGTGAAACCGTTCAGGCCGTCGGCTCGGTGCTATCGGACGCCGGTTAGCTTGCGGCCATCGGGTTTTAAACATGCCGACTGCGCTGAGCTTTCCCTGGGTATTCCACGCGAGCGTAAAGATCATAAAATGGTCAATTTCATCGGTTTGTGGGGACTTCCATCGACTGAACACATAGGCCACGTGCGACTGGGACCCTTGATTGTACACCCCGCGTACGTTAAATGCCTCATAGTCAACATCTCCTAGGGAATTTCTCCATGCTTGAAGTTGGGCGAGGCCTTCGAGTTGGGCCGCGTAGGGAGTTTCAGCCACTGCTGCAAACAGGGAGTCGTTGGCCACCGCCGCGATGCTGTCCCATTCGGCGTGGGCCAGGTTGGCAATGATGCGCAGGCTTTTTTGGTCGTAGGCAGAATCGGATTCGACCAAAGGTCCAGGGAAGCTCACCGGCCGCGCGAGGTCAGACCATAAAAAACTCCTTGCTTCAGACTTAAGCGGGTCTGTAGAAGTATTTTGGCATGAGACAAGAGCCAAAATGCCGAAAATGAGGATGTTGCGAAGGTCCTTAAGCACAGTTTAAAGTTCGTACTAAAGGTTCAACAAACAATATCTGCTTTGGCGCAATTCATCGCTAAATCACCTGCCTAAAGGTCAAATTAATGCGCAAACTATTGATTTTTAGTCGTTTTGGAATGGAGTGGGTCCATTGTGTTTGGCTTTTGCTACCCATGATCAAGAGGTCGCCGTGGCCCAGCGCGAATCGTTGGGTAAACCGATCGGCGTCGCGGCGCACGGCAAAATCGCGGGTGGCCCCCAAACTGAGGCTGACTACAAGCGGGTCGGGGCCAAGCTCGGGTTCGTCGTCGCGGTGCCAGCCCATGGAGTCCTGGCCGTCGCGGTACAAATTAGCCAATACGGTATTGGTTTTGATGCCGAAGTCGCGGGCAAAACGGTCGCGAAGGGCTTCGAGTTCTGGGGTCCATCCGAGGCCATCAAGCGGGCGGTGGGCATAGGTGTAGCGCACACCCGGGTCGCCTTCAAAAAAGGTGAGCCGCGGCTCGGGAATTTCGCGGCCAAACATGCGAATCCGCCCCTGGGTCCAGTCGTCGCGCGCTTCGAGCGCGGCCATTAGGGCATCGGCCTTTTCAGCGTTCAGCCAGCCGCGAAGGTGGGTGAACGGAATCACTTCCACGGCGAAGCGACCCAGTCGAGGGTGTCGTCAAAGGGCCGAAAGGCGACGCCCCAATTGCGCGCCTTGTCGTTGCGGTATCCGCCCTTGTTGGTTGCGGCGCGGACGCTGTCTTTGGTGAGTTGGGCCGTGGGCCCTCCGAGGGCCTCAATTAATGCGAGTAAACGCCAGGCCAGTTCAAGGGGCCATCGGGCGCGCAGCACGGGCGCGCGGCGTTTGCCGAAGCGGTCGGCGATTCCGCCATAAAACGCTTCAAACGTTTGGTTGCTGCCGCTGAGAATAAATCGCTCGCCCCACTGAGGCTGGCGCAGCCCGTGGACCACCGCAGCTGCCACGTCGCGCAGGTCTACCCAGCCGGTGCTTCCGCCGGGAATGGCGGGGAGTCCCTTGCTTGCGCTGCGCAGAAGGCGGCTGCTTCCGTCGGCCCAAAACGGCAGGCCTAGAACTACGGAGGGATTCAAAATAAGTACGTTAAGGCCTTCTGCTTCGCCCCGGCGCGCCTGCATTTCGGCGTCAAACTTGCTGCGGGCGTAGGCGTTGAGGCCTTTGCGTTGGGGGTCGGCCGACTCGTCAAGCGGCATTTCGATGCCCTGAAGTACTGCCACCGACGAAATGTGAATAAGTCCCTTGAGACCGTGGTGCAGGGCAGCGTTGACCATGTGTTCGGCGAGCATCGGGGTGCCGCGCATCATGAGGTGCTCGTCTTTTTTGCGAAACGACACCAGGGCCGCGGCGTGCACGGCGTAGTCGGCGCCTTCAAGGGCCGCCTCGACGGCGGTCGGGTCTTCGAGGTCGGTGCGGACCCATTCTACTTCGTCCCAGCGGGCTGCGAATCCCTGAAATTCCCAGCTGCGGCGGGCGGATTCGAGGGATGCCGCCGAGCGATACAGCCCGCGTACCGGGCCCATTTCAGCCTCGATTAGGGCAAGCACAATTTGGCTGCCGACCATGCCAGAGGCACCCGTTACTACAATCACCATTCAAAGGTAGCGCGGCCGCGGTGACGCCCTAACTTTGCTTCATGACCATGTTTGTCGACGAACTCCGCTGGCGCCGAATGCTGCACGACAGCATGCCGGGCACCGAAGAATTTTTGAATTCCGGCCCGCAAAAGGCCTACATCGGTTTTGACCCCACCGCAGACTCCCTGGGCGTGGGCAACCTCGTTCAGGTAATGATGCTCGTGCACCTTCAACGTGCAGGCCATCAGCCCTATGCCCTCGTCGGTGGAGCCACCGGCATGGTCGGCGATCCCTCGTTCAAGTCGGCCGAGCGCCAGCTGCTCGACATGGACAGCCTTCAGCACAACCTCGCCTGCCAGCGCGAGCAGCTCGAGAAGTTCCTCGACTTTGACGGCCCGAACGGAGCCCGCATCGTCAACAACTACGATTGGTTCAAAGAGATGGGCTTCTTGGACTTCATTCGCGACGTGGGCAAGCACATCACGGTCAACTACATGCTCGCCAAGGATTCCGTCAAAAGCCGCCAGGAGTCGGGCATCAGCTTCACCGAGTTCAGCTACCAACTCATTCAGGGCTACGACTTTTACTACCTGTGGAAGCACCACGGAATCCGCCTGCAAATGGGCGGAAGCGACCAGTGGGGCAACATCACCACCGGAACCGAACTCATCCGCCGCATGGGCGGTGGCGAGGCATTCGCGCTGACCACGCCACTCATTAAAAAGGCGGACGGAACCAAGTTCGGCAAGACCGAGGGCGGCAACGTCTGGCTCGACCCCAAGCGCACGTCTCCCTACCAGTTCTACCAGTTTTGGCTCAATGCGGCCGACGCGGACGCCGGCAACTACATTCGGATTTTCACCCTCAAAGGCCGCGAAGAAATCGAGGCTCTGGAGGCAGAACACGCTCAGGCTCCGCACCAGCGCGCCCTTCAGAAGGCCCTGGCCGCAGACATTACGGCCCGCGTGCACGGTGAGCGCGCCTTGGAACAGGCGCTCGTAGCCAGCGACATTCTCTTTGGCGGCGCTACCGCCGACGCGCTTCGAAGCCTTGACGAGGCCACCCTGCTCGACGTGTTTAGTGGGGTTCCGCAAATGAAGATTTCGCGCGACGCCCTCTCTTCAGGCCTCGGAATCCTAGACGTGATTGCCCCCGACACGACCCTGTTCCCCTCGCGCGGAGAGGCCAAAAAACTGCTTGCCGCCGGAGGCGTTTCGCTCAACAAGCACCGTGCTGAGCTGGACCAAATGGTTACTGCCGACGACCTGATCGCCGGGCGCTACCTCGTGGTGCAAAAGGGCAAACGGAACTACGCACTCGTCGTTGCAACAAGTAACTAGTAACTAGTTGCTAGCAACTGGCTACTAGTTGCTCGTCAGCGGAATGTTGCGGTAGGCCAGCTCCTCGAGCGCCTCTTTATAGGCGGGCGTGGGCTTTTGGGCGTGCATGACGGTTCCGAAGCTTGCGGATTCGGTCAATTTGAATTTGGGAAGCTCCAAGGGTCCGCCCTCAAGAACGATGCTTTGGATCGCGGATTCACCGCGGGTCACCACTATGATGCGAAAGCGCGGATTGGCTTGGTTGCTGGCGTCGCGGCGCAGCAGCAAAAAAGCCTTGTAACCGCCTTCGGCGAGGGCCTCTGGCAACTCGGTCGCTTCGAGCTCCGTAAATCCGAAGTCGCGAAAAAATACTTCGGCGTCTTCCCAAAACGGGCGGCTGCGCTTGGCGTTCAAAAGGTCGGCCAGGGCTTCTTCGGGCCAGGAACCGCTCTGAAGGTGGGTGGCGCGGACTTCGCCTTCAATGGTTCCGACTTGGTGCTTGCGCAGCTTGCGCTCGGTCGAAGGCTGGGCTCCGCTCAAGGGAACGTCGGCACCCAGCGTTTGGCCAATCGTTTCGCCGCGCTCGTTGAACAGGGCCGAGCCAGGCATAATGACGCCTTTGGACAGCGAAGAATTAGCTACCCATACTCGCTTGCGGACGGTGAATCCGCGCTCGGTGCGCTCGGCGAAGACCTCAGTGGAATCGTTGAGTTGAAAGGCCTCTTGGCCGGATATTTTGGCCTTGGCGTAGCCGTGAATTCGCTGGGCAGAGCCGCTCAGGGCGGCAATCAGGGCGGTAAAAAGCAATAGGTTCTTCATCATAAGGCCATTAAGGTACATCCGCGAAGTTCTGCAGACTCAAGGCGGCCGAGGACTTCAAAGCTACCGTCGGCAAAAACTCGGCCAGCGTCTTCGGTAGCGATGAAGGCGCAGGAATCCGCGTTGGCCAGGTCGATGACGTTAAGTCCGCAGCGGGATTCAAGCGCCGCATGAAGGAGCGGAGCCTCCAGGTCGCGCGGAACCACGCACATGCTGGGCGGGCATCGAAACCGGCCCTCGCCCTGAGAATAGGCCTGAGACAGCAGCTCGGTCATTCCGTATTCGCTGTGGATGCGGTCTAGCCCGAAGGCGTTTTGAAGCGTTTGATGCACCTCGGCGCGGCTGGGCTCGACGCGGCGGCCCTTCATTCCGCCCGTTTCCATGATGATGCTGTGCTTGAGGGGCATAGGCTTGGGCAGGGATTCCGCCCAGTCGAGCAGGGCGAAGGTCACGCCCAATAGGACGGTGGGGACGCCGTTGGCCTCGAGGGTTTCGAGGCGAAAACGGAGTTCATCCAGTCCCTTGAGAAAGAAGCCGCTCTCGCCGGCGGACGACTGCTGCACAAAGTGCTGGGCCATGGTCACCAGCGACGAGCCCTCGCGCTCCAAATAGCTCGGCAGCAGGCAGAGCCAGGCGTAGTTGCTGGGTGGGCCATAGAAGTAGGCAAAGCTGGCTTCGGCATTGCGCAGGTAGGCTTCGAGCCGGGCGACGTCGTGGCGTGAGGGTATTTGGCCGCTGGTTCCCGACGAGGTGAAGGTAGCTTCGGGCTCCCAAGTGCCGGTGCGCACTTCGCGCGTTTTAAACGCTTCAATCGGCAAAAACGGAACCTCGTTCAAGGACGATACGGATGCAATTTTTGTGGCGTCGAACCCTTGAAGCGTCACCCATTCTCCGTAGACGGGGTTATGCCTCGCCTGGTAGCGAAACAATTCAAGGGCAACCTTCTCGAATTCAGGATGCACATAGCGCAGGCTGCTCACGGCTCAATCGGTTTGCTCAGTTGCTGGCTTCGTGCGCGAAGGCTGTCAATTATTGCGTCGTAGCGCAGAACCATGCCCTTGGGATCGGCGTGGTAGTAGGCATAGCTCCGCTCGACCTGCTCTTGGCTGTATCCGAACTGGGCAAAGGTGCCGGCATAAATCTTCCAAACGGGTATGCTGTCGCCCATCAAGTGTTCGCCGCCCCGCGCGCCCTCGATGGCATGCATTTCAAGCAAAAGTGCCGTGAACGCAGCGTCGGGAATTAAGTCACGAGGCTTCTCCCTGGGGGCCGTGGGCCCCGACGCATGGCCGCATCCCGCAAGAGCGAGGGCCAGAACCAGTGCGATTGCGCCCTGTTTTACCATCCGCGATCAAAGACGAGCCTTTGGCCAGCAGGCATGTTTCGGGGTTTGCCGTCGCGGTACACGACCAGCCCATTGACCCAAGTCTGGCTAACTCGAGCGGCGAAGGTGCGCCCTTCAAACGGCGACCACTGGGATTTAGTGAACAGTTCAGAGGCCTGCACCGTGTAGGGACGGTGCGGATCGACTAAAACCAGGTCTGCATGGTAGCCTTCGCGCAGGAATCCGCGTTCTTGAATAC
Organism: Flavobacteriales bacterium UBA972; assembly: GCA_002292855.1. Taxonomy (GTDB): domain Bacteria; phylum Bacteroidota; class Bacteroidia; order Flavobacteriales; family Schleiferiaceae; genus TMED14. The sequence goes on along the minus strand of DBBY01000049.1, from coordinate 7,455 downwards.
CAAAAAGGATGGCGGGCTGGTGGCACATAAGCTCGACAATGCGGGCAAAGTCAATATCAAGACGGCGCGCCAGTTCGAGCATGGCAGGCAGGCTGTTTTGGATAAGCGGACCGCCGCTGGGCGCGTCCACATACATCCGCTGTTTTTCTTCGAGCGTATGGGGCGCATGGTCGGTGGCTACCACGTCGATGCGGCCGTCGAGCAGCGCAGCGCGCAGGGCGTCGCGGTCGGCCACGGTCTTTATGGCGGGGTTCCACTTGATGCGGTTCCCCAGCTCGGCGTAGTCTTCGTCGCTGAACCAGAGGTGGTGCACGCAGGCTTCGGCGGTGATTTTTTTCTCGGCCAAGGGAATCTCGGCGTCAAAGAGGTCGAGTTCCTTGCCGGTTGACACGTGGTAGACGTGAAAGTGGGCTCCGGTCTCGCGTGCCAAAGCCACTGCGCGAGAAGACGAGAGGTAGCAGGCCTCTTCGCTGCGAATCAGCGGATGGTCGGCGGCGGTGAGGTGCTCGCGGCCTCCGCGCTCTTCGATGAGGCGCTCGAGGTTGGCGCGCATGGTGGGCTCGTCTTCGCAGTGCGCGATGAGCTGGTGGTCGACTTCGCGAAAGATTCGCTCGACAGCGGCGGGATCGTCAACCAAGAGGTCGCCCGTGCTTGACCCAAGAAACATTTTAATGGCGGCCACGTCGTGCTTCGAGGCGCGCTTGAGCTCTTCGAGGTTGGTGTTAGAGGCCCCGAGGCTAAAGCTGTAGTTGGCCCAAGAAACCTCGGCGGCGCGTGCAAACTTGGCTTCGAGCAACTTAAGGGTAGTCGCTGCCGGTACCGTATTGGGCTGCTCGATGTAAGAGGTTACGCCCCCAGCTACTGCCGCTAGGGACTCGGTCGACAAATCGCCCTTGTGCGTCAACCCGGGCTCGCGAAAGTGCACTTGGCTGTCAATCACCCCAGGCAGGAGCAGTTTGCCGCCCCCTTCAATGATTTGAACGGTGTTGTTTTTGGGCGAAATTCGGTCGTCAATTCGCTCGATACGGCCGCCTGAGAGCAGCACGTCGGCTTCGTAGCTGCGCCCCTCATTGACCAGGCGCGCGTTCTTAATAAGGTAGGTTGGTGTGGGGTCTGGCATTGCAAAAAGGCTAGCGACCAAAGAGGCTCGATAGCTTCAGCAAAAGTACCCCGAAGACGGCTTCGCGTATGATTCCGCGCGACATTTTGCTCTGCCCTTCCTTGCGGTCGGTGAAGATTACGGCTACCTCGGCGAGGTTGAAGCCTTTGCGCCAGGCGCGGAACTTCATTTCGATTTGAAAGGCATAACCCACAAAGCGGATTTTCTCAAAATCAATGGCCTCTAGCACGGCCCGGCGGTAGCATTTGAAGCCTGCGGTAGTATCGTGAATGGGCATTCCCGTTACCAAACGCACGTATTTGGACGCAAAATAACTGAGCAGAACGCGGCTCATTGGCCAGTTGACCACGTTGACGCCCTTGCTGTAGCGCGACCCGATGGCCAGGTCGGCCCCATAGACCTCGCAGGCCTCAAGCAGGCGAGGCAGGTCCTTGGGGTCGTGCGAAAAGTCCGCGTCCATCTCAAAAATATACTGGTAGTCTTGCTTGAGGGCCCACTTGAAGCCGTGGATGTAGGCGGTGCCCAGGCCCAGCTTGCCCTTGCGCTCGTTGAGGTGTATGCGACCCGGATGCTTTCTTTGTATTTTGCGCACCAAGTCGGCCGTGCCGTCGGGCGAATTGTCGTCGACGATGAGCAAGTCGAAGGCCTCAGGCAGTGCAACCACAGCCTCGATGATGGCCTCGATGTTCTCGCGTTCCTTGTAGGTGGGTATGACGACCAAAGCATGAGGCATGCCGCAAAAGTAGGGTTTCGACGCGGACTTCTGCTTTTTGAACTTCGTACCTTTAGAATCGTGTTGGGCATCCCAACGCAGTCTAAATCGGCATGAAAAAACTCTTTCTCCTTGACGCATACGCGCTAATTTTCAGGGCATACTTTGCCTTTGCACGGAATCCGCGCGTCACCAGCAAAGGCCTCGATACCTCGGCCGTCTACGGATTTTTGCTGGCTTTGCTCGACGTAATCGAGAAGGAGAAGCCGAGCCATCTGGCCGTCGTTTTTGACATTGGCGGTTCCCAGGTACGGGAGCAGCTATACCCCGAGTACAAGGCGCAGCGCGACGAAACGCCCGAGGGAATCAAGGTCGCCGTGCCCTACATTCAAAAGCTCTTGGCTGCGATGCGGATTCCGGCCCTAGGCCTGCCGGGCTACGAGGCCGACGACGTGATCGGAACCCTTGCCCATCAGGCGGAGTCTGCTGGTTTTGAAGTTTTTATGATGACGCCCGACAAGGACTTCGGGCAGCTCGTCACCGACCGGGTAAAAATGTACAAGCCCGCCCGCGGGGGCGAGCCGGCGGAGGTTCTTGGTCCGCTTGAAGTATGCCAAAAATGGGGCATTGAGCGGGTAGATCAAGTTATTGACCTCCTCGGACTCATGGGCGACGCGGTCGATAACATTCCGGGCATTCCCGGAGTCGGCGAGAAGACGGCCGCCAAGCTTTTGGCCGAGTACGGAACCCTCGAGAACGTCCTAGCCCATGGCGACCAAATTAGCGGAAAACTGGGCGAGCGGGTGCGCGAGCACTCCGAGCAGGCTCGTTTGTCGCGGGTGCTTGCCACCATTATTACCGACGCTCCAATCGCCCTCGACGAGGCCGACTTAGTGCGCGAACTCGCCGACAGCGACGCCCTGCGCGCCCTGCTCGAAGAGCTCGAAATTCGTTCGCTGGCCCGGCGACTGCTGCCGGCCGCGGCTTCTGCTTCCCCCGAGCCTGAAGCCAAGACTGCGCCTGCCGCGCCGCGGCCCGCCACCGGCGCTGATTCCGCCCAGATGGACCTCTTTGGCGGTGGAGCCCAAGGAGACGAACCCGCCTCAGCTGCGCCGCAAGTCCCGGGCGGCTCTGCCGCAACCCAAGCCCACGCCTACACCCTCATCGATACGGTCGAGGCGGCCCGAGCCCTGGCCCGGAGCCTTGACGGCCTGAGCGAGATCGCCTTTGACACCGAGACCACGGGGCTCGATGCCCTCGAGGCCGAAATGGTCGGCTTTTCGCTCTCGTGGGAGGCCCACACGGCCTACTACGTGGCGCTACCGGCTGAGCGCAGCGAGGCACAGACCTGGCTGGAACTCTTTCGTCCGCACTTCGAACGCAGCGACGCCACCTGGATCGGCCACAACCTGAAGTTTGACCTGCAGATCTTGGCCAACTACGGCATCAAACTGGTCGGAACCCTGCGCGACACCATGCTCGCCCACTACCTCATCGAGCCCGACCAGCGACACGGCATGGATGCCTTGGCCCAAAACTACCTGGGCTACCGGCCGATTTCGATCGATTCCCTCATCGGAGCCAAAGGCAAGAACCAAAAGAGCATGCGCGACCTGCCCGCCGCCGAAGTGGCCGAGTACGCTGCCGAAGACGCCGACGTCACCTGGCGCCTGCACGAAGCCTTCAAACCCAAGCTGGCCGAGGCCGGACTGGAGCGGGTGCTGCACGACCTCGAGGCTCCGCTGATTCCCGTACTAGCCGGCATGGAGCGCGCTGGAATGGCCATCGATCTCGAGGGCTTGGCCCGCTACTCCGTGGAGCTGGGCGAAGATTCCGCCCGCCTCGAAGCCGAAGTGCGCGAGCTCGCCGGAGTCGACTTCAACCTCGGGTCGCCCAAGCAGCTCGGTGAGGTGCTTTTTGACCGCCTCAAGCTTGACCCCAAGGCCAAAAAGACCAAGACGGGCCAGTACGCCACGGGCGAGGAGGTGCTCGAGAACTTCAGGAAGGCCCATCCCATCGTCGATAAGTTGCTTGAATGGAGGCAAGTCGGCAAGCTCAAGAGCACCTACGTCGATGCGCTCCCCGAGCTGGTGAGTCCGCGCACCGGACGCATCCACACTACCTTCAACCAGGCGGTTGCGGCCACGGGGCGGCTCTCGTCGACCAACCCCAACATGCAAAACATCCCGGTTCGCAGCGAACGCGGCCAGAGGGTGCGCGACCTTTTTGTTGCGGGCGGCCCCGATCGCGTGCTGCTCAGCGCGGACTATTCGCAGATCGAGTTGCGCGTAATTGCCTCCATGAGCGGCGATGCAGGGATGATTGATGCCTTTGTGAGCGGCGAAGACATTCACGCGGCGACGGCGTCCAAGGTGTTTGGGGTTCCGCTCGCCGAGGTCACCCGCGAGCAGCGTTCGCAGGCCAAGACGGTGAATTTCGGAATCATTTACGGCGTTTCAGCCTTCGGGCTCAGCCAGCAGAGCAGCTTGTCGCGTTCTGAGGCCAAGGAGGTGATCGAGCAGTACTTCGCCACCTACCCCGGAATCAAAAAGTACATCGACGACCAAGTCGCGGCCGCCCGCGCTCAAGGCTATGTCGAAACGCTTTTGGGTCGCCGCCGCTACCTGCGCGACATCGATTCGCGGAACCAAGCGGTTCGCGGGCATTCCGAGCGAAACGCCATCAATGCCCCGATCCAAGGCACGGCCGCCGACATTGTGAAGTTGGCCATGATTCGCATTCACGACCGCCTTCAGCGCGAGGGCCTCAAGAGCCCCATGATCCTTCAGGTTCACGACGAACTGGTGTTTGACGCTTACTCGACCGAGGTTGAGTCGCTTCGCGAGCTGGTCAAGGCCGAAATGGAGTCTGCCTTTGTCTTGAAGGTGCCCTTGGTGGCCGACACGGGGGTGGGCCGCACCTGGCTCAAGGCGCATTAGGCCTTAGAATTGGTACTGCGTGGCATTTAAGGGTGGCGCACAACCGCTTGACGCGGCTACTGCTCAGCCTTAAGCCAGCGAAACGATCGCTTGAGCAGCATCGGGGTATTGATGGTGGTGAATACCCCCATAATGACCAAAATGCTAAAAATCTGAACCCCAATAAGGCCTTCGCGATAGGCAATGTTGGCAATGACTAATTCCATAATTCCGCGAGCGTTGAGGCCGATGCCAAGGGTTAGGGCCTTGCGGTGGCGAAGTCCGGCAAAACGCCCACCAATATATCCACCTACGATTTTGCTCAGAAAAGAAACTCCAATTATAGCAAAGAGCAGTCCCCATTCCGTGATGGAAGAAAACTGAAATTCAAGGCCAATTCCTGCGAAAAATATGGGAGCTAAAAATCCCATTGCCATTCCGTGGGTGGTTTTTTCAAATTCTTGAAAGTGAGCAACGCCCACCAGTTCTTTACTCAGAAGCATGGAGGCAAAAAATGCTCCGATAATGAAATGAAGGCCAACGGCCTCCGTCAGCGAGGCAAAAATTAGAATAAAGGCAAACATGATTGCCAGCAGGGATTCTTTGCCTCGCATAAACAAGAGCAACTTGTCGAGCTGCAGTTCAATAAAGTTGTCGCGGTCTGTGAACTTATTGATTAAACGGTAGGCAAAAATGAGTCCGGCCAAAAGGAGAAGAATCTTACCCAAGGTTAGACCAATTGCGAGCCCTAGGACATCAATGCTTGAATTCGCTGAATTATTCACATCAAGGAGCACCCCAAGTATCGTTAGCGCGAGGACATCATCAAAAATGGCTACTGCAATGATGCGCTGCCCGATTTCGGACTTGAGCTGACCGAGATCCATTAGGATGCGAACACTAACGGGTAGGGCCGTGATGGCGACGCAGAGTCCAACAAAAATTGCGGGCACGAGGGCTAGATCAAAGGCTGTAGCTACCGCAAATCCCGACCCGATTGGTATTAGAAAGGCCAAAAGGGAAGTAATCAGGTTGCGTCCGCGTGAAGTTTTGGCGATTTCACGAACGTCAATTTCGAGTCCGGCAATGATTACCAGCAAAAAGACCCCTAATTCACTAATTGCCGTGAGTTCCTCGTTGCGAACCATGACGTTGAGCACCGTAGGGCCCAGAACCACTCCCGCAAGAATTTCGCCGATCATTGCAGGCTGCTTAAATCGCTCCATAACTTCCCCCAAAACGCGAGCGAGCACCAAAAGAAGGAGCAGGTTTGCGAAAAAGGGAAGGTGTAGTCCTGGCAAGTCCTGCATCTCCCAAATATAATGGTATTTCTAGCGCTTGCGCAGGCGAATGCTCTTGGGCGTCACCTCCACGAACTCTCCGCCCTGAACGTACTCCAGAGCCTCTTCGAGGCGAAGAACCTTGGCGGGGGCAATGCGCATTTTCTCGTCAGAACCCGAAGCGCGCATGTTGGTCAATTTCTTGCCCCTAATGAGGTTCACTTCGAGGTCGTTGCCGCGGGTATGCTCGCCAACAATCTGCGATTTGTAGATTTCTTCGTTGGGATCGATAAAGAAAATTCCCCGGTCCTGAAGGCGGTCAATCGAGTAGGCCAGGGCGGTACCCTGCTCCATCGAAATAAGCGAGCCGTTCATTCGACGCGGAATTTCGCCGCGCATGGGCTCAAATCCAATGAATCGGTGGTTCATGATTGCCTCTCCGGCCGTTGCGGTGAGCAAGGCAGAGCGCATGCCAATGATTCCGCGGCTAGGAATTTTAAAGGTGACAATCATGCGGTCGCCCTTAGGAGTCATGTTGGTCATCTCGCCTTTGCGAAGGGTTGCCATTTCCACCGCGGTGCCGCTGTTGACCTCAGGAAGGTCGATGATTAGGTCTTCTATGGGTTCGCACTTGACCCCGTCGATTTCTTTGGTAATAACCGTAGGCTGGCCAATTTGGAGCTCATAGCCCTCGCGGCGCATGGTTTCAATCAAGATAGACAGGTGAAGAACGCCTCGGCCGTAGACATAAAAAGAGTCTGCCGTAGCGCCAGGAATCACCCGTAAGGCCAGGTTTTTCTCTAGTTCTTTCTCGAGGCGGTCCTTGAGGTGGCGGCTGGTCACAAACTTGCCGTCGCGTCCAAAGAAGGGCGAGTCGTTGATCATAAAGAGCATGCTCAGCGTGGGCTCGTCAATGGCAATGGTGGGCAGGCCCTCGGGGTTCTCGATGTCTGCGATCGTGTCGCCAATTTCAAAGCCTTCGATTCCGGCCACCGCGCATAGGTCACCCGCTTGAACCGAACCAACCTTGGCCTTACCCAAGCCTTCAAAGGTGAAGAGCTCCTTAACTTTTGCCTTGGTAATGCTGCCGTCGCGCTTTACCACCGACACCTGCGCACCCTCTTTAAGGGTTCCGCGGTGAAGGCGTCCAATGGCCATGCGGCCCTGGTAGCTGCTGTAGTCCAAACTGGTCACGAGCATTTGCGTGCTGCCCTCGAGGACGACTGCCTGCGGGACGTGGTCCAGCACTACATCTAGAAGGTACTCGATGTTCTCGGTTTGTACCTTAAAGTCTGCGCCCATCCAGTTGTTTTTGGCGGACCCGTAAACGCAGGGAAAATCCAGCTGTTCCTCGGTGGCGTCCAGTGAAAACATGAGGTCAAATACCATTTCGTGGGCATGCTCAGGGTCGCAGTTGGGCTTGTC
>DBBY01000046.1 GCA_002292855.1 Flavobacteriales bacterium UBA972 | reverse complement strand
GAGTTCGCGAAGCCAATTGCCGGCGTGAACCCTTGAAAGAGCGGTTTCGCCCGCCCCGAGGTGGGCCTGTACCTTATCGCCTTCGCTAAACACCAAAAGGACTACCAGGTCAGGGTTAGCCTTGGTGAGGCTAAAAACCAAGTCCTTGGTTGCCACCGCTCCCAAGTTGAGCTCGGCCGCAATCCATCGAAGGCCGGAATGGGACCTTGCGCTAGCTATAAGGTCTCCCTCTGCACCGGCGGATTGGCTGCGCTGAATGCCCTCAAGCTTCTTCTTGGAGTCTGCGATTTGAGCCCGCAGGTCCTGAATCACTGCAGCGGGATTTGCGCTGTTGGCCAAGCTTACGAGGTCCAGCCACTGACGGCGTTGGGCCTTTAAATAGGCCTCGGCGGAGGAACCCGAAAGTGCTTCAATGCGGCGAATTCCGGCGGCTACACCAGACTCGGCCACGAGCACAAAAGGTGCCAAAAGGCCCGAAGCGGCAGCATGCGTTCCGCCACATAGCTCGACCGAGGGACCAAACTGAATTACCCTGACGGAGTTACCGTACTTTTCACCAAACAAAGCCATGGCCCCTAAGGCCTTTGCTTCTTCAATCGGCATAGCCCGGTGTTCTACTAGGGGTAGGTTGGCTCGAATTGCAGCACTTACCATGGCCTCCACAGCATCCAATTCTTGAGCACTAACCTTTTGAAAATGACTGAAGTCAAAACGCAAGGTTTCGGGCGAAACCAAGGATCCGCGCTGTTCTACGTGAGTCCCGAGAATGCTGCGCAATGCGTGATGCAGGAGGTGCGTAGCGCTATGGTTTTGGGCCGATGCAGAACGCCGTTCGGGGTCAACGGCCAACAATACCCCCGCGGTCCATTCTGCGGGAGCCTTTGAAAGCGTGTGCAGAATCATGCCCGTCTCTTTGGTGGTGCTGAGAACCTGGATGCGTTCGCCGCCGAAATCCGCCCAACCTTGGTCGCCTACCTGACCTCCACCCTCAGGGTAAAAGGGCGTGGGGGCAAAACAAGCCTGAACCACGGGGCCCTTGGCGGTCTCCACGCTCCGATAGCGCAGCAATTTTGCCTCGGACTGCAACCGATCATAGCCCACAAACTCATCGGATGCAGCCCCATCGAGCACAACCCAGTCCCCTACTTTTTGCGCAGAGGCCTCGCGCGATCGGGCCTTTTGTGCCTCCATAGCAGCGCGGAATCCGGCTTCGTCTACCGACTTGCCCTGCTCGCGGCAGATTAGTGAGGTGAGATCGAGGGGGAAGCCGAACGTATCGTAGAGCTCAAAGGCGCGGTCGCCCTCCAGCAAGTCTGCGTCGGCAATTGCCGCGTCAAGGCGCTTGAGGCCTGTTTCTAGGGTGCGCAAAAAGGCCCCTTCTTCTTCGCGTACCACTTGGCGTATAAAATCCGCGCGGGCTGGGAGCTCGGGATAGGCCGCGCCCATGGTGTGGACCATTACGTCCACCAGTTCCACCATGAATGGCTCGCGAAAGCCCAAGATGCTGTATCCGTATCGAATGGCACGTCGCAGAATGCGGCGAATGACGTAACCGGCACCGTTGGAAGCGGGTAATTGCCCGTCTGCGATGGCAAAGGCCACCGCCCTAATGTGGTCCGAGGCCACCCGCATCGCGATGTCGGTGCGCTCGGATTCTCCGTACTTGAGGCCACTAAGCTGCTCCAAGCGGCGCAGATAGGGCTTGAATACTTCGGTGTCGTAGTTGGATGATGCGCCAATAACCGCTCGAGCCAAACGCTCAAATCCCATGCCCGTATCGACGTGCTGAGCCGGCAGGGGCAAGAGTGAGCCGTCGGCCCTTCGCTCAAACTGCATGAACACAAGGTTCCAAACCTCAATAACCTGGGGATGGTCGTTGTTGACTAAGCTCGCTCCGTTTATGGCGGCCCGCTCGCCCTCGCTGCGAAGGTCCACGTGAATTTCAGAGCAGGGACCGCATGGGCCCGTATCGCCCATCTCCCAAAAGTTGTCTTTCTTGCTGCCGTAGAGAATTCGGTCTGACGCTAAGTACTTACCCCACATTGCCCTGGCCTCTTCGTCCGAGGCGAGCTGGTCTCCAGTGTCGCCCCCAAAAACCGTTACGTATAAGCGTTCCTTGTCGAGCTTGCATACGACGGTCAAGAACTCCCAAGCCCAATCAATAGCCTCTTGCTTGAAGTAGTCTCCAAAGGACCAGTTACCCAGCATTTCAAAGAGGGTGTGGTGGTAGGTATCGATGCCCACTTCTTCAAGGTCGTTGTGCTTTCCGCTCACGCGCAGGCACTTTTGGCTGTCGGCGATCCGCGAATGAAGCACGGGTTTAGCACCTACAAAAACGTCTTTAAACGGATTCATACCCGCATTGGTAAACATCAGCGTCGGATCGTCTTTGATGACAAGCGGCGCCGAGGGCAGTACTACGTGACCCTTGGACTCAAAAAAGTCCAGGTATGCTTGGCGGAGGTCAGACGGATTCATGCGGGTGGTTTTGCCTACTTTTGAAGAATACAAAAGTATGCGCCGCGCTAAGTACATCTACGACCCTCTAACCCTCGCCTACAAAAAGGTCGAGCGCAGCTGGAAGCATTGGGTGCGGGACACCTCCCTTTTCTTGCTGGGGTCTATGCTTATGGGCCTCATTTTCTTCTTTGGAATACAGTCTTTTGTTGATTCTCCCGAGGAACGCGGCCTGAAACGGCAGCTTGAAATTTCGGAGCAGATTTATGCCGAACTCGAATCGCAAATGCTCGAGCTCTCTGGCGTAATTCTAGAACTAGAACGACGCGACAACGAGATATACCGGGTAATCCTTGAGTCAGAACCTCCCGCCACGTGGATCCGCCAAGGCGGAATCCCTACCGATGCGAAGAGCTACGAACGGATTCGTGGCTTGAGCAATGAAACCCTCTTAGAGCGAACCATTCGCCGGGTTGATGACCTTAAAAAACGATTGGCGGTTCACTCGGCGAGCTTGGATGAAGTTGCAGAATTGGCCCAAAAGAAGGGGGCCATACTCGAAGCCCTTCCAGCCATTCGCCCGGTAAAAAACCAAGCCGGCATCAAGCTGTCGTCGGGCTTCGGATTTCGAGTTGACCCGATGTTTAAGGTCAGCAAGATGCACCAAGGCATAGACTTCTCTGCCCGCCAAGGAACGCCAATCTATGCTACTGCCAACGGAACGATTGTCTCTAACGAGCTCTATGGCGGACGAGGCTACGGCAAGCACCTAACTATTGGACACGGATACGGTTACCACAGCCTCTATGCCCACATGAGTAAGGTAGTACGCCGGCAGGGAGAGCGGGTAAAGCGCGGAGACCTTATTGGCTACATCGGCAATACGGGTAAGTCCACTGGGCCGCATCTTCACTACGAGGTGATTTACAAGGGCCAGCGCGTCAATCCCATCAATTTCTTTTTTAACGATCTGACACCAGCACAGTACAACCAGCTACTAGCCCAAGCTGCGGCCAACAACCAATCCCTTGACTAATGATTCCCA
>DBBY01000055.1:1050-22044 GCA_002292855.1 Flavobacteriales bacterium UBA972 | reverse complement strand
CACCACCACCGGCGCAGCAAGCGTCGGAGGCCCAGGACAGGGCGGATTCGGCCAGCGTGGCCCAGGCGGCCCCGGAGGTCAACGCGGTCCAGGCGGTCAGCGCGGCCCAGGCCAGCGTGGTCCTGGCGGCCCTCAAGCAGGAGGCGCCCAGCGTCCCGTTAGCCAAGAAGACATTCAGCGCAAAATCAAAGAAACCCTCGAGAAGCTTGGCGGAGGACGGAAGTCCAAAGGTTCCAAGATTCGCCGCGACAAGCGTGCAGAACGGGCAGAAGCCCGTGATTTGGCAGAAATCGAGCGTCAAGAGGGAGAAAAGGTTCTAAAACTCACCGAATACGTTACGCTCCTTGAGGTATCCAACATGATGAAGGTTACCCCAACCGAGGTAATTTCTACCTGCATGTCTTTGGGTATCATGGCCTCGCTTAACCAACGACTCGACAAGGAGATTCTGACCATCGTCGCCGACGAATTTGGCTTTGATGTAATTTTTGTCGACGAAGAGATGGAAGACGAGCTCGCAATCGAGCAAGAAGACGAAATCAACCTCGTTTCGCGGTCGCCCATTGTAACGGTTATGGGCCACGTTGACCACGGCAAGACCTCACTTCTGGACTACATCCGCAAGGCCAACGTCATTGCCGGAGAAGCGGGCGGAATTACCCAGCACATCGGTGCCTACAGCGTGAAACTCAACGACAATCAGAACATCACCTTTTTGGATACTCCCGGTCACGAGGCCTTCACGGCCATGCGAGCCCGTGGTGCTCAGGTTACCGACATTGCCATTATTGTGGTTTCTGCCGACGATTCGGTCATGCCCCAGACCAAGGAAGCCATCAGTCACGCCCAGGCGGCCAACGTACCCATCGTTTTTGCCATCAACAAGATCGATCGCCCCGACGCCAACCCCGAGCGCATCAAGGAACAGCTTGCCGGCATGAACCTGCTCGTTGAAGATTGGGGCGGCAAAATCCAGTCTCAAGACATCTCGGCCAAGCAGGGACTCAACGTCGACAAGCTTCTTGAAAAAGTGCTTCTCGAGGCGGAGATCCTTGACCTCAAAGCCAACCCCAACCGCTTGGCCAAGGGTACAGTAATCGAGGCAACCCTTGACAAGGGCCGCGGATACGTGACGACCATCCTCGTGCAGGCTGGTTCGCTTCGCGTAGGCGACTTCATCCTGGTCGGCCAGCACAGCGGTAAGGTTCGCGCAATGATGGACGAGCGCGGTCAAAAGATCGACCTTGCTGGACCGTCGGTGCCGGTTTCCATCCTCGGACTCGACGGAGCCCCCACGGCCGGAGACACCTTTACCGTCTTTGAAGACGAGCGCGAGGCAAAGCAAATTGCTACCCGCCGCCAGCAGCTCGCCCGCGAACAAAGCGTGCGTTCTCAGAAGAACCTTACCCTTGAAGAAATCGGACGCCGTCTGGCCGTTGGAGACTTCAAGGAGCTCAACATCGTCCTAAAGGGCGACGTGGACGGTTCCATCGAAGCCCTTGCAGACTCGCTGCAGCGCTTGAGTACCGAAGAAATTCAGGTCAACATCATCCACAAAGCCGTGGGTGGAATCACCGATTCCGATGTGCTTTTGGCCTCTGCATCGGGTGCGATTATCGTAGGATTCCAGGTGCGTCCTGCCGCTTCTGCGCGCAAACTCGCCGAGAAGGAAGACACCGAAATCCGCCTTTACAGCATCATCTACGACGCCATCAACGACATCCGAGACGCCATGTCTGGACTGCTGTCGCCCGACGTCAAAGAAGAGATTACCTGCACCATTGAGGTTCGCGAGACCTTCAAAATCAGCAAGGTGGGTACCATCGCCGGCTGTATGGTCATGGACGGAGTCATCACTCGAGGCACCCGCGTACGCGTGGTCCGCGACGGAGTGGTTCAGTACACCGGAGAGCTTGGTTCGCTCAAGCGCTTTAAAGACGACGTGCGCGAAGTCAAGAAGGGCCTCGATTGCGGACTAAACATCAACAACTACAACGACATTAAGGTCGGCGACATCGTCGAAGGCTTTAAGGAAGTTGAGATACAGCGCGAGCTGTAGGGCGCAAAGCGCCGTTTTTAGCTTCTGGTTTCTAGCTTCTGGCTGGAGTCAAAACTTGGGGAGAGCTTCGGTATTCCCCCATGCTAAGGATTAAAACGCAAGTTGCTAGAAGCCAGTAGCCTTTACGTAACAATCCAGCCCACTACCTTCTTAACCCAGTCCTTGTAGGGAGGGGCGAGCATCATGGTCGGCGCAAGCCTTCCGCGGCGGTACACTCCGCGGGCATTGCTGAATTCCCGAAATCCCCAAATTCCATGAGACTTGCCAATGCCGGAGTTGTTGACTCCGCCAAAGGGAAGGTCGGGGTGCATGTAGTGCAAGAAAAACTCGTTGACGACGGTTCCGCCCGCGCGCGTTTCGCGCAAAATGCGGTCGGTCCACGATTTAGCATGGCTCATAACGGTCAAAACCAAGGGCTTTGGGCCGGCATTCACCCGGGCGAGGGCGTCTTCAACACATGCGTAGGTAAACACGGGCAGGATGGGCCCAAAAATCTCGCTGCAGCTCACCTGAATATGCTCTGGGGCATCCCAGATTAAGGTCGGAGGAAAGTACAACCGGTCGCGATCGGGCGCGTCGGGCTGCCAAACTTGGGCCCCCGATTCCACGGCCTCATCCAGCCATTCCTTGAGGCGATCCCAGTGCCGGGCACTAATGATGCGAACCCAATCGGTATTCGCCGAGGGCTGCGAGCCGTAGTGGCGTTCAATGCCTGCCTTAAAGCCCTTTAAAAAGTCGTCGCGAAGCGCGGTCGGTACCAGCACATAGTCGGGAGCAATGCAGACCTGACCCGCATTGAGGCCTTTGGCCCAGGCCACCCGAGCACCGGCAGCCTCTGCTCCGTAGCTCTCGTGCACGAATACGGGAGACTTTCCGCCCAACTCAAGGGTTACTGAGGCGAGGTAGCGCGAGGCAGCCGCCATTACCTTGCTGCCAACGGCCGGTGACCCGGTAAAAAAGATGTGGTTCCAGGGTTGCTCGAGCAGTGCAATGGCCACATTGGCATCGCCCTGCGCCACACAGACCTCGTCTGGCGGAAAAACTGCCGCCACCAAGGAGGCAATAAAGGCGGCGGAAGCTGGCGCTAGTTCGCTTGGCTTAAGGCATACCGTGTTTCCTGCCGCAAGGGCATAGACCAGGGGAACCAGGCACAAATTCACCGGGAAGTTCCAGGGTGAAACGATAAGTGCGACACCCTTGGGCTCGTGGTGCACCTCTGCCCGGCCCGGAATCAGCGTGAGCGGCAGCGGCAAACGGTCGGTCTGGGTCCAAGTCCGTAGGTTGGCCAGTACATGGTCTATGCTCACCTTGACCGGCATTAGCTCGTTCAGGTCGCAGTCCACCTCCGGGCGGTTGAGGTCGGCCCGCAAAGCGGCGTGTAGTTCAGGGCGACGCTTTATCAGCTCGGCTCGCAGGGCTTTTAGTCGCGCACGACGGTGGCTCAGCGGCAACAGGGCAATGCGCGGAGCGGCTCCCTGAAGGGCCTGAAACTCCGCCTCAAAAGTTGGATTGGTCATAATGCTTAGGGAACTTAATGGCTGCCTGCGTCGGCAATAATTCCGTCGCGCAGGCGAATCACCCTCTTGGCGTGCCGCGCAACGTCTTCTTCGTGAGTCACCACTACCAGGGTGTTTCCGGCCGCGTGGATCTCGTCAAACAGCTTCAAAATTTCGTCAGAAGTTGTGGAGTCAAGGTTTCCCGTGGGCTCGTCGGCCAGAATGAGCGAGGGTTTGTTTACCAGGGCCCGGGCGATTGCCACGCGCTGGCGTTGTCCGCCCGAGAGTTGGTTGGGTTGGTGGTGCATCCGGTCGCCTAAGCCCACAGAGCGCAGCACCTCGGCCGCCCGTTCTAACCGTTCTTCTTTACCTATGCCCGCATAAACCAGGGGCAATGCGACGTTATCGAGTGCGGTCTGGCGCGGAATCAGATTAAACGTTTGAAATACAAATCCTATTTCTTGGTTGCGGACCTCGGCGAGCTCTTGCTCGGCCATGCCGCTCACGTCGCGGTCTGCCAGCACGTACGTGCCTGAGGTGGGCGTATCGAGGCAGCCGAGCAAATTCATAAGCGTAGACTTGCCCGACCCCGAGGGCCCCATTAGCGCCACGTATTCGCCCCGTTGTATGTCGAGGTCGATGCCCTTCAGCACCTGGACGGTCTGGCCTCCCAGTTTAAAATCACGCGTAATTGCGCGCAGCTGTATTACCGAATTATTCATCAACGCCAATTAGAGCAAGGTTGATGCCAAGGTAGAACATGCGGCCAAAAACGGGACCCCAGACGCGGGTCGCGTCAAAAGACGATTGAAAGGCAGCCTCATCAGCCCCCATAAATCGATGGTCGTCAAGATGGTCTACCACGCCGAGCACGGGCATCATTTGGCGCACATTGAGTGCATTTTCTACCCCCAAGTAGGCGTCTCCCCACTTGGTTACCCTGCGAATTTGCCCGTGGAGCAGAGCAAAGCCAGGACTTGTTTCGCGCAGAACCTCGTCGCCGGGTCCAGGGGGTAAGGCCATGCCCGCATAGTGCTGCCAGGTCGCGTTGGCAAACCATTTATTGCGGAACTGGTACTCTGCGTGCAGCATAATCCGCCTAGGAGCCACATAGGGAACATGGTCCCAGATTCCGAGGTAGCGTCCGCGCACGTCCTGAAGGCGGTAGGCGGCTCGCCCCTTCCAATTCTTAGAAAATTGGTGCTCCCATTGCAGGCTTGCACTCCGGGACTGCATGGCACTGGAATACAGCATAACCTCGTTGCCCGATTGGTAGAAATCGAGCAGCAGGGCCTTGCTGAGGTTGCTTGCCTGCACGTCGACCACCACACTGCCCGGGTAGTAGTTTGCCACGTAATTCCATACGGCCGAGGCGCTGTAGGTCCAACCCATCTCCAGATTCTGGGCATCGCCCCAAGGCGCTACTGCGTGGTTGACGGTCCGGGCGCTGGCAAAGCGACCCAGGGACTCCACGGCGGGCATGGCCATTCGGAATCCGCGCCCAAGTCCTGCCCTGAAGGTCAATTTGCTGCTCGGTGCGTAGCGCAAATGAGCGCGCGGGCTTAGCTGCAATCCCGCCACAGAATGCCAGTCCAGTCGGCTTCCCAGCACCAAGGTCACCTTGGTTGAGGGCTCCAAGGTCCACTCGCTAAAGGCACCTGGAGCGGACTCCGTCCAGGCATCGTCGTGGGCTATACCAGGATGATGCCAGTCCATGACGTACCGGTCTAGGGACCAACTCAAGCCCGAGGTTTGGTACCAGCCCATGCCGCCCTCGCGCACGAGAAGTTGCACTAGGCCTCCCCGTTGGCTTCCTTCTATTTGCTGGCTGCTTTGTAGCGCCCTTGGCCCTAGGTCAGCGTTAAGCGACTGCTGGTAGCCGTGCACAATAATTCCCACGCTCATGTCGGGGTCGTCGGGATTGACCCATCCGGTTTTGGAGGTAAAGGCACTTCGTTTTTGAACCACCGAAGAGGTCCAGGGCAGCGCAGGGCGATCCTCGCCGAGTTGCCCTCCGTCGCGCTGGTCCTGCAGGCCGTGGAGGGTAAAAATGCCCTCCCAACCGTTTTGACCCCAGTACCGCGCCCTGATCATTCCGTTGAGCTGACCGCCCAGCGGATTGTCGGCAAAGCCGTCGTGGTTCATGTCGCGGAACCATCGGGTTTGGTTGGCGTGCAGTAGGGTTCCGACCGTCCACTTGTCGCTGAGGCGCTGGGCAAATTCACAATTAACCTCCATTCTTCCAGAGTTCGCCAGGTAGGCATTTGCCTTGGCATTTCTGGGGTTTTCAGGGCTAATTCCCTCGTCGGGCTTAATCAATTCCACGTTGACCTGGCCGGTCATGCTCTCAAAACCATTGGTCACCGCACCGATTCCCTTGGTGAGCTGAATGCCCTCTACCCAGCTTCCGGGCACAAACTGAAGCCCGCTGTTGGCCAAAAGTCCGCGCACCAGGGGCGTCATTTCGGTTTGAATCTGGGCGTACTTGCCGTCGAGTCCGAGCAGTTGAATTTGGCGGGTTCCCGTAATCGCATCGGTAAAGACCGCGTCGATCGATGGGTTGGTTTCAAAGCTCTCCGACAGGTTGCAGCAGGCCGCTTTTTTGAGTTCTCCGCGCCCAATAGACGTAGTGAGCGTGGTGGACCGCGCCTGTACCACGGCATCGGGGGTGGAGGCACGCACCTCGACTTGCCCGATTTGGGTTATCGTATCGCGCACTTGAGCCTGTGCCACCCAAGGCCCCAGCGCCAGGAGCCAAAAGCCTCTAAGCATCAATGCTTGTCAAGGGTTCGGTACTTGCAGCAGCCGTTTACTTTGGCGTAGTCCTCGTCTTTGGCGCGGACTTTTTGGGTATCGTGGCCCACTCCGGCAACTATTTCATGAAGTTTTTGCTCGCTGAGTTTTTTGGAATTATAGACCACCTTTACTTGGAGTGTTTCTATGTCCCAGTCGGCAAACTTTACCCCGGGGCTGTTAATCAAGGCGGACTCAATGCGCTTCTCGCACATTCCGCACACGCCGTTAACCCAAAACGTCACCTCGGATGTCTGTGCCAAAGCAGAACCAGAAACCAGCAACATGAGACTAATAAAAAGCTTTTTCATTTTAGTTAAAGGGATTTTGAAAGAGGGTATCGGTTTCTATGGAAGGGTCGCTCAAAGTGTTCAAGAAGGCAACTAAAGCCATGCGATCTTGGAGGTTTAAGCCCAAACCTCCTGGTCGCGTAATGTCGCCCATCGACGGGTCGATGTTGGGAGAGTTTGCGTGGGTTCCGTTGTTGTAAAAGTTGATTACCTGCATAAGTGTTTGAAAACGACCGTCGTGCATGTAAGGTGCAGTGTAGGCAATGTTTCGAAGGGATGGCGTTTTAAATTTACCCAGGTCGTTTGGGTTTCCCGTCACGGCGCCCAAGCCGGGGTCAGTAGTGGTGGCATCGAGCCCGTTGTTCGTGAACTTATTGTTGGTAAATAAGGCTCCGCCATGGCAGTGAAAGCAGTCTGCTCCTCGCATGGGAGCATTGGGGTTTGCTTCTCCATTAAAAAGGCGAAGCCCTTCGAGTTCTTGGGCGTTGAGGCTCTCTATTCCGCGCAGATGGCGGTCAAATTTGCTGTTTCCGCTCATGATGGTCAGCATAAATTGCTCTACGGCGAGGCCCAATTCTTCGGAGCTAACGGTTTTAACCCCAAAGGCCTTCCAAAAAAGATCGCGGTAGGTTGGGCTGGCATTGAGCGAGGTCAAAACCGCCTGAATGGTGTTGTCCATTTCGCGCGGATCCTGAATCGGAACCAAGGTAAGCTCGCGCAAAGTGGGGCTGCGGCCGTCCCAAAAAAAGGCCGAATGATAGGCTAAATTGTGCAGGGGCATGCTGTTTCGGTCGCCGACGGCGTTGGTGATTCCCACCGAGAAGCGCTGCCCGTTGTCGGTCATTGAAAAGCCTGTATTATGGCAGCTGCCGCAGCTTTGGGTGGAGTCGCGCGACAAAATGGGGTCATAAAAAAGGCGGCGACCCAAGAGTACGCCCTCGACCGTCAGCGGATTGTCTGCGGGCAAGGGCGGAGGGGAGAATCCCTGTGGAACCACCAGCGCAAAAGGAGTGGTGCTTGGAACCTCGTCTGCGCAGGATGCTGCAGCGACCGCTAACGCGACAACGACAAAAAGCCTCATTTTCGGTTTTCTAGCGCAACCCATTCAAACGAAAGGCGGGCGTTTTGAGAAATTCGGTTGGCAACGCCGCCGTCAAAGGTGCTGTGCGAGAACGAACCGTCTTCTTCAGGACGGATTCCGTGCGCGCCATAAAAGAGCCGGTCGGCATTCCAGTTTAGAATCAGCTTGCGGGACCCGGTTAGGTGAAGGTCTCCCTCAACGACGACCGGCATGCGGTTTTCGAGAGTGGCAATGTGGTACAAAAAGGGCTTTGACTCGCCCAATTCCTTGTAAAAGCCCTCGAGCGCCATGAAGACATAGCCCCCTTGCCAGCCCCAATGAAGGCTGTTTACCGTTGGGTTGAGGGGATGCCCCACCTTCCAAACTGAAGGATCTCCATAATTAATGGCAGAGTCCAGGCCAACCATAAAGCTGATTCCCCGGTAGTGACCCTTGGGAATGTTGTCTGGTGCGTCAAACGTCCAGGGCTTGCCCTTGGCAAAAAAAGCAAAAAGAGGCTCTCCGTCCTGCGTGACAAGGGGCAAAAGGCTGCCGTCTTCCTTAATTAGCGCAATGTCAGAGAGCAGCATGTCGCTGCGGTCAAAGCGAAAGGTGTCGCCCGTCTGGGGGTGAACCAAGCCAAGGTTTTGGTAGGTCAAATCCTGCCCGTTCCATTTGGGCTGAACGGATACTTCGAGCATAACCTCGTTGCCTTCGGGAGTGCAGGCCGCCAAAAGGAGCATTCCTGCGATTACGAGATTTTTTACCATGGCTTAAAGTTAAGGTTCACGAACTTTGCAGCAATGATTGAGCCAAAAAAGGTCCTCGGGCTTACCAAGCCAGAGCTAGCCAAAGTACTTATTTTACTCAGCATTTTTGCCGTGGGCGTGGCGGTGGCGTTTCGAATAATGAGCCCAGAACGGCAACTCCCAATACTCAATCCCTCTGACCTGAATCCTGCCATTGTGGCCGACAGCATGGAGTCCGTGGGCATGAACCACGTCGTGGCGGACTTTGAACTCCTGGACCAAAGCGGAACGCGCCGCAGCGCTGCCGACGTCGAGGGGAAAGTCCGCGTAGTGAGCTATTTTTTCACCACCTGCCCGAGTATTTGCGTCGACATGGCTGCCTCCTTGCGCCGCGTTCAGGACGCCTTTGCGGCAGA
Source organism: Flavobacteriales bacterium UBA972 (assembly GCA_002292855.1). Taxonomy (GTDB): domain Bacteria; phylum Bacteroidota; class Bacteroidia; order Flavobacteriales; family Schleiferiaceae; genus TMED14. The sequence goes on along the minus strand of DBBY01000055.1, from coordinate 13,181 downwards.
CGGGCGGCTTCGAATTTTGTCGCATACGGCCATGCCCGACTACGACAGCGTTCCCATTTTGGCGGACTACGCATCCCTAAACGGTTGCGACCCCCAGCAATGGTGGCTGCTGACCGGCGATGCGGCCGAGCTGAATCGCCTTGCGCGCACCAGTTATTTTGCGGTTCTTGAGGAGGGTCAAGGCTGGGACGAGCACTCCTTTATTCACACCGAGAACCTCGTCTTGATTGACGCCAAGGGCCGCCTGCGCGGCTACTACGACGGCACCGACCCCAAGGCCGTGGACCAGCTGATCAAAGACATTCCCCTACTTTTGCCCGATGCCCAGTAGCGCCCAACCCCTGAGAATCGCCCTGCTGCAGTACGGCATTGCCTGGTGCGACCCCCAAGCCAATTTTGCCCTAATTCGCGCCCTTTTGCCCCAGCGCGGCGAGGTAGACGTCCTGCTTTTGCCCGAGGCATTTGCCACGGGATTTGCCACGCAAAACGCCCGAGAGGTTGCAACCAAGAGCGCTGAGGCCGTGGAGTTTTTGGCGGCTCTTGCCGCGGAACTTGACTGCGCCGTGGGGGCCTCGGTCTTTGCTCCGCACCAGTCGGGCAAAGTGGCCAACCGCTTTTTTTGGGTGGAGCCCGACGGACGCACCAGCACCGCAGACAAGCGCCACCTTTTTGCGGTAGCGGGCGAGCACCAGGACTTTAGCCGTGGCGAAGACGCCGTGGTGGTTACCTGGCGCGGATGGCGATTGCGCCTGGCCGTTTGCTTTGACTTGCGCTTCCCGGTTTGGCTTCGTAACACCCTGGATTCCGATGGGAGTCCGGCCTACGACGGCCTGCTTGTTTTGGCCAATTGGCCTGAAGCCCGTGAAACCGCTTGGACTACGCTGCTTGCCGCCCGCGCTATGGAAAACCAATGCTACGTCGCCGGAGTCAACCGAATCGGTGTAGACGGATTTGGAGTAGACCACAGCGGTGCAAGCCGAATTATCGGACCATGGGGCGACCTTTTGGCCTCCGCCCCCCTGCACGAACCCGCGTTAATTACCGCAGTTTGGGACTCGATTCACCTTGCGGCGGTGCGGAAGCGCTTCCCTTTTCTGGCGGACCAGGACCCGTTTGCGGTGCTCGGGATGCCCCCGGAAGCCACTGGCGCTCTACCGTCCAGCCAACACTAACCTCGATCGCTTCGGGGTCGGCTAGGGGGAGTTCTGATTCGGTGCGGGTCCACCAGTTGGGCGCGTCAAGCCGACCGTTCTGGTTCCCGTCCAAGAAACTCTGAAGTTGGTACTTGCCAGGCTTAAGGCCTTCGAGCGTCCATGAATTCGCTCCGGAACCCTGCCATACCACGATCCCGTCGCGCCGCAGTTGGTGCACCCAGGGTCCCTCTGAGGCTGGGGATACCGTCAGCTTGAATACCCCAGACGAGTCCGCGGGAAGCTGCCTAAGTAGAGCTACACTGTCCTGCTTGGCTGCGGGGTCCGCAAGCCACAGTACAAGGCTGTCTCCGGCTGCCGCGGGCTGAGGGAACCAAGCTACCGGCGATTTCTCGCCGGTTCCGAGCTGAAGATTGCCGTCGGGGTCACTGAACGCGAAGATTTGGTAGCGGCCGTCGGCCAGGTAGGGCAGGGTGAAGCTACCGTCCTTGCCGCTGCGCGAGCCGTACACCGGGGGCGTAAAAACTGCGGAATCAGGAGCGTCTGCCGCATGCAGCACCACGGCTTGGTTGTCCCAAGGCTTGCCGGTTAAGGGGTTGAGCAGCACGCCTCGGATTTGGCCGGAATCAATCTTCGCCCCCGTAGCAAAGACCCAGTAGGGCTCACTCATGGGGTTGTTCTCGTGCAGGTCGCGCACTCCGTTCCCGAACTGAATCAGGTAGGTGCGGTCGGGCAGAAGGGCGCCTTCCCATTTAATTTTAAGCGTTTTACCCTGAAGGCTATAGCTCGGCTGACCCGGCAAGGGAGGAGAGCAGCGTATGCTTGCACTCGGATTGTTCAGCACCACGTACTCGTCAAAGGTCCATGACAAGAATGCCGGGTTTGAAGAGGTCGCGCCCAAGGCCAGGTTGGATTCCACCACCTTCGGCCCTTCGGAATCGCGGGGTCCTCCGTCGGGTGGTGCGGGCAAAGCACAGCCTGCTGCAAGTGCCATTGCGGCAAGGCTGAGAGGCAATGAGTTAACGAGCGTTCGCATTGTGCAATTAAAGAGCGACATTTGCGGTATAAATTATTTTTATTAAGCCTCGCATCATGCACAAACCTACACTTTTAAAATCCCTTTTTGGCATCCTATTACTGAGCGCATCCTTGAGCGCCGGGGCCCAAAGCTACTGCATGACCGGCGGCCCAACTTCTTTGGCCGATACCGAGATCCGCAATGTTTTTTTGCAGGGAGACAACTACGGAATCAGCAATCCCACGACCTGCCCAGCCGTTTTGGGAGTTCGCGATTTTACGCTGATTGATTCTGCCGACGTTAGCCGTGGCACATCCTACACCCTTGAGGCCCTGATGGGAACCTGTGGGGGCAATTATTCTTCTTTTGGCCGCGTGTGGATGGACTACAACGCTGACGGCGATTTTACCGACGCCGGCGAAGAACTAGGCACCTGGGGGTCTTCGTTGACCGCACCCCAGTCTGCGACCGCATTTAATGCTGCCTTTGCCTTCACGGTTCCCTTAAATGCCCCCTTGGGGCGGACTCGCTTGCGCGTGATGCTCTATGAAGGCGGGGCTGCATCGACTGCGACTCCCTGCGCCTCCTACCTGTGGGGCTCGGTTCACGACTACACGGTACGGGTAACCAATACTCCGCCGGCCTGCCCGATTCCAGGGACCCTAAGTGTGACCGGTATTTCTGCGACCCAGGCTACCCTAAACTACCTCTCTGCTGGTACAGCATTTGACATTCAGTATGGAGCGCCGGGATTCACCGTAGGATCTGGAACCACCGTAACGAGCACCTCGCTGAGCAAGCAGATTACGGGTTTAACGGCGAATACCTGTTATGACGTTTATGTTCGTCGAAACTGTGCATCAACAGGCAGTGGCACTTCGGGCTGGGCCGGGCCAATTGCCTTCTGTACTTCGTGCGCAACCCTAACGCTGCCAACGACCGAGACCTTCGCGACCTTCCCGCCGAACTGCTGGTCCCACAATACCGGCACCGTCCCCTGGCAGGGCTACAGCACGGGCGGGGTAACCTATGCTCGGGCGGACTTTTTCTCGAATAACGACGATTCCTACATTCTGCAGTCTGCGCCTATCGCACTTACTGTTCCCGCGCGCGCAGTAGTGGACTGGTCGCACCAGTCGTCAAGCTTTTACCCCGATGATAGTTTGACGCTCCGAGTTCGAGACGTGAACGGAACCACTTGGACCAACATTTTCACGCTCAAAGGAAGCAACTTTAATACCCCGGGTGCCTCAATTTTCTCGCCCGCTTCGGTGTTTTCGCATACGGTAGCTTACTTCCCCGCCTCCATGGTGGGAAGCACTGTGGTGGTGCAGCTCTTTGGCTGGTCGGACTGGGGTCCAGACCTCTTTGTAGACTTTATAACCGTTGAGGCGCAACCAGCCTGTCCGGAGCCTCTTCAGTTGGGCACCCCTTCGGTTACCGACGTTTCGGCCAACCTAAGCTGGCAGAGTGGCGCGAGCAGTTTTGCAGTACAATGGGGTCCTGCGGGCTTTAACATCGGCACCGGCAGCAGCGATACGGTTTCTACTACCTCGCTCGTGGCCCTGGGCTTAACGCCTCAAACGGACTACGACTTTTATGTAATGGCCCTCTGCGGAACCGCAGGAAACTCCATCTGGTCCGGCCCCTACACGTTTTCAACCCTTTGTGCTGGCTTCACCCTGACTAATGGTTACAGTCAAAACTTTGATAACCTGGTAGTCAACGACCTGCCCGACTGCTGGTTTGTCAACAACGGCGCCACCTTGGAGGTGTCGACCGGAACCAATGCGGCCTATTCCGCGCCCAACTTTGCCGAGTTTAGTTCGGGATCCACCGTTGGCGCAGGCATTATTTCGCCCATGTTTAGCGATTTAGCCAATGGGACCGGTCAGATTCGGTTCCGCGCCAAAAAAGCCTTTACCTGGTCCACCACGAGCCTGGTAGTTGGAGTGCTTTCTACGCCGTCCAACCCCGGTTCTTTTGTGCCGGTGGCTACTATTGTGCTCACCGACAACTGGGACGAGTACACGGTTCCATTCCCGGTGGTTCCGGCTGGATTTAAGCATGTGTCGTTTCGCACCACGACTACTTTTAACACTGCCTACCTTGACAATGTGGTTTATGAGACCCAGCCGGCCTGCTTGCCTGCGACTTCGGGCAGCGCCTCTGCTGCAGCAACGTCGGCGACGATTTCTTGGACCCATGGCGGAGTCAATACACCTGGAGCCACCATTGCCTGGGGTCCTTCAGGATTTAATCCCGGTACCGGAGCAGTGGCCAGCGTAGCCAATACGCTTGGAACGACCTACACCATAACCGGCTTGACTCCGAATACGGTGTATACGGCATGGATTGCCGACTCGTGCGGCGCTACGACCCGCGCTCCTTGGCATGGTCCGATTAACTTCACCACCAGCTGCCTTGGCGTAGCCATGCCCTACACCGACAACTTTGATTTGAGTCCGCTGCAGTGCTGGACCAGTGCGGGTACCAAAACAATGATGCAGTACGCGATGCCCACGGGTCAAGCCATGCGCGGCAACTTCTGGTCGTGGACCGATGGCAACTACGCGACTATTTCTTCGCGTCCCGTAACGATTTCTGCTGCGGCGCAAGCGACCTTTGAGTGGTCGCACCAGTACATGTCGGCTTATCCCAATGATCGACTCTACCTCCTGGGCAAGACGGTGACTGCCGCTGCTTGGGATACCCTCGTGAAGCTATCGGGGCCCTCATTCAATACCTCGGGATCAGGCTTTACCAGCCCCGGAACCTTCGTGGATACCACCGTCTACCTGCCTACTACTTGGGTTGGTGCTCAAGCAATCTTCCGCTTTGTGGCGCATTCTGGCTTTGGTCCCGACGTCTTCTTTGACAACTTGGTGGTAGAAGTGATTCCGACCTGCCCTGAGCCCATCGGAGCCGTTGTTCCGGGCACCCTTTCTACGACGTCGGTTGGAATGGCTTGGTCTGCCGTTTCGGGAACCCCGGCCGGATCCAACGTTAAGTGGGGCCCTGTGGGGTTCTGGACGGGTACCGGTACCGGAGCCAACGGAACCACGGCCTGGAACGTGAGCAGCCCCTACACTATTACCGGCTTGTCCGCTGGAACGACCTACGATATGTACATCAGAGACAGCTGCTCGGCCAACGACAAGTCGAGCTGGGCGGGTCCCTACACGGTTACTACGGCCCTTTGTCCGCCAGCAAACCAGTGTACGTCAACCATGTACATGAAGGACTCGTGGGGTGACGGTTGGAACGGAGGATTAATCACAGCCCAGCAAAAGATATCGGGATCTTGGGTTAGCGTCAAAGACTTCACCTTTGCGACCGGTTTTGCCTCCACCCAGACCGTGCAGTTCTGTGCAGGCGACTCCGTGCGGATTGTGGTTACTAATGCGGGATCCTATCCTGGAGAAATGGGCTTTGATTTGGTGGGACCCTTTGGCGACACCCTCTCGACCATGCCCTTTAACTCGACCTTGATTTCTGGCAGCACCTGGAACAGCTTTGTAGCTCAATGCTCACCCTGCGCCGTTCCGGTAGGGGTCAATGCAGCGGGCAGTACCACCTGTACCAGCACCACGGTAACCTGGACCCCAGCGAGTTCAGCGGTCAGCAGCAACGTGGAGTATGGCCTTGCCGGCTTCACTCCAGGCTCTGGTACCCTGGTCTCGGCCATTGCGGGCGGATCCACTGTTTTGACGGGACTGCTGCCGAATACGGCCTACCATGTTTATGTGCAGTCGCTCTGCAGCAGCGGAACCAGCCCATGGTCTTCGCCTGCGTCGGTTACGACTGCCAGCGCCCCCTTGCCCACGGTAAGTGCGAGCTACACCGTTCTTTCATTGAACCCGGTAACGATTCAGTTCAATGCCACGGTAGCCAATGCCACTGGGGTGAGTTGGGTCTTCAGCAACGGAGGCATCGCAACCGGAGCGAGCACCGTTCAGACCTTTGGAACCAACGGCCCCGCCTCGGCAGTTGCTACGGCGACCAATGATTGTGGGTCGGCGAATACAACGCTGAACTTTAGTGTCGGGCTTAGCGACCAATTCGTGAGCAGCATGCGCATCTTCCCTAATCCTACAAGCGGCTTGGTTCGCGTCGAGTTCCCCATGCCGTCTGCAGGAACTGCAGAGGTTCGTGTGCTTTCGCTAACCGGAGCGCAGCTGTCTTGGACCAAGGGTCAGTTCAATGCCGGTACATCGACCCTTGATCTTGACCTGCGCGCACTTGCCTCGGGCATCTACCTGCTTGAGGTGCAAACTGAGGAAGCAATTGGAGTGCAGCGCGTGGTAATCGAGCGCTAGATCAAGCGAAAGGCATTAGGTTGCCCGACGCGAAGCATAAGCCAGGGTAAGCGGTATAATAGCCGCTACTCTGGCTTTTTTAATGCAGACCTCGGCCGCAGCATTCAAGGTGCTCCCGGTAGTCAGGGTGTCGTCGACCAGGGCAATGCGGATCCCTCGCCATCGCTCGGGCTCGGCAACGTCGTAGGCGCCATAGATTCGGCTGCGCTTGGCCCTGCTCAGCGATGATTGCTTGGGCACCAGCAGCTTACTCCACGTGGACGGCCGCGACAAAAGATCTTGGGCGACGGGCAAGTCCCAGACTCGGCCAAGGCCCTGGGCAATCCGCTCCGCCTGGTTGTAGCCCCGGGCATAGCGCCGCTGCATGGTTAGGGGAATGGGGGCGAGCAGGTCAACCTGGGGACGCTCAAGGTTCTTTGCCATGGCAGCCCCCAAAAGCAGGCCAAGGTCCGCCCGGCCCCTGAATTTTAGGGCTGCCATACTCTGCCTGACCACATTGAGTTCAAAAGGGAGCCAAGACCAGCCCCATTGGCTGAACGACAGGCTCACGGGTTTGGGATGGCCGCCGAGGTAGATGCCCGCCCAGCAGGCCGCACAGAGGGGAGCGCTGCTCTGCATAACTAACTGGCCGCATGCTGCGCAGGGTAGCGGTAGGGAGGCACTTAGTGCGCTTCTTAGAATGTGGTACATTTGTGCAAAATTTTACTACTATGAGCAACGACTCGTCCTCTAAACGACAAAAAACAGTTATCGGCCTTTTAATTGCCGTGATTTTGGCTATTGGTTTTTTTGCCCTGAACCGCAACACGGCAGTGCAAGACCTTGAAGAAGAAAAATCCATTCTGGTAAGCGAGCTCGAGGAGTACAAGCGCGATTTAATTGGTCAGGTTGCCGCAAACGACAGCATGAACAGCTACGTCATTGCCGAGACAGCCCGACTCAACGCCACGATTGAAGAAATCACCAGCCTCAAGAATGCTTCGCAATCGGAGTTGGCCAAGTACCGCAGCCAGGTGAACGACCTCCGCAAGTCGGTGGCCCGCCTTACCAGCCAGGTGGACTCCGTCAACAAGGCTTATGCCGTCTTAGGCGAAGCAAAACGTTTAGTAGACAATGAGTTGGGTAGCGAGAAAGTCAAGAATGCCGAGTTGAACACTCAAAACTCCAACCTCACCAGCAAGGTTACCACTGCCCTCAAGCTTCAATTGTCGGCGCTCGAGGCCAATGCCGTGTCGCTTAATGCTAAGGGGGTAGAGAAGCCCACCGCATCAGCCGGAAAAGCCAAGCGCATCAAGGCTTGCTTCACGGTGGCTCAGAATGCCATTGCAGAAACCTCAAAGCGCACGGTGTACATGCGCATTAACACTCCAGACGGTCGGGTTTTGCCCAGCCAAAGCGAGGAGCGCTCTATGAAGGTGGGTACCGAGACCATCTACTTCTCGGCCAAGACCGACATTACCTACGAGGGTAAGCAGGTTCAAAGCTGCGCCGCCTTTGACTTGAATTCGACGCTCAAGCCGGGCACCTACACGGTTGAGGTATTCAGCGATAACGCCAAGATTGGTACCTCAACCTTGGTGCTGAACTAGGGAGTGCAGGCTATTAGCCTCAATGCCAATGGGCTTCGGGCCGCATTGCGCAAGGGTCTGGGTGCTTGGCTTGATGCCGAGAATCCGGACCTTGTTTTTGTGCAGGAACTCCAATGGAACGACCTCGCTGCCATAGAATCAGCCCTTGAAGGCTGGGCGGTACATGCTAGTCTTGCCGACCGGCCTGGCTACAGCGGGGTGGCTATTTTAAGCCGGACTCCGTGGCCCGAAGCCGAGGTGCCCAGCCTGCCCGATGGCCTGATGGGCGAAGGGCGCTACGCCGCAATCAACGTGCACGGCCAAATTTGGCTCAATGCATACCTCCCCTCAGGCAGCTCCAAGCCAGCGCGTCAAGAACTTAAGCTTCAAGCGCTAACCCACCTCGAGCTGTGGCTTGAGCGCCAGACGGGCACCGTGGTGCTGGGCGGAGACTTGAATTTAGCTCCGGAGGCCATCGACGTGCACGACCCCCTGCGCCTGGACGGCAAGCCCGGCTTTAGCCCCGAGGAGCGCGCATGGTTTGGTCGCGTTGCCTCCAAGGGTTGGCACGACGCCTTTCGCCTGGGCCATAGCGCAGAGCGGGAGGTCTACAGCTGGTGGAGTCCGCGCTCGGGGTCACGCGACCGCAACAAGGGATGGCGCATTGACCACTGGATAACCAATGCCCCTGAACGGGTTTTGGATGCCTCCTACGATGGTTTGGCTCGATTTTCGGATCATGCACCCATGCGACTCCGTTGGAGTTAACTACCTTCGTATTATGCGTATTCACACTGTCGCGGCCCTAGCCGCAATCGCGCTCCTCAGCGCCTGCGTTTCTCCTAAAAAGTACAGCGAACTGCAGTCATCCTATGACAGCTCAGTCCAGCGCGCAGAGGCGCTCAAGGTCGAGGCCGAGCGGGCGCGGATTGCTGCCAGCGAGAGCGATGCCCAAAAAGCCAAGGCCCTTGCGGCCCTGGACATGGCCATTAAGGACACCACAGCGCTCGGCGTTGAGTCGCGCAAACTGCAGCGGGCCTACCGGGACTTGAATTCCAACTACGAGTATGCCCTTCAGAACAACAGCCGCTTAGTGCAGCAGAATTTGACCGAGAACAAGACGATGCTCGAGCGCATGGAGGGCTTAGCCGTTCGCCTTGCAGCCAAAGAAGACTCGCTCAAGCGCGAGCAAGACCGCCTGACGGGCCTTGAGGAGGCCCTCAAGCTTCGGGAGCAGCGCGTGGCAGAGCTCCAAAGCCTAATTAGCCGCAAAGACAGCGCAGCGGCCTACCTGCGCCAGCGCCTGGCCGACGCCCTTTTGGGCTTCAAAGACAGGGGCCTCACCGTATCGATGCGCAACGGCCAGGTTTATGTCTCGCTAGACAACCGCCTCATGTTTGCAAGCGGCTCTTGGGAGGTGCAGCCCGACGGCTCCAGTGCTTTGTCGGAACTTGCCAAGGTGCTCAACGAAAACAAGGACCTTAAAATAGCGGTAGAGGGCCACACGGACTCCGACGAATTCAATGGCAAGACCGCCGTCAAAGACAACTGGGACCTCTCGGTGATGCGCGCCACCAGCGTGGTTAAGATTTTGGTGAAGCAGGGCGTAAAGCCCCAGCGCGTGCAGGCTGCAGGACGCGGGGAGCACCTGCCTGTGGCGCCCAATGACTACCCCGACGGCAAGGCTAAAAACCGCCGCACCGAGATCATCATAACTCCCAATTTGGGAGAGCTGGCTGAGTTGATTCAGGGCTAAGCCAAAACCCCTCAAGCCCTGACGGGCGCTCAAGCAAAGCAGGCCAGGTCCTTAGGGATCTGGCTTTTTGCCTTAAAAAAGGTTGTCGATGACTTGGCTGATTCGATCCAAAGCCACGTAGTTAAGCCCGTGAATTTTTTTGGGAAGTCCCGGAGTTTTCGCACCCCAGACATAGTCAAAACCGAGCTGGCCGGCCTCAAGAATTCGGGCTTCCATGCGGGCCACGGGGCGCAGTTCTCCGCCTAGGCCTACCTCGCCGGCGAAGGCCACGCCATGCGGAATCGGGCGGTCTTCTTGACTCGACAGAATTGCGGCACAGACGGCGAGGTCTAGGGCGGGGTCGTCTACGCGCAAACCCCCGGTCACATTGAGAAAAACGTCTTTGCTGGCCAAGTGAAATCCGCAGCGCTTTTCAAGAACGGCGAGCAGCATGTTCAGGCGGCGCGTGTCAAAACCCGTGCAGCTGCGCTGGGGCGTGCCGTAGACGGCGGTTGAAACCAGGGCCTGGACCTCGACCAAAAGCGGCCTAAGGCCCTCGGCGGTAATTCCAATGGCCGACCCGCTCAATCCTTCGCCGCGCTGGCCCAGCAGCCATGCGGAAGGGTTGGCCACCGACTGAAGTCCGCGCTCGGCCATCTCATACAAACCAAGCTCTTGGGTGGACCCGAATCGATTTTTGAGCGCGCGCAGGGTGCGAACCAAGTGGTGCTTGTCGCCCTCGAACTGAAGCACCACGTCGACCATGTGCTCAAGCACCTTGGGCCCAGCGAGGCTGCCTTCTTTGGTTATATGCCCAATGAGGGCCACGGGCACATGCCTTGCCTTGGCGTAGCGAAGAAACTCCGCCGCAGACTCGCGTATCTGACCCACGCTGCCGGCGGCAGAATCCAACTGGGGGTTGTAGGCTGTTTGGATGGAATCGATGACCAATAGCGAGGGCTTGAGCTGCTCGGCGGCCTGCAGAATTTTTGAAGTAGAAACCTCGGCGAGAACGTGGCATCCGGGCCCGTCAAAGCCGATGCGCTCGGCCCGCATCCGAATTTGTTCAGCACTCTCCTCGCCGCTGGCGTAGAGGGCTTTGGCGCCTGAATTGAGGGCGACCTGAAGCATTAGGGTAGACTTGCCGATGCCCGGCTCACCACCCAGAAGACTGAGCGACCCCGGAACCCATCCGCCCCCTAGAACGCGGTCGAGCTCGCTGTCTCCGGTAGAAATTCGGCGCTCGGCGCTGCGGTCCACTTGGTCGAGCGTGAGCATGCGGCTTTGGCCAGGGGCCATCCAAACCTGCTCAGAGGGAGCGCGCTCCACCACTTCTTCTACGATGCTGTTCCACTGCTCGCAGGCGCGGCACTGACCGCTCCACTGGGGGAAATTCGCCCCGCAGGACTGGCAAACAAAAGCTTTTTTTATCTTGGCCATGGCAGCGACCAAGGTACGCAACGCGCTTGGCTCAGTCGTTTTTAAAACGGCTCAGACCGATAAATCCGATGACGCCCGTAGACATCAGCATTATGGTCTGCGACGCGTGCACCAGGGTGGCAAAGGCGAGGCCTTCGGGGTAGGGAACCGACAAAACCTCCAAGGCCTTGGCTACCAAGTAGTGGTAGGCACCCACTCCGCCTGGGACCGGAACCACAATGCCCATGCTTGCCGCCATCATCACAAAAAGGCTTTGATCGATTTGAATGCTTTCGGTGGCAGGCATGGCAAAAAAGCAGACGTAGATCATCACAAAATACGAAGCCCAAATAAAGACGGTATGGCCCAGGTAGGCCCAGGGCTTATCAAGGCGGACAATGCTCGTAAACCCTTGGGAGAGTCCGCGCAAAAACGACTGAACCCTTTGGCCGAGCGAGGTTTTAAAAAAGCGCTTGCGAAGGAGCCAAGCCGCAAGGAGCCCCAGAGCGAGTGCAATCCAGAGCCAGGGAATTCCGCCCTCATTTGCCGCCGATTCACTGCCTTGGGTGCTGGCCAAGAGCTTCTGCAGCTCAGGGTAGGTCAAAATCAAGGTGAGGCCCAGCAGAATTGAGACGATTATGAGGTCGATGAGGCGCTCCACAATGATGGTTCCGAGCAGCACATCTACCGGAATTTTGTCGCTTCGCCTAAGGGCTGTGGCCCGCGCGACTTCGCCTGCCCGCGGGAAGACCATGTTGATCAGGTAGCCGATTCCAATGGCATAAGAGGTTCTCCACGAGGTACTTCGGTAGCCCATGGAATCCAGTACGAGCCTCCAACGCATTCCGCGCGAGACCACGGCGCCCAGGCCCACGAGCATGCTCAGGCCAATCCACTCGAGCTTGGCGCTGCCCATTTCTT
>DBBY01000055.1:0-871 GCA_002292855.1 Flavobacteriales bacterium UBA972 | reverse complement strand
GGGCTCATGGAGGCGTAGGCGATGATAATGATCATGTCGCCCTTGTGCACGCGCCGGGCTGCCGGGCCGTTCAGGGTAACCTCTCCGCTGCCCTTGCTCCCGCGAATTACGTAGGTATCGAAGCGCTCGCCGTTGTTGATGTTTACAATGGTAACCTTTTGGCCTTCAATCAGGCGGGCGGAGTCAATGAGCTCGCTGTCTAGGGTGATGCTGCCGATGTAGTGGAGCTCCGCTCCGGTGACCCGCACCCGGTGGATTTTGCTGTAAAGTACCTCTATGGTCATGCCCTGTAAAGGTACAACGGGCTGTTGTCGATAAGGCGGACTTCGCCTGCATAGACCGACACCAAAACCTGCACGTCGCGGCCGTATCGGTCGACGGGGCGCTCCAGGTCGCTCAGGGGTTCTAGGGTATCGGCAAAGACGAAATCGATGGACTCGACCTTGAGGCCAGGCCATCGTTCGATTTCAGACCGCAGTTCGCGCTTGAGTCCTCGAGCGGGTACCGGGAACTCGGCCACCTCTTGGGCCGCCCACCTCAGGGCGCGGTAAATGAAGGGCGCGGAGGCTCGCATCGCAGGGGTCAGGAGTCGGTTGCGCGAGCTAAGGGCCAGTCCGTCTGCGTCGCGTTGCGTGGGGCAGGCTACAATCTCGGGAATTCCGCCCCGAAGGGCCGCTAGCTTCTTGACGACGGCGACCTGCTGAAAGTCCTTGAGGCCAAAGTAGGCGCGGTCGGCACGGCTCCAATCAAAAAGTCGGTTTACCACCGTGGCAACGCCCTGAAAATGTCCGGGGCGGAGCGCCCCTTCGAGGCGCAGGTCGAGGCCATCGAGGTCAAATTCCTGGCTGAGGACACCGTTGGGGTAGAGGTC
>DBBY01000051.1 GCA_002292855.1 Flavobacteriales bacterium UBA972 | reverse complement strand
TGCGGAACCATTAGTTATGAGGTACTTACCGGTCTGTCGCCCCGTTTGCCCCGCTTGGCCGCAAACGGCCTTTAGGCTACCTTGGCTCCTGTGGAACGCCTAATTACTGCCTATTTGGTGCGCGCCGCAGTGATTCTAATGCCTTGGTGGGACCTCGGGAGCGGAATAGCCTTTGCGGCGGCAGCCCTGCTCTCTCTGGCCTCCGCACGAGGAAGATGGCGACCCCTACCCGTAGATCTGGCACTGTGGTCCGGATTCGCCGCCATTGCAGCCAGTGCGCTTTGGACTTCGGCTCCCTCCTTTGAAACCCTGCTGCGCTGGTCTCCCCTTATTTATATTCCCTTGGCAATGCGCCGGCAGCACCGCGCTTGGAGCGGTGGCCTCATTGCGGGCGGAATTCTTTTGGCCCTCGGTCTTTTGGGCAACGGAATCGTTCAGTCCATCAAGGCAGGGAGCCTTAGCCCCTTTCTCTACCGCGATTTTGCGGAATTTGCCCACCAGCACAGCTACCTCACCCTCTACCTGGCTCTTGCCGCGGCCGCGCTCTCTGCCGACACCTGGTTTCCGCCGGCCCTGCGCCGGCTTGCGCTGCTCCTTTTTGCCTTTGTGGTGCTGCTTGCCGGCAGCCGAATGGGCATAGTCGCAGTAGCTCTTGGAGCCCTTTGGTGGTATTGGGGGCGGACCACGATGCGCGCAATGCTGCCCAAGGTACTGGCGGTATGCGCCCTAATCTCCCTGTTTTTAGTAGTTCTTCCCTCAAAGCGCGGCCTGGGTAAATTCTTGAAGGCGGACCCCTACTGGGCCACCGGATCGGTGGACAGCCGCGTGGTGCAGGCCAAGGCAGCCTGGAGGCTCATTGAGCAGCAACCCCTGCTTGGCTATGGGGTTGACCGGGTGCAGCCCGAGCTCGACCGGGTCTACCGCGAGTGGAACTACCGCTTTGGAATCAAGCGGCATCTCAATGTGCACAACCAGTTTCTTCAGCTTTGGGCGGGCATTGGCCTATTGGGTATGGGGATTGGGCTAATTGGGCTTGCCTACTGCGCCAACCAATTGCCCTGGAAGCGCGGGGCGCAGGCTCTTGCCATCACGGTACTCTTGCTTTTGCTCACCGAGTCCATGCTCGAGAGGGCTATGGGCGTAGTCCTGGTCGCTTCGGCCGTCTACCATAGCCTGCCTCGCGGCATGGGCAAAGTTCCGGGCCGGCGAAGCTAGGAGGCCTTTACCACTTGGCCTTATCCAAAAGCCCGCGAAGGCTGGCGCGCATTCCCACTAGGGTCGGATTGGCCGCGCCAGTGTAAATCAAGCCAATTATTTTGGGCGTTCCGGCCTCGAGCCACTGCGAGGGAAGGTCGCCCCGTTCCAGCCTCCAGGATTCGCGCAGCAAGCGCTTGACGCGGTTGCGGACGGTGGCCTGCTTGAACTGTTTTTTTGGGGCGGCCACGAGCACCTGAACCCCGCGAACCAAGGGTTCGGGCGATGCGGTCCACACGAGCCTCAAGCCTTCGTGGGCTGCGCCTTTAGAGGTTCGGCTAAATAGAAGTGCAATGGACGATCGCGACTTAAGGCGCTCCTCGCGGGGGAAGCGCAAGTCAGCCATTACTTGCCCTTGTTGGCTTCGTCGACGTAGGCCTCTAGGGCCTGAGCCATCGATGCAAATTTGGGCGAGGGCACGGTTACGTCTAGAATGAGGTTGTGCTCTTGGGCCGCCTGATGGGTCGTGCTGCCAAAGGCCGCGATGCGGGTTCCTTCTTGCACGAATCCGGGGAAATTTTTAAAGAGCGACTTGATTCCCTCGGGGCTAAAGAAGACCAGCATGTCGTAGGTCACCTCCTTGAGGTCGCTGAGGTCCGCGGCCACGGTTTGGAACATCACGGCACGCGTCCATTTGATGTTGGCGGCCTCGAGAGCGGCAGGCACTTCGGGATTGAGTACGTCAGAGGTAGGCATTAAAAAATGCTCTCCGCGCTGTTTTTTGAGCGTAGGCACCAGGTCGTTAATGTTTGACTTGGCGGGGTAAATCTTGCGCTTGCGGTAGGGAATGAACTTTTGCAGGTAAAAGGCAACGGCCTCTGAGGTGCAAAAGAACTTCCAGTTCGGATTTATCGTTACACGCATCTCCTCGCACATGCGAAAGAAGTTTTCGATGGCGTTGCGGCTGGTGAAGATGAACGACTTGAATTCGTTGATGGCAATTTTGTCTTTGCGAAATTCCGCAGCAGAAACACCCTTAACTTCAATGAAGGGGCGAAAGTCGAGCTTGATCTTGTGCTTTTCGGCGAGTTGCAGGTAGGGAACATTGCCAACTTGGGCCTCCGGCTGGGAGACCAAGATGCTCTTTACTTTGCGTTTGCGCTCAACCAATGATAGATCCATAGCCATGGAATCGCTTCCAGGGCGCAAAGGTAGGCAATTCTAAAGTATAAAGGCCCGGGTCCCAATGTTATATAAATATAAGCTGCTCTCGCTAAAGAGGTTAAGTACAGGACTACAAACGAAATGCCCAAGATGGCAAGGCTTAGGTTTCGGTCCGGGTCCTTCCCCGCCACGGTCCACCAGGCAAAAGGCACGGCCAGGAGCAGCAAAACAGGCACAAGGACCATGCGAAACTGGTGGTAGGCCTGGTGGCTGCGCAGCGCGTTCCAGACGATGCCCGCGATGCTGTGTACGATCCAGGGGAGTACCAAGACCAGCCCCGACCGCAGCGGATCCATTTGAAAACTCCAGTACAGCAAGCCGACGGCCAAGCCCATAGAAGCAAGCGTGATTGCGTTTCCCCAGGCCAGGGGCCAGCCCTCCACCCAAAGCTGAACGCCCCAGCGAAGGGCCCGACGCCTGCCTTGCTGGTTTGGAACCCAAAGCAGACCTATGGCCCAAAGCCCCGACACCGCGAGGGCGTACCACCACCAAGAAATGGGATTAAGGGGCTCTCCGAACATTGGGCTAAGTTAGCAGTGGCGTCAATCAAAAACGCCCGGCGTAGGCCAGGCGATTCTTTTAAAATATTGGTGAAGCTAAAGAGCCAGTACCGTGACGGTATTGCCCGAAACCTCAACCACTCCGCCCGCGATGGACACCAACTCACTCCCCGCCGCGCCGTCAATTTTGACCTGGCCTGCAGTGAGCGAGGCCATGATTGGGGCGTGGTCCGTCAGTATTTGAAACAGACCCTCGGTGCCCGGGAGCTGCACGGCAGTTGCCGTACCCGAGTAGAGCTGGCGTTCCGGAGAAATAATGTCAATGCGCAGTGCCATAGTTTAATTGATTAGGCCTCAGCAAGCATTTTCT
>DBBY01000019.1 GCA_002292855.1 Flavobacteriales bacterium UBA972 | reverse complement strand
AGCCCGGTGGAGGTTTACTGCTGGCGGGGCGGGCAGCGAAGCGGATCCGTTTCGTGGTTGCTGCGCACGGCAGGCTATGAGGTTCTGCAGTGGCCCGGGGGCTATAAATCCTACCGGCATGCGGTGCTGGAGTCATGGGCAAGCCCAAGGCCCTATGTGGTTTTGGCGGGGCTAACCGGTACGGGAAAGACCGAGGTACTTAGGGCCATGATGGCTCAAGGCGCGGCCGTGCTGGACCTCGAGGGTTTGGCCAGCCACAAGGGCTCGGCCTTTGGGCAAATTGGAGAGCTTCCCCAGCCAAGCAGCGAGCAGTTTGAAAACAATGGAGCCTTAAAATTGGCAGAACTCGAGGGAATTCCGCGCATCTGGATCGAAGACGAGTCGCGGTCCATCGGGCGCATTTGGCTGCAGCAGCGTTTTTTTGACCTTAAAAAGTCCGCACCAATTGTAGTTCTGGAGCGCAGTCTTGAAGAACGCATTGACCGACTCGTTGCCGCCTATGGTGAGGCTTCGAGCGAGGAACTTACCAACACCTTCCGCCAAATATCAAAGCGCCTTGGCGACCAAAGCGCCCGAGCGGCCATTGAGTTCCTGAACCAAGGCAACCTTGCCGACGCGGCGCGAATAGCACTGCACTACTACGACCGCACCTACCTCGACAGCCTGGCCCTTCGGCAGGGCAGCGTTATTGAAACCGTGAACGGAGCCGGGCTAAGCGACGAAGAAATTGCACAATTAATTATACGAAGTTTATGAAACTGACGGAATTTAACCCTGGATCAGGCTGCGGCTGCAAACTGGGCCCTGAGGCCCTGCAGGGTATTTTGGGAGCAAGCGGCATCCGCGCCGACGATTTTTGGCCCATGCTTTGGGTGGGGCACGAGCATTCTGACGACGCAGCGGTAATTGACCTTGGCGACGGGCGCGGACTGGTTCAAACGGTTGACTTTTTTACCCCCATTGTAGACGACCCCTACGACTTTGGACGCATTGCCGCGACCAATGCATTGAGCGACGTCTATGCCATGGGCGGCCGGCCTATATCGGCCCTTGCCCTGCTGGCCTGGCCTATTGAACGCCTCCCTGCTGCCCTGGCTGGGCGCGTAATTGAAGGAGCTCGCGACGTCTGCAGGGCCGCGGGCATTCCCCTTGCTGGAGGGCATAGCATTGATATTCCCGAGCCCCTTTTTGGTCTGAGCGTGAGCGGTTTGGTCGATAAGCCTGCCCTGAAGAAGAATTCCAATGCCCAGGCGGGCGACTTGCTCTTTATAACCAAGCCCTTGGGCCTAGGTATGCTTGCTACGGCAACCAAGCGGGGCACGGCGAGCGAAAGCGACCGAGCTTGGGCCCTCAAAAACATGCTTCGGCTTAATGATGTGGGGCCTAAGCTGGCGGAGTTGCCCGGACTGCATAGCATGACCGACGTGACGGGGTTTGGGCTTGCCGGGCACCTTCTGGAGGTAGCCAAGGCCAGCGGCCTCAGCGCAGAACTGGATCAAAGCGCAATCCCGTCCTACGACAGCGCGAGACTCCGCGAACTCTACGGGCAATTTTGCCTGCCCAACCTGACCACGACCAACTACAGGGCCGTTCAGGCAGAATCCAGCCCAATGGATGGCTTTGCTATGGCGCTGCTCTGCGACCCCCAAACAAGCGGCGGACTCCTGCTTTTTGTAGGCCCAGAAGACGCGGACGCCGCAGTAGCTATTCTTAAAAACGAGGGCTTGGAGCATGCATGCATTGGTAAAATGGCAAATTTTGATGCGGACCAACCAAGACTTAAGATAGTATCGTAATATTGCAATATTGCAATACTACGTTTATGGGAAGCAGCCACACCGAATCCTTTAATGCCGAGCACCTTGCTCTGGCAAACCTCTTTAAGGCCTTAGGCCATCCCGCGCGCTTAGCTATAGTTCAGGCCCTTGCTGCCCAGACCGCATGCGTCTGCGGCGAATTTGTAGAAGTTACGGGGCTTTCGCAGGCTACCGTTAGCCAGCACCTCAACGAACTCAAGGCCGCCGGGCTGATTCAGGGCAGCGTCCAGGGGCCTAAAACCTGCTACTGCCTGGCTCCAAATGCCTTGACCTCGCTTGCTAGGGTCATTGCACAGCTTCAAATACCCGAACCGACTTGTTGTTAATTCCGGCTAAAAACACCCGCGAAGCGGCTGAAGTCCTGAGCCGTGAATTGGCCAAAGGGCCAGTCCAGCTCCTTTTTGTGTGCACGCATAATTCTCGGCGAAGCCAGCTTGCCGAAGCCTCTGCGGCCTGGCTCTGGCGGGGTAATCCTGCCATTACCGTGCGCAGCTGCGGGACCGAGAGGACCGGCTGCCATCCTTCTACGGCAAGGGCGCTTGAAGATTCCGGATGGGTCGTTACGCCCGAGCAGGATGGGCATTATCGCATCCAAAAAGACGAGGTAGACCGCCTGCTCTACTCCAAAACCTTAGAAGAAATTCCGCGCGACCTGCCCATTGTTGCCATGATGACCTGCGCCGAAGCAGACGAGGCCTGCCCTGCGATTTTTGGCGCCGTAGCGCGCATTCCATGGCGCTACCCCGACCCTAAGGTGGCCGACGGAACCGCCGAGTGCGCCGCGACCTACCTCCAGGTAGCCAAAGCCATCGAGGACGACCTGAAAGATCTTGTTAACCAAACCAATTCCGCACGGTGAAATTTTTAGATAAGTACCTAACTCTTTGGATCTTTGCCGCAATGGCCCTGGGTGTCGCCTTGGGCGCCTTCACCAGCATCGAGACCCTGCTCGACGGTCAACCCGGCAGCATTCACCCCGGCATAGCCATTGGCCTGATTGCCATGATGATGCCCCCCTTGGCCAAGGTGAATTTGAGCCAGCTCCCGCGCGTTTTTAACAATACGCGACTGCTGGCCACCTCCTTGCTGCTCAATTGGGTCGTCGGGCCGATTTTTATGTTTGCCTTGGCTTGGATTTTTGTGCGCGACCAGCCGGCCTACTTTAACGGACTCATTCTCATCGGACTCGCCCGCTGCATTGCCATGGTTGTGGTTTGGAACGACCTAGCCTGCGGAGACCGCGACTATGCGGCGGGTTTGGTCGGTCTCAACAGCCTGTTTCAAATGTTTTTTTATGCGGCCTACGCTGCCTTTTTTCTCAATGTGGTTCCGCCCTGGGTAGGAATGGCCGAGCAGTCCCTGTCGATTGACGCCATGCTTGTGGCCCAAAGCGTTCTTCTTTATTTGGGCCTTCCCTTTGCGCTCGGCCAGGCCTTGCGCTGGTTCAGCATCCGCTTGCGAAGTGAGAAGTGGTTTGCGGAGGTTCTTGCCCCGCGCATCTCGCCGATCACCTTGATTGCCCTGCTTGCTACGATTGTTCTCATGTTCTCGCTCAAAGGCGATCAGGTACTGGCCCTCCCTATGGACGTTCTTCGCCTGGCCCTCCCGCTTTTGATCTACTTTCTAGGCATGTTTTTCTTTACTTTTTGGCTGGCAAAACGCCAAGGTGCGGACTATCCAACCACGGCAGCCCTCTCATTTACTTCGGCAGGGAACAATTTTGAATTGGCCATCGCCGTGGCTATTGCCTCTTTTGGGCTTGGTTCGGGCGAAGCCTTTGCCGGGGTTATTGGTCCGCTCATCGAGGTACCCGCCTTAATTATTTTGGTGCAGGTAGCCCTGCGGGCCAAAAAGCGCTTCGTAGCTTAGGGGCTATGGCAAAGTTTATAAGCACTTATTTGGGCAGCATGCGCTGCGAGAACCTTCACGAGCAATCCGGCACGCGCATTATGACCGATGCTCCCACCGACAACATGGGTAAGGGTTCTGCATTCTCCCCCACCGACCTCTGTGCCCTGAGCCTGACGACCTGCATCATTACCACCATGGGAATTTATGCGGCGACTAAGGATTTCGCCATTGTAGCCGCAGAAGCATCTACCATCAAGCACATGGCCAGCGACCCAAGACGCATTGCCTGCATTGAAGTGGATTTAGTGGTAACCCTCCCGCAGGATGCGACAGAGCGGCAAATCGAAGGCTTGCGTCGAATCGCATCCACCTGCCCCGTGTCGCGCAGCCTGCATCCCGACGTTGAGCAAAAGGTTAGCGTTTCTGTGGAGCGTTTAGGGGCCTAAACAGGCAAGGCATTTAAATTTTTTGAGTAAAGGGCTTTAAACACTTTGCCCAGGTCGCGTCAAGAATCTATATTGCGTTCCTGTTTTTAAAAATTTAAAGTGAACACCATGCTACGAAAGCTACTCCTCACCTCCTCATTTTTGGCCTTTGCTCTTCAGCTTTCTGCCCAAGTGTATACCATTGGCACGGGCACGATCCCCACAACAGGCTCCAACTTGACCCCCTACAAAACATTTTGGCACGACGGCCGCAGCCAGTATTTAATTCTGGCTTCTGAGCTTCTTGCTGCTGGCACGGGCCCAGGTACCATTACCTCGGTAGCCTTTAATGTCACCACCACTCCGGGCCAACCCATGAGTGACTTTACCATCAAAATGGCAGCCACGTCGGCAACTGCGCTTGGGTCCACCTTTTTAAGCCCAACAAACCCCACTACGGTGATGGGCCCCACAACCCTCACGATTTCTACCACGGGCTGGTACACACACACCTTTGCCACCCCCTTTGTTTGGAACGGCAGCGACAACGTGCTAATCGATGTGTGCTTTGACAATACAACCTACACCACCGACGGTCAGGTAATGTCGTCCACCACCTCCTTCGTAAGCACCACAAGCCACAATACCGACGGCGCCGCAGGCTGTAGCCTTGCGGGCACTGGCTCCTCTTCTCAGCGGCCAAACATGCAGTTGAGCATTACTCCCGCCACAGCCTGTGTGAGCCCTGTTTCAGGCGGCACTTCAGCGGCATCGTCTACCAGCGTTTGCCCCAATCAAAACTTTAACCTCTCTATTAGCGGACAAACTCTAGCCAGCGGACTGACCTACCAATGGGAGTCCTCGACCACGTCCACTGGACCATGGACCGCAATTACTGGAGCAACGAACTTGTTCTACACCACGTCGCAAACCAGCGATAAATACTACCGCTGCGTAGTGACTTGTGCCTCTGCTTCTTCAAGCGCCCCTTCGACTGCCGTTCAAGTCACGACCCTGCCCAACCTTGCGGCAGGCACCTACACCATCGGCTCGGGCGGAACCTATGCCTCCTTTACATCCGCTTTTGCAGCCGCCTCTTGCGGAGTAGCGGGCCCTGTAGTGTTTCAAGTTTTAGCCAACTCGGCTCCCTTTGTCGAGCAAATTGAAATTGGAGAAATTCCCGGAATGTCTGCGACCAACACCATTACGGTTAAGGGCAACGGCAATACCCTATCATTTACCTCGGCCAGTAGCGCCGCCCGCCACGTACTCTACCTGAACGGCGCCGACTACCTGCGCTTTGAAGACCTGGTAATTCACGCAACCGGAACCACCACCACCGAGTACGGATGGGCTGTGCGCTTAAACAACAATGCCAACTTTAACACATTCAAGCGTTGCATTATTAAGACCAACGAGACGCTAACATCCACCAGCTACTTAGGCATTACGCTGACTACAAGCGCAACGTCGGCAACCGGATCCCACAATAACACAGCATCAAACCTCACCATTGACTCCTGCCAAATTATTGGTGGCTACTACGGGGTTTGTTTCAATGGAGCCGGTTTGTCGATGGGCACACGCCCTACGAACAACAAGTTGACGAACTCCACCATTTCGGATTTCTACATCTACGGCATTTATGTTTACGGCCAAGATGATCTTGTAATCGAATACAACAACATCAACCGTGCTACTCGCTCAACGGTTTCTTCGTTCTACGCTATGTACAATTATGGGCGAAATCCCGGCTTTAAGTTTAATGCCAACCGCATCCACAGCCCTGGAGGCGCCAGCGGTACGGCCAACTTCTTTTGCTACATTATCTACGGAAGCAGCTTGACCGGTACAGCGGCTAAACCCGCGGTTATTTCAAACAATGCGGTCTACAACATCAACAATGGAACGAGCGGATACTACGGTATGTACATGCTGTCTGCCGACACCATTAACATCTATCACAATACCCTTGACTTTGGGCCTTCCTCCAGTACCGGAACAAGCGCCTGCTATGCTACCTACTTCTCTTTGCCTTTTGGTCTTACTACATCTAACGTAAACTTCCGCAACAATATCATAAGTATCTCTTCCTTGGGAACAGGAACCAAGTTTGGTATTTACAACGCTTCTACTACCAACCTCATCAATTCCAACAACAATGCAGTGGTCTATTCCGGAGCAGGCGGGGGCGCCAACTGGGCCGCCGGCCGAAGTTCCACGGTGACCTATAGCACTCTTGCAGCCTGGAACACTGCCACTGGTCAGGATGCGAATTCCATCTCGTCAAACCCACTATTCCTGAATGCGGCTGCTGGCGATGTTACTCCCAATTCATGGGCCTTTAAAAATGCCGGCCGCAATGTGTTTAGCGTAGTTCCAATGGATTTGAACAAAGCTGCTCGCGACACTACTCCCGACATTGGCGCCGTTGAATTCACGCCAACAGGCTGTCCAGCACCCTTTAACGTACAGCTTTCTAATGTGCGTGCGACTACAGCCTCATTAAGCTTTAGCAGTCTCTCGCCGAGTGTAAACCTTCAATGGGGTCCTAAGGGATTCACCCCTGGAACCGGACAAGGCACAACCGTAACTACCACCACGGCAAACATCACGTCTTTGAGCTCCTACACGGCCTATGACCTTTATGTAGCCGGCAACTGTGGCAGCGGTTCGACCTCGGTTTGGGTCGGACCCTACAGCTTCACTACGCCCGCTCAAGTCGGCTGGCTCGAATCGTTTAATGGAGGCTACGACCCCACAGGAGCCATTGTGAAGCCTATGTCTTGGACCGAGCGCAATGCTCTGGCTGCGAATCCCACGCCAGCAGGTCTTTCGACCTCAGCCTGGACCGAAGACGGATACCAAAATTCCGGAACCACAGGCGCAGTCCGCAACAACATGCCGCTTGCCTCCAACAACACTCAGGGTTGGACCATTACTCCTTCGCTGGACCTCGGCAGCGTGGCTCACACGACCTACTTGGAATGGGACATGGCCAACACTTTGGGCAGTGGTACCACGGCGGGCATTATGGGCAACGACGATACCCTATTTGTTTTGGTTTCGACCGACAACGGAACTACCTGGAACCGCAACCAGTCGCTTGCCAAGTACCACCGAATGAGCGGAATTAGCCCCACAGGCGGACGCTATTCCCTCAACCTGAGCGCCTACACCGGGCTCGTCAAGGTTGCATTCTACATTGAGAGCACTGCCTCTAGCGTTACCCACGGGGCAACAGACTACGACTTGTTCTTAGACAATGTCGCCCTGACGGCCACCCAAACTCCCTGCGCGGTGCCCAACGTTACCTTTAGCGCCACAAGCAGCTCTGCTACCCTAGGCTGGACCCTCAACGGCAGCCCAGTAACTGGCGGTGCACAAATCGCTTGGGGTCCTACAGGCTTCACTATAGGTTCTGGAGGTTCTGGTGCCAGTACGGTAACCGCTACAACCAACCCCTACACCCTTAGTGGTCTGGCTCCCGGTACTCAGTACCAGGTCTACCTACAAACTCCATGTGCCGCGGGTCTAGGTCAGTGGGTTGGTCCATTCACCTTTACCACGCCATGCCTAAGCGCATTGAGCGGTGCCTACACCGTCGATTCCAACGGCACTGGTGCGACCAACTTCCTGACCCTCGCGTCAGCAGTTACCGCGCTACAAACCTGTGGAGTTTCTGGCCCAGTTACCCTTACCCTCGCAGGATACGTGCACCCAACCGGGCTCTCGCTTGCGCAAATCCCTGGAGTAAGTGCCACCAACGTGGTTACCTTCCAAGGGCATTCAAGCGGCAATACCGAAATCAAAGGTGCAGGCGGTCAATCTGGCGCAGTGACCCTAATCGGTACAAGGCACGTCAAAATTCAAAACCTACGCATCAATGCACCGACGATGTCGGGTGTGGTTTTGACCGACAACGCACAGTTCATCACCCTGCACAACAATACCATTCTTGCCGATACCGTCGGCACCTTGAGTACCATTTGTGGAATTTTATCGACGAGCAACCTGACTTCATCTTTTGGCTACGGAATCAATGCGAGCAGCATCACCATTACCAATAATGTGATTAAGGGCGGATACTATGGAATACGCCTCAATGGCAATACCTCTACTAGCTACAGTTCCGGTTTTGAAATCTCCAACAACCAGATCCTCAAGTCCTACTACTACGGTGCCTACTTCTACTACATCAATGGTTTGACGATGCACAATAACACCATTAAGGACTTCCGAAATACGTTCAACTACGGTATTTATGCCTACTACATGAGTAACGTCAATATTCAGCGCAACAACGTTCCAAATCCTTACTACTACGGATTGACCATTGGCTACCTGAATAATATTGCGAAACCGGCTGTTAAGAGCATTATCGCCAATAACATGTTTGGATCATCGAACAGTTATGCTGTGTACATGCCCTACCCGCGTCACGTAGACATGCACTACAACACGTTCGGAGGAACGAGCTATGGACTCTACATGCTATCCAGCACTACTCCGACTTTGGCGGCTAAGAACATAGACCTCCGCAACAACATCTTCAAGGGTGGCAGCTTTGCCTACTACCAAAGCGGAGCGGTTGATTCATTGACTATGAACTACAATTTGTACCAATCCGGGGGCACCAACCTTTGCTACTTTGGTACTGCCAACTTTGTTTCGCTGAGTGCCTGGAAGACAGCCTTCCCATTACTCAACGTTAACTCCGTGCAGGCGGCCGTCGTGTTTGCCTCACCTTCTGACTTGCACGTCGTGAATGGCGGACCCAACAACCTCGGTACGCCAATTGCTGCCTTCAGCACTGACATTGACGGAGACGTTCGCTCAACGACCACTCCTGACATTGGTGCTGACGAATACACGCCCATCAACAACGACATGACGCTGGAGTCCATCGACGGTATTTCAGGCTGTGGAGATTCTACTTCGTTCTCTAACGTCATTGTTAAGAACAAAGGGAACCTAGCCGTTACCACTTATTCGGTGGCTGTTGAGGTTACGGGGCCAAGTGGAGTGCAGCTTCAAACGGTCAACCTGACCAACCAGAACCTTGCCAACTTTGCGATAGATACCGTGGTGGTGGGTCCGTTCAACACCTACGCAGGAGGAAGCTTCAGCGTGCGCGGTTGGGTAGTTCTCGCCGGCGACCAGGTCACGAGCAACGATACCTTGACCTATGCGTCGGCCCGCAGCATTACTCCCTTTGCCCCAGCAGCCTTGGCGCTTGACCCAACGTGCTTCAACAACACGACTGGTTTACTCGTTGCCCAAGATATTCCGGGTGTGCGCTACGCTTGGTACACGTCTCCTACCGACACTACCAAACTGAGCACCAACGATACGCTGTCGGTACCAGTGAGTGGAACGACCTACTACCTAGGTTATACCTCGTCGCTCGATACCTTGGTTACCGGAACGGGAGCCACTGCCACCACGGGTACCAACGTCACTCCGTTCAAAACGTTCTGGATGGACGGTCGTTCACAGTACATTATTTACCCTGACGAACTGCAAACACTTCTCGGAAGCAATGCACCCTCACTCATCAGTGCGGTAGCGTTTAATGTGGGCACTGCTGCTGCGCAGGGCATGAATGACTTTACCGTCAAGGCAGGTAATGTTGCAACGATTCCGACTACTG
Source organism: Flavobacteriales bacterium UBA972 (assembly GCA_002292855.1). Taxonomy (GTDB): domain Bacteria; phylum Bacteroidota; class Bacteroidia; order Flavobacteriales; family Schleiferiaceae; genus TMED14. The sequence goes on along the minus strand of DBBY01000019.1, from coordinate 2,481 downwards.
GATTCATCACGAGTACTGGTTTTGCTACGGTGTACAACAATACCGTGTACAACACGACTCCGGGTTGGAACCTCCTCAACTTTACCACCCCTGTTCTATGGGATGGCGTGAGTAATCTGGTCATTGAAGTATGCTACAACAACACGTCCTACACGACCAACTCGAGCGTCTTCTTCGAAACGCTTACCCGTACCGGAACTATTGACGGGTATACAGACAACACCACTGCCAGTGGCTGTACTCCAGGAACGGTTCTTTCTGCGACCTACGGATTCGGTCGTCCGAACATGAAGATTGTGGCTGAGGCTCAGGCCTGCTCCAATGTGCGTACTCCGGTGGTCATGAATATTGATTCAACCAGTGCAGACGCGGTGGCAAGCTTCCTTGAAGTCAATGCCGCAACAGGCACCTTTGAGTTCTACGCCGGTGGATCCACGGGTCAAACCTTCTCTTGGACCTTCGGCGACGGAGGCTCAGCGACCGGAGATACGGTGACGCACTCCTATGCTTCGGCTGGGGTCTTCACGGCGACCTTGACGGTTACTGACTCTACCTGCAATACCACTGACGTGTTTGGATTCGTGGTCACCTCGCACATTGGCCTTGGTGAAAACATCCTGAACCAGCAGATGATGGTGTACCCTAACCCAAACAGCGGAACCTTCCAAGTGCGCATCAGCGGTGCAAGCGAGCTCGAGGGCCAGCTTGAGGTGATGAACCTCATGGGACAGGTTGTAGCTTCGATCCCCGTGGACAAGCGCAGCAATGTGCACGAAGTGGCCATGGATCTGACCAACTACCCCAAGGGAGTCTACATGCTGCGCCTCAGCGGAACCGAGGGTCAAACGGTACTTCGAGTGATCGTTCGCTAAGTCGGATTCCTTAAGAATCAAAAAGGCCGCCCATTCGGGCGGCCTTTTTTGTTTGCGTCAGATAGCAACAACAGAGAAACTAAAAACCCTTAACAACGATTTAAAGAATGGGATTAAATTAAAGAAAGGGATTAAAGCGAGGACTGAGCTCCTCTACCCTGCCCTGCTTGTAGTCGACTCCGTACATGGCCGGTATGGTGCGCGAGGTATGGCGTGACCAGAGGGCGTAGGCGTTGGAACCAGTTCCGAGCAGAAGCATTTCGTCTCCCTCTTGAAGCGCTGGCAGTTCAAGGCCCTTCTCAAGGTAGTCCCCTGCGAAGCATAGTGGACCCGCCAGGTCGGTTGGCACCGCACCGCTGGGTAAGGCCAAGCCAGACCGCGTCGGCAGCCAAACGATTCCGCGCGGACGGACGTAGGCGTCGCGAAGCAAGAAGTCCGCCCCGAGATGCAGGTAGGCCACCTGACGGCTGCCGCGTTGCAAGACATACTCTACGTCGCTGAGGGCGTAGCCGCTGTGAAAGTGGGTCCATTGACCGAACTCCGTGACTAGGTCAAAGTCCGTCCAAAGCTCTGGGAGTTCCGACCTTAATCGGGCGGCGTAGGCATCCATCTTGGGAGCCCGGCCATTCTCGAGCATTTCAGGCAAAAGACCTCCGCCTAGGTCTAAGGTGGTAATGCGTCGTTCGATTCCCTGGTCCGCAAGAGCAGCATTGGCTTCGATTGCAAGGCGGTAGATGCGAACAATGGCGCGTATGGCACCCTCAAAGTCCTTCATGGAAGATCCAGAGTGCACGTGAAGCGCCACAATGGGATTCGCGACAATGGCTTCAATAATGCCTTCTCGGTTGGCGATGGCTTCGCCAAATTTTGATTCGTCGCCGCTAACCTGGTAGACCGAGGGAGCGTCTGTTTCAACCATCGGATTAATGCGAAGCCCGATGCGCAGTACCCCCGCAAAGGGCAGTAAACGCTTGAGCTCTTCTATGCTGTTGGCGTTGACCAGCAAGCCTGGATTATTCTGAGCACAGTCTGCAATCTCATGCACTCTTTTGACCGGAGAATCAAAAACAATGCGTTCCGAAGGGCATCCAGCGGCCCGAGCCAGCCAAACTTCTTCGACGGTGGCCGCCTCCAGCCCAAATCCACGGCCGACAATGTGCTTGAGAACCGACTGATGCGGCTGGGATTTTATGGCTACGGCATGGTTAATTCTCGAGTGGCCCCAGGCGAGCTGAAGGGCGTCGAGCTGAGCGTCCAGTGCGTTCCAAGAGACAAACAGTAGAGCGGAATCCTCGGGGCCTCTCCCCTTGCGGGTTTGATTGGCCGCCCAAAGCGCCTCCTCGTGAAGTGGATGCTTCATTGAGCGTCAAAAAATTCCTTGACCTTCTCGTCGATCAAATCGACGAGCCTGAGGTCGTTAAAGGGGTCAAATCCATTGGGCCCGAGCATCTTGCGAATTGAATACGAACCCAGAGCAAGGCGAATGAAGGAACGCGATCCGTACCGAACGGGTTGCCCTAAAAACACCCGGACAAAGCCATCAAAGCCTTCAAACTTGCTAAGAACGAGGGTATCAAAGAGCATTTTGAGCTCGTCGTAGCCCAACTCC
>DBBY01000015.1:5079-5698 GCA_002292855.1 Flavobacteriales bacterium UBA972 | reverse complement strand
CGTCCTTCACGTCGCCGGCCAAAACTCTGCCTTGGATGGCTGCACCAATAGCTACTACTTCGTCGGGGTTGACGCCCTTGTTGGGCTCCTTGCCAAAGAAGGCTTTAACCGCATCCTGAATCGCGGGAATCCTTGTGGATCCGCCAACCATGATGACCTCGTCGATGTCGCTGGTGCTCAGCCCGGCATTTTTAAGCGCTTTTTTACACGGATCAATAGTACGCTTGACCAAATCCGCAACAAGGCGCTCAAATTCCGAACGGCTCAGGTTGCGCACAATGTGCTTCGGGCCGCTGTCGGTCGCCGTGATGTAGGGAAGATTGATTTCGGTCGTAGCCGTGCTCGAAAGCTCGATTTTGGCCTTTTCGGCGGCTTCTTTGAGGCGCTGCAGGGCCATGGCGTCCTTGCGCAGGTCAATGGACTCCGCAGCCTTAAACTCGTCTGCAAGCCAGTTGATGATGCGGTCGTCAAAGTCATCGCCACCAAGGTGGGTATCACCGTCGGTTGACTTCACTTCAAACACGCCATCGCCGAGCTCGAGGACTGATACGTCGTGGGTTCCGCCACCGCAGTCAAACACGACAATCTTCATGTCGCGGTTCATTTTGTCGATGCCGTA
>DBBY01000015.1:4013-4999 GCA_002292855.1 Flavobacteriales bacterium UBA972 | reverse complement strand
TCACCCGCTTCTTTGGTAGCCTGGCGCTGCGCGTCGTTAAAGTAGGCCGGAACCGTAATCACGGCCTCGTCCACAGTCGTACCGAGGTAGTCTTCGGCAGTCTTCTTCATCTTCTGGAGAATCATCGCAGAAATCTCCTGCGGCGTGTATGCGCGGTCGTCAACTTGAACGCGCGGAGTGTTGTTGTCGCCCTTCACCACCTGGTAGGGCACGCGACCGATCTCTTTCTCGCAGTTTGCATAGGTCTCGCCCATGAAACGCTTAATCGAAGCAATCGTTTTCTTGGGGTTAGTAATGGCCTGGCGCTTAGCCGGGTCACCTACCTTGCGCTCTCCGCCTTCGACGAATCCGACCACCGAAGGGGTCGTGCGCTTGCCTTCTGAATTGGGAATAACAACTGCCTCGTTGCCTTCCATAACTGCGACGCAGGAGTTGGTTGTACCTAAGTCGATTCCGATAATTTTACCCATGATGTTTTGTTCTTTGGATTTATTTCCTCGGGTAAAAACAAGCACTGTACCAGGCTGTTTCTAGGGGCTTTTTTATGACAAAATCAGACAGAATGTCAGCGAGCATCGGGCTTCACCGCCTTTTTGGCGCGGAATTCCCCGCAGAAAAGATTTAAAGAGGACCTAAAAGCAGCGGTCCCAGGTTCGCTGAGGTCCGCAGGCGCAGGTGTCGCCCGCCGACGCACGGCCAAACTGAAGGGCACAGGTCAGCGCGCTATTGCCCAAACTGTCGAGCGAAGTGTTAGACAAGCCCAGGTAGGGCTTGAAAATACTGGTCTTGCTGCCAAAAATCCCGGCTCCGCCAATAATGTTGGTAAAAAACGGAGGGTCTTGGTTGATGCTGTTCGAAGGCTGCGACACCGAAATGTAGGTTGCCAAGGCGTCGCTGCCGGCACTCAGGTACAGATCGATTCCGCGAAACCACCGAATCGTTCCAAGGGGTGCGGGCGGAATCGACGCGCGCAAAAAATTATAGAA
>DBBY01000015.1:0-3945 GCA_002292855.1 Flavobacteriales bacterium UBA972 | reverse complement strand
GTAATGTAGGGCAAGGGGTAGCGTATCACCCTTTGCACGGAATCCTGAATGCTTCCGTAGGCCATCTCCATGTAGTGAAAGTCTACATAGCCCTGATAAATACGGGCGTTTTTAGTCTGGTTCCACTGAATAAGGTATCCGTTTTTGGACGCAATGGACATTTTCTGAATCCCAAAGTAGCTGGGCTGCTTGAGGCGGATGCTGTCTACACAAGGGGTGCTAGACCGCGCAAAGATTTCACTACCGGGAGACTCGCGAAGGGTGATTTCGTAGGTGTAGTCCGTGCGGTTGGGATTCTGAGAAAAACCAGGGAGCACCAGTCGGTAAACCCGATGACCGACGCTGGTGAACAGGCCGGGGTCTTTAGGAATGTCGGTGGTTTCGGTATACAACTGCTTAAAAATCTCCGCTCCAGCAGGGCCTGTAGCACGAAGCTCCACCACAAGGTTTGGGTAGTACAGCGAGTCAGGGTGGTTCATGCCTCCCACCGGGCCGTCTGCACCGAGGTAGCTGCGGCCAACCCGCACGTACTGCGTGTCGCTTTTGGGATTCACTATTCCATAAACCACCGGAATCCGCTCAAAGTCCGCGGTAACGTCAAGGGTGTTGTCGCAAGAGGCAAGTGCAAAGGCAGCAAAGGCAGCAAAAGCAGGAATTAGGTAGGTCCGAATCATCGTGCCCAAAGATAGCAATGTCAGGCACTCGACTACCTTTGCATTATGTCAACCCAAAAAAAGTCTGGCCCCGAGGCCTTTAAAAAGGTTACCACCCACACCCTGGCGGAACTCAAGCACTCGGGAGTGCGCATTTCAATGCTCACAGCCTACGATTACACCTTTGCCCGCCTGGTGGACTCCGCCGGGGTAGACGTGATTCTCGTTGGCGACTCCGCAAGCAACGTAATGGCAGGCCACGAGACCACCCTACCCATAACGCTCGACCAAATGATTTACCACGCCTCCAGCGTAGTGCGCGGCGTGGACCGCGCCCTTGTGGTGGTGGATTTGCCCTTCGGCAGCTACCAAGGCAACCCCAAAGAGGCCTTGAATTCCTCCATTCGCATCATGAAGGAGTCGGGCGGACACGCCGTCAAGCTCGAGGGCGGTATTGAAGTGGCCAGCACCGTCGCGCGCATTGTGCAGTCCGGCATTCCGGTAATGGGCCACCTCGGACTCACCCCCCAAAGCATCTATCAATTTGGAACCTACGCAGTTCGTGCTAAAGAAAATTCAGAGGCCACAAGGCTTTTAGAGGACGCCCTTGCGCTTCAAGAGGCCGGTTGCTTTGCCTTGGTTTTAGAGAAGATTCCGGCTGCTTTAGCCGCCAAAGTCACGGCCTCGCTGCGAATTCCCACCATCGGCATTGGTGCAGGGGGCGATGTCGACGGCCAGGTCCTCGTGCTGCACGACATGCTGGGAATGAATACGGAATTTAATCCGCGCTTTTTGCGGCGCTACGCCCAGCTCGGCGAACTGATTCCCGAGGCGATTCGGCAGTACGTCAGCGACGTGCGCGACCAAAAATTCCCCAACGACCAGGAACGCTACTGATGCAAGAACCCCGCGTGCTTTGGGAGGACAACCACCTCCTCATCGTTTTTAAACCCGCAGGACTCCTGGTTCAAGGAGACGAGACCGGCGACCCAACCCTGCTTCATTGGGCTGCGGCCGACGTCGCACGCCGCTTCAACAAGCCCGGCAAGGCCTTCATTGGCCTCCCCCATCGGCTTGACCGCCCAACCAGCGGCATTGTGGTGCTCTGCAAAACCTCAAAATCCCTTGCGCGCATGAACGCCCTTTTTGCAGACCGCGGCATCAAAAAGACCTACCAATGCATCGTTGAGGGGCACCCCGCAGAGTCCTCAGGCCGTCTGGAACACAAGCTTTGGAGGGACACCGTCAAAAAGAAATCCTTTGTTTCAACCCGCAAAGACGCCCAGTTGGCCGTACTGAACTACAGCCTTATCGCCGCGGGAGACCGGTACAGCCGACTCGAGGTAGACCTCGAAACCGGACGGCACCACCAGATTCGCTGCCAGATGCAGGCCATAGGCCACTCCATCAAAGGCGACCTGAAGTACGGAGCCAAGCGGCCCAATACCGACGCCGGAATCGACCTATGCGCCCAGCGCATTCAGTTTGCGCATCCAATCAGCAATAATCCCATTGATGTTTCGGTGGAACCCGGGTTCTCCATTCCCATTTAGTTTCAATAAGCCCTGCCTTAGCGAGCAGGGTTAGCTGCGGACTTTGACCGAAGCCACTACCCCTACTTCTATGCCGCTCAGAATCCAGAAAAATCCCCCGAGCGAAGGAACATTCGTACCTTTCTGACCATGCACGGCACCTTCCCGTTCAACCTAAGCCCCATGCGGCGCGAACCCTCACACCGCAGCGAGATGGTCAACCAAGGCCTCTTTGGTGAAGTATTTGAAGTACTTGGCCAAGAACAAGAGTGGACCCAAATTCGCCTCGGGCACGACGGCTATGAGGGCTGGGTCCTTCAGGCCCATGTGGCCGAAATTAGCCGAGAATCCTACCGAAATCAGGTAGATCGGCCGCAGGCCGTGGTCGCCAGCACCGTAGACTTAGTGGACCATGTGCAGCCCATCAAGAGCCGTAGCCTTGTTGCGGGTTCCTTTCTACCCTTTCTAAAAGACGGCAACCTTGACCTTGCCGGTGAAACCTTCTCTTTTCACGGAGCCGTTGCAGACCAAAGTGCCACAGGATCCTCTGCGGTTCGCCATGCCTTTAGCTTCTTAAATAGTGCCTACCTCTGGGGCGGGCGTAGTGCCTTTGGCATCGACTGCAGCGGACTCACCCAGATTGCCTTCAGAATGGCCGGCATCAGCCTGCTTCGCGACGCCAGCCAACAGGCCAGCCAGGGCAGTCTGGTCAACTTTCTCGAGGAGTCGCTCGAAGGCGACCTCGCTTTTTTTGACAACGAAGAGGGTCGAATTACCCATGTGGGCATTGTGCTCAACGACCACCGAATCCTGCACGCCAGCGGGTCGGTGCGCGTCGACACCCTCGACCCAAGTGGTATTTATAATTCCGACTTAAACAGGCACAGCCACCGACTTCGACTGCTAAAACGCATCATTTAAGTGCCTAAAGACGCTCGGATTTTCACCAGCGCCGCCGTCTGGGTCGCTGCACTCGGCTACTTCGTAGACATCTACGACCTGCTGCTGTTCAGCATCGTTCGGGTACCCTCGCTCCAAGAGTTGGGCGTCGCGAATTCCTTTGCCAGCGGACTCGCCATCATCAACGTGCAAATGCTGGGCCTCATGCTCGGAGGAATTCTTTGGGGCATCCTGGGCGACCGACTGGGCCGCACGAGGGTCCTTTTTATGTCAATCCTGCTTTATTCCCTCAGCAATTTTGCCAACGGACTCGTGCAGAACGAACTTCAGTACGCCATCGTGCGCTTTGTAGCCGGAATAGGCCTGGCCGGAGAACTCGGTGCAGGCATAACCCTGGTCAGCGAACTTCTGCCTGCGGCCAAACGGGGCATTGGCACCTCCATGGTCGCGGGTATTGGTCTTCTCGGGGCCGTTGCTGCCTTTTTTGTGGCTCAAGCCGTGGAATGGCGCGCCGCCTACTTTATCGGCGGGGTAATGGGAATTAGCCTGCTCCTGCTGAGGCTCCGGGTATTGGATTCCGCATTGTTTCACCAAACGGTTGCGCGAACCAGCGTCAGCCGAGGCAACTTTTTTCAGCTGTTTCGCAAAAGAGAGCGAGCCATGCGCTACCTGCGCAGCGTGCTCGTTGGCCTGCCAACCTGGTTTGTAATCGGCATACTGGTGAGCTTTTGCAAGGAATTCGCCGTGCATCAGGGCATCACCGAGGCGGTTGACCCGGGGCGCGGAATCCTCTATGCCTATGCGGCTATTGCTGCCGGAGACCTCGCAAGCGGACTCCTGAGCCAGCTCCTGAGGTCGCG
>DBBY01000062.1 GCA_002292855.1 Flavobacteriales bacterium UBA972 | reverse complement strand
CGCCGCCAGCTCTGGTCGATTCCGGCCGAAAGAATGCGGTTTAGGGCATCGTACTTCGGGGAGATCGCATTAAACATCGCTGCTACCTGTTCCTTTTTGGAGCCCTCGGGGCGGTAGGGTTTTACTTCACTCATTATCCTATTTGAACGCTTGCTTTGGGGTATCGGTATTCTTGGGAGTCCTTGCGCCTAACGGTTAACGCAAAAGCGAGGGTTACGGTTCCGATCCGACCGATAAGCATCGACAGCATAAGCACCATTTTCCCTGCGTCGCTTAATTGGGGCGTAATCCCCGTGGAGAGTCCAACGGTGCAGAAGGCCGAGAACTCCTCAAAGGCAATGCGCGCTAGGCCAAGGTGTCCGTCGGTAATGCTCAAAACAAAAATTCCAAGCAGTATCGAGGAAGCGGTGAACAAAAAGGCACTTAGGGCGAGATTCAGCAATTCCGCCGAGATAGTTTGACGGTATAATTCAACCCTTTTGCGCCCCCTTATGGTGTTTAAAGCGTTTAAAAACACCAGGGTGAAGGTGCTTGTTTTGACTCCGCCCGCTGTGGACCCCGAGGAGCCGCCAATGAACATTAGAAGCATCATTAGCAGCAAGGTTGGCAGCCCAACGGCTCCAAAATCAATGGTGTTAAAGCCAGCGGTGCGTGCGGTCACCGAAGAGAAAAACGCGTGAAACCATTGAATTCCCGAGGGCATGGTGAGCAAGACTGAATTGGCCTCGAGGAGGTAAAAAAAGACGGTACCTACCGGCACGAGAATCAGTGTGGCATAAACGGCAATTTTAGTATTTACCGTGAAGTGAACCCAAGGCCTTCTGCGCCTGTTCAGCAAAGCCTGGCGGGAGAACAGTTCCGATATTGGGCTAAATCCCAAGCTGCCCAAAATAATTGTGGCGGCAATTACGAGTCCTACGGGAATGTTGGTTCCGAGGGAGGCGTCGGCGAGACCGGCAGGAAAAAGCGAAAATCCCGCGTTATTGAATGCGCTGACCGCGTGAAACAAGGAAAAAAAGATCTGCTCGTTAACACTAGAGAACGTCTTGGATCCCCAGGAGAAGAAGAGCAAAACCGCAGAAATTAATTCAAAAAGCAAACTGAACCGAATGATCTGGCCCGTGAGCAGCACGCTGGTCTCGAGGGAGTCGACGGAGTAGTTGGCCCGCAAAATGTTCTTGAATCGGGTGCCCACTCCGGGGTTGGCCAAAAGGGCAAAAATGGCGGTAAAGGTGATGAAGTTGAGTCCGCCCAGCTGAATTAAAACAAGCAAAACAATCTGACCCTTGAGGGTGAGGACCGTGGACACGTCAAAGGTGCTGAGTCCGGTAACGCAGACCGCAGAAATACTGGTAAAAAAAGCATCCATTGCCCCAAGTCCGCCTGGATTCGTCGACATTTCGGGCATAGAAAGCAAGCCAGCGCCCAAGAGGGTAATCAATCCAAAGCTCAGTACCAGAAGGGCAGGCGGGCTAATTCTAAGCTGCGGCAGCAGACGGCTGGCCTTGCCGAGTTCCAAGGCAACAAAGACCAAAAAATAGGTTTGAATCGCAAACATAAGGAGGTCAGAAAACTGCACCACTCCAATTAGAGTCCCGATTTCGGTATTGAGTTCAAAGCCAAACAAATTGATTACCAATATATTGGCAAGCATGTAGACCATCAAGATGAACTCAAATCGAGTTCTGCGCACGTAATCAACCGGACTGAAGTCGTAGAAAAGTTCGGAGAAGTACTTAAAAATGTAAAATCCGATGGTGAATTTTAGTGTGAATCCAACCCACTGCGTTTGCTCTTCGGTCAAGGCATATCCGTAGGAGGCAATTAGAGCTCCTACTGACACCAGGGAAAGGGGCACGCTCAGGTACCTTAAAAATTGGGTAACAAAGGCCTTGCTACCATAAATCCGTAGGTTGATTCGCTCGCGCACCTTATTGACGCGGTCGCGGAATTCAGGACTCATCTTCGAGCGCGTTGAGGGCTTGAACAATGCGTTCCGCGGCGCGATCCAGGTCAGACTGGCTTGCCGCATAGCTAAATCGCAAGTACCCCGGCGTTCCAAAGGCTTCTCCCGGAACGCCTGCCACGCCATGCTCCAGAAGGTACATGACCAAATCATTGGAGGTTGGGTAGCGACTATTCAAGTAGGCTCTAACATCTACGTAGGCATAAAAGGCCCCCGGAGGCATGGAAATACCAAGTTTAGGCGCATGACTCAAGGCTTTTAGGAAGAGGTCTCGGCGCGATTTAAAGGCTTCAACCATGTACTGAATGGGTTCAGGCCCCGCCAGAAGGGCGGCTAGGGCAGCGCGCTGGCTTATGCTGCTGGGGCCGCTGGTAAACTGCGACTGAATTTTGTCGCAGGCTTCGGCCAACCACTCGGGTGCGGCCATGTAGCCAAGCCTCCAGCCCGTCATGGCATAGCCCTTAGACATGCCGTTGACCGTTGCGGTGCGCTCGTACATTCCCTCGATTCGGGCAAAGCTGTAGTGCGAAACCTCTCCGAAGTTGAGGTATTCATAGATTTCGTCGGCAATCACCACCACGTCGGGATAGTCCAGAAGCACCGTTGCAAGGGCTTCGAGCTCGTCTTGGCGGTACATGGCCCCGCTGGGGTTGTTGGGGCTGCTAAAAACCAAAACCCTCGTCTTGGGGCTCAGCGATGCGCGCAGTTGGGCAGGGCTGATTTTAAAGTCCTGCTCTCGGCCGGCAACGGGGATTACCACGGTTGCGCCGCAAAATTCTGCGAGGTCGTTGTAGCTGACCCAGTAGGGTGCTGGCACAATGACCTCATCGCCGGGGTTTACCAGGGCCATCATGAGGTTGGCGATGGACTGCTTGGCCCCGGTACTCAACACAATCTGGTTGCGCTGGTAGGCTAGTTTATTGTCGCGCAGCATTTTATGGACCACAGCGTCGCGCACGTCGTTATAGCCGCTGACGGGCATGTAGTGCGAGAAGTTTTCTTCGATTCCTCGAATTCCCGCCGCCTTGGCGAGCTCTGGGGTATCAAAGTCGGGTTCGCCCAAACTTAGGCTGATAATGTCAATTCCACGTTCTTGAAGGGCGCGGCTTTTTTTAGCCATCGCAATGGTCATGGGTAGAGCCATTGCGTTCACGCGGTTGGACAAGCGAGAATTCACAGTTCAAAAGTACGATATTGATCCAATCGACCCGATATTTGGAGCATGGAGGTTTTTCTTGATACGTTTCGGTTTGTTTTCCCGTCTCTGCTCGTTTTGATCGCGGTCTATCTCATGATGTCTAGTTTTTTTGACAACGAAGACCGCCGTCGCCGTGCAGAGCTTCGTTCCCTAAACCAGCGCCAATCATTGCCCTTGCGCTTCCAGGCCTACGAGCGTCTGGCGCTCTTTTTGGAGCGCATCAATCCGAGTTCTCTGCTGGTTCGCGTGAAGTCGGGCAGCCTCTCCAACACCGAATACCTTGCGCTTCTTCAAAAGGCCGTGAGGGACGAATACGAACACAACCTAAGCCAGCAGATCTATGTTTCGAGCGAGGTTTGGGACTACGTTACGACGGCAAAGTCCGCCATGGTTTCGCTAATGAACACGGTCTCGGCGGGGCTTCATCCGCAGGCAAGCGGCGCGGAACTTTCTATGGCCCTTTTGTCGGCGTCGATGGAGATGAAGCAGCTGCCCACGCAGGCAGCCCTCGTGCACCTCAAGGCTGAGGTGGGCCAAGAATTTTAGTTGTTTTTATTGCGGAACGCTGCGGCCAAGGCCGCAGCGGCACCCTGTCCCGCCGCGAACGCGGCGGCCGCTTCCCGATAAGCCTCCTGAATGCCTGGGTCAGCACTGGCCCAGGCCCTCAAATGCGCATCCCAACCAGACTTCCACTCCAGCTCGCGCTGCGCTGCACGCCTTAGGTCCATCTCGCCCGTGCCCCTCGTCCAGCGCTCAAAGCGGTCCAAAGCCTCCATGAGCTTGTCTAAACCATGGCCTTCTAAAGCACTGACCTGCAGCACCGGAACAATCCACTGGTCGCTGCGAGAGAACCACCCAAGGCTTTGGCTCAGCTGCTGGGCTGCCTGCTGGCCCGCCGCGGCAAAGGCTCCGTCGCATTTATTCACGGCCACCAGGTCGGCGCACTCCATAATTCCGCGCTTAATGCCCTGCACCTCGTCGCCCGCATTGGGCAAGGCCAGCAGCAGCAAACCGTCAACGTAGTTAATCGCGTCGGTTTCGTTCTGGCCAACCCCCACCGTTTCAAGCACGATGCGTTGGTAGCCCGCATGCTCTAGAATTTGAATAGCCTCGCGTGTCGAGGCCGCCACTCCGCCCATCTGCCCGCCGCTGGCCGTGGGCCTAATGAAGGCATTGGGGTGGCGGCTCAGGCCCTCCATGCGGGTCTTGTCGCCCAAAATGCTTCCGTGGTGCTTGCTGCTCGAGGGATCCACTGCCAGCACTGCCACCTTGACTCCAGACTCTGCCCAGCGAAGGCCCAAGGCTTCGGTCAGCGTGCTTTTGCCCGCCCCGGGATTCCCCGTAATCCCCAAGCGAAAGCTCCCTTGAGGCGGCGGACCGAGGCAATCAAAAAGCGCTGCGGCGCGCTCCTTGTCGCCCGGCAAATGGCTTTCGACCAGGCTCAGGGCCCGCCCGACAAAGGCTCGGTCGCCGCGGCGAATTCCCTCGGCCCACTCGGGCGCCGTCCAAACGGGTCCGTTCATGAATTCGACGTTTCGTTTGCGGCGGGGAGCTTCAGCGCCTTCTTCAACAGGCTGGCTGCAGATTCAAGCACCGGCGTTCCGGGGCCAAAAACTGCAGAAGCACCTGCTGCGAGCAGCGATTCGTAGTCTTGGCGGGGAATAACTCCGCCCACGACCACCTGAATGTCGCCACGCCCGGCCTTCGCAAGGGCCTGCAACAGCTGGGGAACCAGGGTCTTGTGGCCCGCGGCGAGTGAACTCACACCAACCCAATGCACGTCGTTTTCAATGGCTTGCTGCGCGACCTCTTCGGGCGTCTGAAATAGCGGACCCAGATCAATATCAAAGCCCACGTCGGCAAAGCCGGTGGCAATAACCTTAGCTCCGCGATCGTGGCCGTCTTGCCCCATTTTAGCTACAAGCAAGCGGGGACGGCGACCGTAGCGGGCCGCAAACTGGTCGGCAAGCGACCGCACCTCGGCCAGTTTGCCGTCGGAGGTGGATTCGCGTGCATAAACTCCGTGTACCATATTAAGTCGAGCCTGGTAGCGGCCAAAGGCGCGCTCAAGGGCGTCAGAAATCTCCCCTAAGGTAGCCCGTACCCTTGCTGCTTCTACGCTCAGCAGCAGCAGGTTGCCCTGGCCGCTGCGCGCAGCAGACTCCAAGGCTTCAAGCGCCAGTGCGACGGCATTGGGGTTGCGGCCTGCCTTAAGGGTCTTGAGGCGTTCAATCTGGTTGGCCAGCACCGCCGTTTGGTCAACCTCGAGAATTTCGAGATGGGTTTCGTCGTCGGATTTAAAGGCATTCACGCCAACGAGCACGTCCTGCACCGAGTCAAGGCGAGCCTGCTTGATGGCAGCGGCTTCTTCGATGCGGAGCTTGGGCAGCCCTGCCTCAATGGCCTTGGTCATTCCCCCGAGCTTTTCTACTTCTTCCAAGAGTTCCTCCACGCGTTCCATGAGCTGTGCGCAGCGTTGCTCAACGGCGATGCTGCCGCCAAGGGGATCCACAAAGCGGGTGATCCCGCTGCGTTCTTGAATGCGAATCTGCGTTTCGCGGGCGATTCGCGCCGAAAAATCCGTAGGCAAGGCAATGGCCTCGTCGAGCGCATTGGTATGAAGGGACTGGGTTCCGCCCAATGCTGCTGCCATGGCTTCAATGGCAGTGCGCGTAACGTTGTTGTAGGGCTGCTGCTCGGTCAGGCTCCATCCCGAGGTCTGGCAGTGCGCCCTGAGGACTCGGCTCTTGGGATTTTTGGGATTGAAAGAAGCCACGATTCGGTCCCAGAGTGCCCGAGCGGCGCGGAGTTTGGCCACTTCGGTCACAAAGTCCATCCCAATGGCCCAAAAGAAGCTGAGTCGCGGAGCGAATTCGTCGATGTCGAGGCCCGAAGAAAGTCCGGTGCGCAGATACTCCAGCCCGTCTGCCAGCGTATAGGCCAGTTCCAGT
>DBBY01000010.1 GCA_002292855.1 Flavobacteriales bacterium UBA972 | reverse complement strand
AGCCAGTAGATAATGCCACCGGCAATAAGGGACATGAACACAACGTTGGTCGCAGGTCCAATTAGGGGCATTATTTTAAATGTCCATGTGAAAAAATCACCTATTCCTTCAAAAAGGGAGCGCAGCGGCATAGCAATGTACTTTTGAGAAGCCCAAAGGTAACCTAGCGCCACTACATGCCCAAACTCCTCTTTCGCAATGCACATCCGGGCGTCGCCCTCGTTTTAGTCGCTGTGGCTGCGCTGCTCTCCATGGTTTTAAACAGGCTGATGCAGCAGCCCATTTCGATCGGTCTGGCCCTCTCCACGGGCCTAGGTGCCTGGTTTTTGAACTACATCCTGGTCTACCGTAGCCGATACCTCAAGATGAACTACCTGTTCGGATGGCTTTGGTTCGCCGCAGCCTTTGCCCTTTGCAGCGGACGCCAGGGCATACAGTGGCATACCGTGGGCGGCTCCATCGCGGCGGCAGCCTGGATGGCCTTGGCCTACGAAATGTCTTCGGACGACCGCAGCGCCCTAACCCGCCGCATCAATTTAGGATTCGTCACCGGACTCCTTTTGCTCTGGAACGTGCGCTTCTCTTACTTTCTTATTGTGAGCCTCTGGGCTATCGGTTGGGGAACAAGTCGCTCGGGAAGGGGATTTTTACAGCTCCTTATGGGCTGGCTGGTGCCTGCCGCCGCCATCGCGACCTACCGCTGGACCATTGGCGGACCCGAGTCTTTTTTAGCCTGGATTGCTCCGCTGCAGCCAAGATTGGAATGGTCTCTGCCCAGCATTGGCGAGGCGGTTTTGGCCTTTTGGCTCCTGATGGCAATTCCGCAAACCCTTCGAGCGGCGGTTTCGGCCAAGCGGTCCAAGCGGCACGGACTGTACCTCTCTTGGTCGGGCATCTTGGTTGCAGTCGTTTGGCGGATTGCCCATCCCGACGCAGCCACCAGCGGGGTCTTGGCTGTTTTTGCCACTCCGCAGCTGCTCAACCTGCAGGACTACTTGCCCAAGTACTGGATGCGCGTGCTGGTGGGTCCTAGCCTTTTGGCTGGGGGCCTTTTAAGCGTTTTCTGGGGGTAGAAAGAGCGACCGCAGCTCGTGGGCGTCGGCGGGCTTCATCTTGCCGGCCAAAATCAAGGCCAGTTGGCGGCGTCGAAGGGCCCCGTCAAAGCGTCGAATTTCTTCTTCGGTCTCGGCCTCTAGGGGCGGAATAGGGATTGGCCGACCCTTGTCGTCTACCGCGACAAAGGTGTAGATTGCCTCGTTGCACTTGGTTTGCTTGCCGCTGCCGCGCTGGTCTTCCATTAGCACGTCGACCCATACTTCCATGGAGCTTGTGAATGCACGAGATACCTTGGATTCCAGCGTTACAATGGCTCCTTGGGGTATTGCTTCTTTAAACGAAACATTGTTTACCGAGGCCGTGACCACCGTGCGACGGCAGTGCCTGTGGGCCGCAATGGCCGCACAGCGATCCATCCAACTTAGTAGCTGGCCCCCAAAAAGATTATTAAGGTTGTTGGTATCGTTCGGCAAGACGATCTCAGTCATTACCGTGAGCGAGGCCGATGCGGGTTTAGCCTTCATTCGCGGTAAATCCAAACGGCCGGAAAGTCAGCTCGCAGCTCCGTCTTGGCCTTTCGGGCGGAATCTTCGTTGGAGAAGGTGCGAAGCGCAACTTTGTTGAGCCCAACGCTTGATTGCACCATTTTGGCTGGGTATCCCGCTTTGCGAAGGCTTGCAACCAGCCTTGTCGCATTGGCTTTATCAGAGAAGGCTCCGACGATGAGTGCATAGCCCTCTGATGGTTCAGCCTTAGCTTCTGGCGTGGCATTGGCTTCTGGCTTAGCGTTAGCCTCTGGCTTGGCATTAGCTTCTGGCTCAGCTAAGGCTGCAGGCACGGATGCAGGAGCATTGACGGTTGGGACTGCTGGTTCGGCGTCTGGGGCTTCACTCGCCGGAGAAGCGATCGATTTAAAACGCTCGCTTGCCCAAGACGAGGCCTCGCCCGCAAAATTTTGAACCAAGGAAGATTGAGAAGACCACCAAGACCCCAGATCGGACCGCAGGGAGGCGGACTGGACTAGGCCGCGAAAGTCGTCTTTGCTGCCTCCGACGGCTGCAAGGCCAAGAGCACCGGCAACAATGGCCGCAGCGTACCAAGACCGAACGCGTGGAGCTGCCGGGTCAGAATGGGCCGAAAGAGCTTGGTCGGCAGACTGCAGCAAGTCCATACGAAACATCGGTAGACCGTAGGACGCGGCCAAAAAGTTAGCATCGATGCTGGCCTTAAAAACCCATGCATGGTCGCTGCGGCGCAGCGATCCCAAGCCTATGAGGTTGAGGCGATCGCCTCGGTCCAGAACCCGGTTCCATTCTGCGACGCAGAGGTCGGTTGCCTCGGCGGCCTCAGCACGGCTAAAGCCCTCGATGCTGCAAAGGTGGTCCAATAGAATACTCGAGTCTCCGTGGGCTTCGGGCGCAAAAGACAGGCGACGGGCAGGAGGCAAAATAAGGCCTGCGGGGAGCTGGATCTCGGCCCCATAGCGGCGCACACTGAAGACTCCTAGGCCTGGAACATGCAGGCTATCCTGCTGAAAAAGCAGGAAGGCGAGGTGAAGTTCCAAGTCGTAGTGTAGCGGACGCATGCCTACGAATTTACAAAAAAGAAGGGGGCTTTGGGGTCCTTAAACCCTATTACTTATGAACAACTTTAGCCAGGGAGGTCCGCTAAAAAAGTCCGCTAAAAAAGCTTGCGGTAGCCGTGGCAGTAGGGAGTGCCGCCCTTAATATCGTAGTAATCTTGGTGGTATCCCTCTGCCGAATAAAATGCCTGGGCGGGCAAAACTTCGGTGGCTACCTTAAGACCCTTTGCGGTCAAAAGGCCGATAAGCGATTGGGTAAGGTCGCGCTGGGCATCGTTTTGGTAGAAAACCGCGCTGCGGTACTGCGGCCCTATGTCAGGACCTTGCCCGTTGGCTTGCGTGGGGTCGTGGGTCTCAAAAAAAGTGCGAAGAACCTCCTCGGCAGTGGTCCGCTTTGGATCGTACTCTACCAAACAGGCTTCGTAATGCCCTGTTCTCTTGCCGCAGACCTGCTCGTAGCTGGGGTTTTCAACATGGCCTCCGGT
>DBBY01000066.1:11176-36839 GCA_002292855.1 Flavobacteriales bacterium UBA972 | reverse complement strand
CACAAGGCAAAATCATTTGGAATTTCGTTGCAAGGTGCAGTAATGGCATCGGATGCATTTTTTCCGTTCCCGGATTGTGTCGAAATTGCACATCAAGAAGGAATTACAGCGGTCATACAGCCAGGAGGTAGCGTTAAGGACGATTTAAGCGTTCAATATTGCGATCAACACGGCATGGCCATGGTTATGACTGGATTTCGTCACTTCAAACATTGAACTAGACTATGGGATTATTTGACTTTCTTACCTATGACATCGCGATCGACCTCGGTACCGCGAACACCCTAATCATTCACAACGACAAGGTTGTCGTAGACGCTCCGTCCATTGTTGCCATGGATCGCACGACCAATGCCATTCTTGCTATTGGCCACGAGGCAATGCAAATGCACGGAAAAACGCACGAAAACATTCGCACAGTTCGCCCCCTTAAGGACGGAGTAATTGCAGACTTCGTTGCCTCGGAGCACATGATTCGCGAAATGATCAAAAGCATTCCGGCACTTAAGAATAAGTGGTTTGCTCCGTCGTTGAGGATGGTCATTTGCATTCCAAGCGGAATTACCGAAGTCGAAAAGCGCGCCGTACGCGACTCGGCAGAGCACGCCAACGCCAAAGAGGTCTACCTCATTCACGAGCCAATGGCTGCTGCAATAGGTATTGGCGTTGATGTTCTTGAACCCAAGGGGAACATGATTATTGACATCGGTGGCGGAACCACAGAAATTGCAGTTCTTGCCCTGGGCGGAATTGTCTGCGACAAGTCGATTAAAATTGCCGGCGATGTTTTCACCAACGACATAGCCTACTACATGCGCACCCAACACAATCTGTATGTGGGAGACCGCACTGCCGAGCAGATTAAGATCAACGTGGGGTCCGCACTAGAAAACCTACCCTCGCCTCCCGACGATATGAGTGTTCAGGGTCGTGATTTGGTCTCGGGCAAGCCCAAGCAGGTCGACATTTCGCACAATGAAATTGCGCGCGCACTCGACAAGTCGCTCATGCGAATTGAAGAGGCTGTTATGGAGGCTTTGTCGCTCACGCCCCCTGAGCTTTCTGCCGATATTTACAATTCAGGAATCTATATGGCCGGCGGCGGCTCGCTTCTTCGCGGACTCGACCAGCGCATCTCTGCACGCACCGACCTGCCCGTGTATGTGGCTGAAGATCCCCTACGTGCGGTGGTTCGTGGGACCGGTATTGCGCTCAAGAACCTGGATAAGTACCGGACTCTTTTGATGCGCTAAATCATGCAAAACATTCTGCGGTTTTTCATTCGGTACCGCATGGTTCTCTCTTTGTTGCTGCTTCAAACTTTGGGCTTGAGCTTGACCTACGCTCGGTCGCTCGCTCATGAAAACCTCTATTGGGCACAGGTTTTAGAGCGCCAAGCCCAATGGCGCGGATGGCTCAATGGATGGGAAACCTACCTCAACCTGCGAGAAGAAAATTCCGAACTCATTGCGGAGTTGTCTAGGATTCGCAGTGCCGCAGAGCCAGACAGCAGCAAGCCGCCCGTGCAGGCCTATGAAGAATTTGGATTTGATTTTGTTCATGGCCGATTGATGTTTATTGCCCACAATGGCGCCGAACCTTGGGGCCTGATTGATGTAGGTCGTGATGCCGGACTCAAGCCTCCCTTTGCCGTTCTCGGCAGCAGAGGCATAATTGGAATCGCCTACGAAACCACCGACGGATTCAGCCGCGTAACCCCACTAAGCCACCCATCGATGCGGATTTCGGCCTCCGCCGAGCGCAGCGGTCACTTTGGAACGCTCCAGTGGCACAGCGCCAATGCTCGCTTTGCGGAATTCGTCGACGTAGCCTACGAGGCAGACCTCAAAAAAGGAGACCGAGTGGTCACCGACGCGCGGTCCGATCTTTTTCCGGCGGGATGGCTCATTGGCACTATTGATAGGGTTTCAATTGACTCCACGCAGTTCACCAAAACAGCGCTGGTGCGCCTTGCCGCAGATCTTTATCGCCAGCAGCTAGTCATGGCCGCAGTGAGCATTCGCAAAGTAGAACGAGACAGCATTGCACCATGACGAGAATTGGTTCTTGGTTAAGCCTTGTTTTTTGGGTTATTGTCCTGCAGCTTTTGGTCTTAAGCCAGATTGAGGTCAGCGGTTACCTAAGTCCCTACCTCTACCCCTTGGTGATTGTCTTGGCTCCCGCCAATTTTAATCGCTACGGACTACTCATTATTGGAGCGCTGTTGGGGATCGCTATGGACTTACACGAAGGGAGTGGCGGACTTCACCTGATGGCCACAAGTTTGCTTGCCTACATGCGGCCCTGGATGCTCAATGCCGTAATCCCGCGCGCCGCCGAGGAACAGCTTCCCTTCGCCCCCCAAGATTTGGGCTTGGGCAAGTGGTTCACGCTGTTGCTGCTGTCCTTTGGCCTCCACCACGTTTGGCTCTTTCTCTGGGCCAGCCACGACGGTCACGTTTGGTCCTTGGTCCTTTTACGAAGCCTTATCAATATTGTGGTCAGCGGATCCTTGGCGACTGCCATTGGATGGTTCTATCCTAAGTCCTCTCAAGGATGATTCGAAGTCGGATTCTTATCATTGGGGTGATCGTAGTCTTCGCCGTCTTTGCCCTCCGCCTGATTAACATTCAACTCGTTGACAAGCGGTACACGCTCGATGCGGCCAACAATGCCCAGAGAATTGAAAAGATTTATGCTCCCAGGGGCATAATGCGCGACCGCAACGGAGTTGTTTTGGCAACCAACCAAATTGCGTACGACGTGGAGGTTATCTCGAGCAGACTCACTAACCTCGATACCGCAAGGCTTGCAGAGGTGCTTCAGGAGCCCCTTAGCAGCGTGCGCAAGGAGCTCAAAAAGGCTCGTATTCAGGCACCCTACCGGCCCTTTGCAATACTTAGGGGGCTAATGATAAAAGATTACGCTGCACTGCAAGAGAAGATTCGCATTTTTGAAGGGGTTTCTATGCGCAAGCGGACCTTTAGAAAGTACCCCCAAGCCTACGGCGGCAACGTTATGGGCTACGTTGGAGAGGTCAACGACTACGTGATGAAGAGCCACCCCGAGTACGACCTGGGGGACTACCTTGGGATTTCGGGTATTGAATCCTCTTATGAAGAGGAGCTTCGCGGAGTAAGCGGACGCAGGTACATCGTGGTAGACAACCGCAACCGCGACGTGGGTTCCTTCTCCAACGGCGAGTACGACATGCAGCCCGTCATGGGGGCAGAATTAAAGTTGACCATTGATGCCAAACTTCAAGCCCTTGGGGAGGAGCTGATGCGGGGCAAGCGCGGCAGCATTGT
Organism: Flavobacteriales bacterium UBA972; assembly: GCA_002292855.1. Taxonomy (GTDB): domain Bacteria; phylum Bacteroidota; class Bacteroidia; order Flavobacteriales; family Schleiferiaceae; genus TMED14. Next base: position 33,531 of record DBBY01000066.1, on the reverse strand, counting down.
GGCCATCGAACCCAGTTCGGGCGAGATTCTAGCCCTAATCTCAGCACCGAGCTACGATCCCAATGCTCTTGTTGGCCGCTACCGTTCTCGAAACTATACGGTTCTTTACCGCGATTCCATCAATAAACCCCTCTACGATCGAGCCATTCTTGCTGAGTACCCTCCAGGGTCTCCATTTAAAATTTTAAATGCATTAATCGGCCTTCAGGAGGGAGTGGTGACCAATGAAACGCAGTACACCTGCATCGATGGATTTCACTTTGGCTCTTTGCACGTCGGCTGCCACTGCAAGGCTGGGACGCTTGACTTAAGGGGATCCATACGCAAGAGCTGCAATAATTACCACTGCCAAATTCTTAAAAAAGTCCTAGAAAAATACCCCAGCGCTAGCCAGGGAATTGATTCTTGGCATCGGCACATCAAGAGCTTTGGAATGGGCGACTACTTGGGAGTGGATCTACCGACGGGCCGCAAGGGATTTGTGCCCGACGGAAGCTATTTCAACAAAGTGTACCAAAGCGACCGATGGCGGGCTCCTACCGTAATTTCTTTGGCCATCGGGCAAGGAGAGCTCGCCGTAACCCCCATACAGCTCGCCAATATGGTGGCCGCCGTAGCCAATCGTGGATGGTGGATTCGACCCCACCTGGTGAGGGCAATCGACGGCATAGCCATTAGCGACGAGCAGTACACCAAAGTCAATAAAACCACCATTGATCCCAAACACTTCGAAGTGATCGTTGCAGGCATGAGTGATGTGTTTGAGTCAGGCACAGCGAGCGCCTCCAGGCTGGAGGGCCTGATGATGGCTGGCAAAACCGGAACTGCGCAAAATCCGCACGGACAAGACCATTCCATATTTACCTCTTTTGCACCCTTGAATAAGCCAAAAATAGCCATCGCCATCATCGTCGAGAACGGGTACTGGGGATCTCGTTGGGCTGCGCCCATTGCAAGCCTGATGATGGAGTCCTACCTGCACGATTCCATCTCAAGACCTGATCTTTACCGCCGAATGGTCGAAGGCAGCCTGACGGGCGAATACCGGGTTAATTCCGTACAAACTGCACTACCTCCCTACTGATTCGCCTACGATGAACCGCACTAACGCAACTCCCCTAGTTGGTAAACTCGACCTTATCAGCGTCGGCCTCGTGGTGTTCTTGGTCGTGTTCGGTTGGCTCAATATTTTGGCGACGGTCACACCCGTTGGTGATGAATTTCAGTGGAGCTGGGACCACGAAGCCGGCAAACAACTGCGCTTTATTGGTCTTGCAAGCTTTTTAGTTCTAATCGTGCTCTTGGCGGACGCACGCCTGTTTGAATTTTTGGCATGGGCCGTTTATGGTTTTAGCCTGATACTATTGGTTGCGGTATTGTTCTTTGGTGTGGAACGCGGCGGCAACAAATCCTGGCTCAACCTTGGTTCTTTTGGCCTTCAGCCCTCCGAATTCGCCAAACTAGGTACCGCGCTAATGGTCGCCCGAATCCTACAACGAGGCGGATCTCCCATGGAGACCTGGCGCGGTAGGCTCCTGCCAATGATTGTTGTAGCCCTGCCAATGATCCTCATTCTTTTGCAGCCAGACGCCGGGTCAGCACTTGTATTTAGCTCCTTCCTTTTGGTGTTCTACTTCGCCGGAATGCCCTCCTACTACCTTTTTGGAAGCATTGGAATCGGCGTAGTTTCGCTTTTAGCCTTGGCTTTGAGTCCAGAAACCATGCGCCTGCTCATTGGCTCAGTCTCACTTCTCAGCCTTATTGTTTCTCGGGCCAGAAAGCGCATGCCGCTCATTCGATTGCTAAAGCATCCCGCAATTTGGCTGGGGATTGCAGCCCTAGCGTGGGCCAGTACCGTCAATCAAGTGTTTGAAAACGTTTTACAACCCCACCAGCAAATTCGAATCAAATTGCTGCTCGGTCAAGTGGAAGACCCTAGTGCCGCCGGCTACCAAACGGCACAGTCCCTCATTGCCATTGGCTCCGGTGGACTTTTTGGCAAAGGCTATATGCAGGGAACCCAAACCCGACTTCGGTTTGTTCCAGAGCAGACCACCGACTACATCTTTTGTACTGTAGGCGAAGAATGGGGCTTTATCGGTTCCTTCCTCGTGCTTCTGGCTTTTGCAGGATTGATCATCCGATTGACTTTGCTCGCACAGCGCCAAAAGCAATCCTTTGGACTGTACTTCGGATTGGCTATTGCCAGTATTCTCTTGGTGCACTTTACCGTCAACGTCGGCATGACCCTTGGCCTCATGCCCGTTATAGGCATACCCCTGCCCTTCTTCAGCTACGGAGGATCCTCCCTTTGGGCCTTTAGCCTAATGGTTTTTGTGTTTCTTCGCTGGGATGCCTACCGCTGGGAGAGCCTCTAGGGCCCTAGAGGTCCTCAATCAATAGAAGGCGCCGCGGTTGTCCACAACCTTAGCCGACTGCATAAGGGACTGCAGAAGCATGCGCTGTGCATTGCTGCCTAAGCGGTTGTTTTCTGCGGCAACGTCAGCAGCCGTCATGGAACTCGGAGCGTCAAACACGTTCACAAGCTTCACGCGGTAGGCTCCATTACTGCCTTCAATAACACCCGACGTGAAGCCAACGGCATTGCCCGAGGCGATGCCCACCACCTTGGGTTCGCGACCCGTTGCTAGGTAGGGTGAGGCCAAGGTAGCAGAGGCATCAACCCACTGTGGCTTGGTCCGTGCCTTGAGGCGCTCGGCCAAAACCCGCACCTTGGCGCGATTCAGAGCCAGGGTCTTGAGGTCTTCCTTGACCGCGTCAAGCGATTTGTAGCCCTCCTCATAGACCGCAGTAAGTTGAACTACGCTGTATGACTTGTAGTTGTTGTTTACCACGCTTACTTCGCCAACCTCTCGCTCCTCGTTGAAGATCCAGCGCACCACCTCGCGGTTGTCGTTCATACCCGGTACTGAAGCATCAACGGCACGCACATTCCGCGCGGGCATCATCGGCACACCCACCTTTAAAGCGGCTTCCTCGGGCTTCATTCCACCTTGCAAAAGCTTGGCCAATTCACCGGCGCGAGCATAAACCTGCTGTTCAGACTCTGGACTTACCGTCACTCTGCGAACCACCTCGGCAAGACGAAGAGCAGGACGGCCGCCTTTTTGTCCAACAACCTGAACCACGTGAAATCCGAATTCGGTAGAGACCACGTCAATGCTTCCGTTGGACTTCTCAAAACAGAAGGACTCAAAAGCGGGCGTCATTTGCCCCGGCTGAAACCAACCCAAATCTCCATCGTTGGCTGCCGCCACGGCGTCGTTACTAAACTGCTTGCTCAATTCATTGAATGAACCGCCTGCCTTGACAAGACTAAGAATGCTGTCGGCTAAGCGCTCTGCCTCTTGGTAGCTGCGCGTGGCCTGAGAGCGCTCCGCGCCTGCAAAACCAATAAGAATATGCTTGGCACGAGCGGAATCCGGCAAAGAAGCGCGGCCCATTACCTTGGCAATGCGGTAGAGGTCGCCCTCTTGCACGGGTTCTGAAACAAAACCCGAGGGCTTGCCCTGAACAAAGGGCAGCAGCGTTGGGCTAATGGCCGACTCGGGGCGCAGGGTCATTGGCACAAAGACGTCCGTATTGGCTGCAGCAAAGGCGCTGTCGTCAACAGACGCGGCAAAATCAATTGCAATTTTTTGCAGTTCTTCGCGCGTTTTAGCAAGATCCTGGTCCGTAGGAACCAAGGCAAAGTCCGCAACAAGAGCATCCCTAAGCGGTGTGGTTATTTTGAAGTTCGACTTGTATTCCTCATAAAGCGCCTTGTAGTCTTCGTCGCTCGCAACAGCTAAACTGTCGGCTACCTCAGAAACCGACATGAAATCAACCTGCATCTGCAGCTGGCGGTTATTACGGGAGTTTTGAGCCATCTGAATACTCATTGGCATGCGCATACCCGCAGCCACAGCATCGTTAATCTTACTGCTCATCGTTTGGTTTTTAACATCCTTCTCGTAGGCGACCCAACTGTCCCACTGGGCGGCTGCCTCTGGAGAACTCTCGCGCTGATCGCGCAGGTTTTGAAGCGCACTTCGCAGCAGATCGGGACGAAATTGACCCGTATTGGGGTCCTGCAGTCCCTGCATTTCGCGAACGGACGGCGTCATTTCGATCACCCTGCCCAATTCTTCGGTCGTGACCACAAAGCCCAAATCCGCCATGGGCTCGATCAACAAGCGCTCATTGAGAATATTGTTCCAGACTAGCTCACTCAACTGAAGCGGCGTTGCCTGACCATACTGGGGGTTTTGGCGCAGTGCCTCAACTTCTTTGTTGAACTCGATGTAGGAAACCTTGGTTCCCTCGATGCGGCCCACGAGGTCGCGGTCGCCTTGAAAAAGCATACTCCCTGAGGTCATGAAGTCCGTAAGGACAAAGGCCACCAAAGAAAGTCCGATTACTGCAACAACAAGGCCAGAACGGCTGCGAATTGATTCAAAAAGTCCCATAACTACATATAAATAAGGTCGCGAATATACAACCGGTAAAGGGCTCCACGAAGCCCAAAAATTAGGCGTCCCAGCGCACCAGTACCTGCTTGACGCGCTGCACCTCCATGCCCTCTACCTCGAGGCGCCAGGGGCCAACCACCACCGAATCACCGGGTTCAGGGAGCTTGCCCGCCAAATCCGTAATCATGCCTCCCAGGGTGGTAAACCGCTCCGACTCGGGCAAATTCAGTTCGTATCGGTCGTTGAGGTAGTCCACCTGAAGCCGTCCGTCGAGGCGAAATCTATTGGGAGCCAGAACGAGCTCTACCAGCGAATCCTGGTCGTGCTCGTCGTCGATTTCACCAAAAAGTTCTTCGATAATGTCCTCCAGGGTGACCATTCCCACCAGGTCTCCCAAATCGTCTACCACAAGGGCCATGCTGCGCTTTAGTTTGACAAGCTGTTGAAAGACATCCTGGGCATTCATAGCCTCTGGCACAAAAGACAGGGGCGTCAGCACTGATTTTAGGCTGCGCGGACTTTTAAACAACTCAAATTGATGCACGTAGGCAAAAGCGTCGTCTAGGCTTTCGCGGTACACGAGCAGTCGGCTAAAACCACTTTCTACAAATTTTTGCTTTAAATCTTCTAAGTCAATGCTCTCGGGTACGGCCACCAATTCGGGGCGCGGAACCATGCAGGACCGCACTTTCACCTCGGCAAAATCCAAGGCATTGCGAAAAAGCTCTACCTCGGGGTCTTGCTCCTCTTTTTGGCTGGCCTCGTCCACGAGGTTGTTGAGGTCTGCAAGACCAAAAATCCGAGCCCGACCACTCAACACGGGTTCGGTGCCCAGCTTCTTTATTATGGCGGAATTGAGCTTTGAAATCACAAAAGAAATAGGCCAGAAAAACACAAAAAAGACCAAGGCCGGCAAGGCTCCCCATACTAATGCGCGATTGGCCTGCTCCCGAAACAGGGCCTTGGGAATGTACTCGGCGATAAACAAAACAAAGACGGTTGAAATCAAGGTCTCGACCAAAAGAGCCGCAGGCAAACTCATGTGGGGGGAAAAAAACGGATGCATCAAATTCGCAGATTGCGCACCAACCAGCACCAAGGCAAGGGTGTTCCCCACCAGTAAAGTCACCAAAAACTGCTGGGGATGCTCCACCCAACGGGCTACCCAAAATGGAACAGCCTTGCGCTTAAGGTCGATCTCGAGCTGAAGTCGGTTGGCCGTCAGAAAGGCAATCTCGGTTCCCGAGAAAAATGCCGAAGCCGCAAGCGAAAAAACGAGAATCAGTGCAGACTCCATCATGACTCAGATTCCTTGGAGGATTTGATGCGTTGGCTCCGCCTCCATAGGGCCATTGCAAGCGAAAGGACCACAAACCCTGCAAAAAGCAGGGACCGAGCAGCATCAGAATTCCGCAGGGACCAGGCGGCCTCTGCAGACAGAACTGCCGTAAAGTAGTAAATCCATTCGAGTACTCTCCAGCGCGTGGGTTTATTCATAATTTTTTTGTGGTCAATTGCTGTCAAACTGGCCCGACACCTCAAAGATGCTGTAGGTTGAGAGATCCTCCATGGCTTCAAAGCCAATTCCACTCAAAGTTTGACCGTCGTCGTTGATTTCTACCCAGCCATTGCCAAAGATTTTGCCGGTTCGACGGTCCCATTCCAAGGATTCTGTTTTCAGGTATTTAGTGCTTCCCTTGCTCACGAGAACCGAACCCGAAAGGACCCAGACCTGGTCTTTAAGGTTGCGAACCACGCGGTCTGCACGAAGCCTGGTGCCCGTGGGCTTGCTCCGAAGCAGCTGCACAGCGGTCACGTCTCCGCTAAAAACTTCGCTTTGAGCCCTGCCGTCTAGACGCACCTCCTCGAGTTTCAAGGCCTTCAGGGACCAATGAAAGTCCGAGGTATCCGAGTAGACGACCGAGATTCCGTACTGAGTCGAGCTAGGGCCCTGAGGTGCTCGATGAATCCTCTGCACGTCTTGGCTATCGTTTCGGCAGGAGACCAAAGCGAAGACCGAAGCCCACAGTATTGCCTGGTTAAAAGCGAACAACTACGCGCTCGTTAATCCAGCATCCGACGGTGTAGGAATCACCTTCTTTGTAGTTAAACTGAAAGGCAATCGACTTGTCGGGAACATTTTTGCGGAAGGATGCCGCCATAGACTCTGCCCGAGCCGAGAGGTCTGGCTGCACCGAAGCCGCACGGTTTGCCATGTTGATGGCTGCCCAATACACGGCATTTTTCTCAAAGGCATTGCTGCCGCAGCTGCCTGCCGCCTGTCCGTAGATAGCGGCTAAGAAGAGGTAGGGATCTCCCGACTCGGGGTTAGCACGAGCCGACTCCAAGCAGGCTCTTTTGGCTTCAGCGAGCTGGCCTTGCTTCTCGGCGATTTGCGCGAGCTTCATCCAGTCCTTGGCCTTCTTTTTGGGGTCAACCTCCTGGCGAATGGCGTCGTCGAAATACTTCTTAGAATCGGCATAGAGACCATTCTTAACACTCAATTGGCCCATTGAACGAGCAGCTTGGGCACTTGGGTCTAAAATATAGAGCGCGGACGCAGCCTTGATGTACATCGGATTGTCGGTGCAGTCCGTGGTTCCATCAACACCTGGACGATCCTTGGAAAGCATCTTCAGCGCGCGGACCAACCAATTCTTATCGTTGGTGTGGCTAGCAAAGGTGGAATCGTTGTAAATGAGGGTAAGCCGCTCGCAGGTTAACAGTGGGGCAATGCCCTTCTCAATATTCGCAATCAACTTCTCAGACTGGTCTAGCAACTTTCTGTTGACCTCTAGGTTGCGCTTTTCACGCTCGGTAATGGTGCCAAGAGTATCCTTCTCCACCAAGGAAGAAATCAACACATTGCGCTCATTAGACTGCAGCTCAATGGCTTCAGAAACATCGTTAAAGCCCTCTACCAAGCCAACGGAATTGAGTTTCTCGTCTTTATACAGCTTGATGACCACATTGAAGTAGTTATTGAGGTAGGCCGGTTGCAATGCCCTAGGGTCCAGCGCAAAGACTTCTTTATACATAGCGTAGGCTTCTGATGCCTTATCGGGGTAGTAGGTCCAAAAGTTGTCGGCCTTTTGCGCATTGACCTCGGCCTCTTTGCCGGGGAAGTAGGCGTTGCGCTGGTCGAAGGTGCTAAGCAAAAGGCGGATTAACGCCTCGCGCTGCACCGGATCGGTAGTCTCTTTGATTTTGGCGTCGAGGATCTTAGGGGCAAAACGATAAATTACCTCGCTTGCCTTGGGGCATGTTTCGTACACCGTCTTCCAAGGCTCGTAGGCCTCAGAGTAGGCTTTGCTGTTGTACAGAGACCCAAACGTGTTGAATTTCTCAAAACATACAGTGGAATCGGTTGCGCTGCTGCCCCAATTGGATTGAGCCATGGAGGCAAACGAAACACCTAAGGACAGAACTACTGCTAAAATTCTCTTCATAACACTAACGAAATTTTGCTTTCATAAACCACTGATCGTTCAAGGTGAGGCCAACGGTGCCGCGAAGGTATTGCTCCCGCACCAAGCCGTTGGTTACCGAACCGTTAACTCCAAAATTGAGGCCAAAGTGAAGAGTTGACACTTTGACGTCGCCTGGAATGAAGCTTCGCCCCCCCACCGGCATGGCTAAACCAATGTTGCCACTCCAGCCTTTGAGCTCTGTGTCGTTGACATAGAGGCCATAGCGGTCGCTGCGAAACGAGGCCACATACTGAACCTGACTGAAATAAGAAGTGAGCTTTCGGGCGGAATACAGCAGTGTGGGAACCGCGCTTGCTTGCACAATAAAGGTCTGGGATGAACCCTGGTAGCTCCCCGAAGTGCTTTGGTTAAAGTCGCGGTGATCACCCACCTTAGTTTGCTCAAAGTGTCCGCTCAAAGACCAGGCAGGGAGCAAGGCATTTTTGCGGTTCGAAGCCCAGCGCAAGCCTATGGCCTGTCGGCCGCCCATGGCCACAGAACCCAGCACCCCGTTGAGGGCTGTGATGGTATCCAGAGGCAATTCGCCGCCCTCGCTGTTGGTCTTAAAACTGTACCAATTGTAGTTTTGAATCGCCGACAACTCAACCTTGGGTTCGTACTGAATCCCGGCAATTAGCTCATTCATCCCTATCGGGAGGATTAACTGACCACCAGCACTCCAGCGCCAGTCGCTTACCAAAACCCGCTCCACCTTGCCTGCGTAGTCAAACCTCGGATCCAAAAAATATACTTTAGTACTGCGGTCAGCCGAGCCAAAGAGGTAGCGTGCCGTTGCACCCACCGATAAATACTTAATCGGAGACCATGCCCAGGTAATCGCGGATGCGTTGACTCCGCCACGGCCAGTGTAGCGCTGAATCCAATCTCCAAAGGCAGAGTCCTTGCCCGACTGCTGAAAGTCGTAGCCCACCGCGCTGTAGGGCCTTAATGAGGCGGCTAACGCCATGCCTTTGCCCAATGGCACTGCAATGCCAAAAGAATTGAAACCACCGGTGCGGTTATCAACCGTATTGCTGCCGTCGTTTTGACGAACCATAGACCATTGTCCGCCAAAGTCCAAGGTGGTGTACTTTATGCCAGAAAGGGCCGCGGGCTGGTCGGGGTTGATGTACCAAGGGGAGCGATCGGCTGCACTGGCTCCACCCAAAAACTGTTGGTATGCATTGACCTGGGGCAGGGCCCAACCCGATCCAAACAGCGAATAGGGGCTAACCGACTGCTGCTGCGAGAGCATGGCCTGCGAGGCGATTAGGGCAATAGATGCTAGAGTAGTGCGGGCGCTCATTCAATTTTGCGACATGGCCCAAAGTCCGAGGGCGGTCCAATTTTCGTTGGCAAAGATGCCCTTTTTCAGGTGATTGACAAAAGATGGGGCGTCACCTCCGTGAATAATTACGATTAAATCGCTGTTAATTGCAGAAAACCGCTCTACTTCGGCGTCGATTTCGTCAACCATTCCCTGAAATGCACCGCGCATCATGCTCTGGGCGGTGCTCGAAGTGCGGGGATCAGAAGGGGTCCAATCTGCGGGCGAGGTCAGGTCGTCGGTGGACAGCGCGGGCAAGCTTCGGGTGTAGTGGTGCATTGCCTTGAGGCGGACCGCCCAACCCGGAGCGATGGCTCCTCCCTGAAAAACTCCGTCTTGGTTCAAGTAGCTGTAGGTAAGGCAGGTTCCCAGTGAAACCATCAAAATTGCAGACCGGGGATGGCGGTGAATCGCTCCCCGCAGGGAGGCCAGGCGATCCAGGCCAATTTGGGCGGAATACTCGAGATCAAAACCCCAGTTGGACGCGGCCGAAACCTGTTGACCAATGGGCCAAGTGCGGGCTGAAGAATCGGCAATCCAAATGGAATCGGATTGTTCTTTGAGCCAATTTAGGCAGTCTTCATAGGCTGCTGCGGGCCAGGTTTTGAGGCCAACTACCGAGCCGGAGTCGTGAAATACGACCACTTTTATCAGGGTATTACCCGCGTCTACTGCAATCATTTTGGTTTTTCAAAGGTAGTTCGTCTTTTTGCCCTAAATTTGCACTCCGATTTTGGTTCGGTAGCTCAGTTGGTAGAGCAATGGACTGAAAATCCATGTGTCGACGGTTCGATTCCGCCCCGAACCACAAAATCGCAAGGCCCTGCAGTTTTACTGCGGGGCTTTTTTGTTCTTGATACTCGCAAAAGAGTCCATGGCCCCGGCACGAGAATTACCTTTGCCCTGTGGTTACTCATTTGAAATGCTTGCAGTGCGAAGAATGGGGCGACAACGCAGAGCAATGCAATGCCTGCGGGAGTCCGCGCTTGGTGCATAGCGTTTTTGCCAACCAGAGCAATCCCGAACGACTAAAAGCCTTTACAATGCCCATGATGGAATGGAACAAGGACCCTCAAATTGCTTCTTGGAAGCGAGGCCTTATTAATGCCGGCAAAATGGCGCATTGGGCCGTTCTTGCTGTAGGAGGAGCACTCGCATGGATGGCCTACTGGGTCGCCGTTTAAACGGGGTAAGCCTGGCGGCCTTGGCCGCCTTTAGCCTTCACCAGGCAGCCCAAGCCTTGGGCTTCTATGTTCTGTTGCTCGATTCTTACTTGGATCCGCTCTGTACGGTTCCGGTTGTTTTGGGTCTTCCCAGCATGCTGGCACGACGAATTTGGCCCAGGCTCGTACTGAGTTGGGGGTCGGTAGCCCTCTTTACCCTTGCCGTGTCGCTGGCCTTTGAATGGTGGATTCCGTCTTTTGACCTGCGTTTTACTAGCGATCTCTGGGATGCAATCGCCTACGCTCTGGGAGCAGCAATCTGGCGGATGGCTGAACCGCAAAGCCAATAAGGGGTTACTTTTGCGGTATTCTTTTACAATGAAGCGCATTAACCTCCAAATCCGCGGCTTTTCAAAGCTTAGCAAGTCCGCAAAAATTGCCTGGCTGAGCCAGGAGCATCTCAAGGATCCGGCAAAGGGTATGGCATTGATTGCCTCCTACAACCACAGCGACGATGCCGTGCAGCAGCGCCACGACGAGTTTATTGAAAACACCGTGGCAAATTACTTTTTGCCCCTGGGCGTGGCCCCAAACTTCCTCATTAATGGCCAGGTGTATACCCTGCCTATGGCTATCGAAGAAAGTTCGGTTGTTGCGGCAGCGGCTAAGTCTGCCCAGTTTTGGATGGATCGCGGCGGATTTCATTCTACGGTGCATTCCACCACCAAGGTGGGACACATTCACTTCACGTTTAACGGAGACGCTTCGGCCCTTGCCGCACTCTTGGACCGGGTAACTCCCGAACTTCTTGCCGCGACCGAGGGCATTACCGCGAACATGCGCGCCCGCGGGGGCGGAATCCTCAGCCTTGAACTCAAGGATCGTCGCGAAGACATGGACGGCTACTTTCAGCTGGAGGTTCGCTTTGAAACCATGGACTCCATGGGCGCCAACTTCATCAACTCCTGCCTGGAGGAAATGGCCAAGGTACTGCGCCTGGAGGCTGCGACCGATGCCGGTACGGCGAGCGGCGACCTCGAGGTGGTGATGTGCATTTTAAGCAACTACACTCCCGAGTGCCTGGTGCATTGCGAGGTGCGCTGCGCCATCGAAGACCTCGACGACGGTTCGGGCATGGACGTGCAGGAATTTGCGCGAAAATTCCAGAGGGCCGTGCGAATTGCAGAGGTGGAGCCCTACCGGGCCACGACCCACAATAAGGGCATTATGAACGGCATTGACGCCGTGGTCTTGGCGACAGGCAATGATTTTAGGGCCGTGGAGGCAGCCTGCCACACCTATGCGTCGCGCGACGGTCAGTACCGATCGCTGACCCACTGCTCGATTGAAGACGGCGAATTCCGTTTTTGGATTGAAATTCCGCTCTCCCTGGGAACCGTTGGCGGACTCACCAAGCTGCACCCCATGGTTCAGCTCGCTCTTGAAGCATTGGGGAACCCCGGCGCCAAGGAACTTATGGGCATTATTGCAGCCTCGGGCCTGGCCCAAAATTTTGCCGCCCTGCGGGCCCTGACCACCACCGGAATTCAAAAAGGGCACATGAAGATGCACCTGCTGAACATCCTCAACCAGCTTGAGGCCAGTGATGCCGAAAAAGCCGAACTCACCGCATTTTTTGCTGATAAGGTTCCGCACCACGCCGAAGTAGTCGCTGCGTTTTGCAGGTTGCGCGGAATCCCGATTCCGCAAGCCGAAGGGCTAGTGCGATGAGTCAATTTAGGAGCTCCGGAAAACTACTCTTGAGTGGTGAATACTGGGTGCTCCACGGCGCGGAGGCCTTAGCCATAGCCACTGAAAAAGGCCAAACGCTCCGATACGAAGATGCGGACTGTGAACTGCACTGGGTCGCAAAAGACCACGAGGGAAGCGTCTGGATGGACTGCGTCGCAAACCAAGACCCTTACCTGGCGCGGATTCTCAGTGCCGTCCAAAAGCTCAATGGAAACCTTCCCCACAGGGGGCGCGTAAGCACCCAACTCGAATTCAACCGCAATTGGGGATGGGGTTCGTCGTCGTCGCTCATCGATTTAATTGCCCAGTGGACTGGTCTTGACCCGATGGAGCTTCACTTTGAAACCTCCGAAGGTTCAGGATTTGACGTAGCCTGCGCCCGTGCCGGGGGAGCTATTGCCTACCAAAAGACAGGGCCTCGAAGCGCGGTTTGGAAGAATGTGGCCTCGGCCCATTGGCCCCACGAGCACTTTGGCTTGGTCTATCTGGGCGGCAAGCAAGACAGCCAGCGCGAGGTTGCCAAGATCCGCAGAGAGCCCTTGGCCAGTGAGCTTGATGCCATTAGCGCATTGTCGCGTCATTTGGCCTCAAGCAGCAATGTGGAAGCCTGGATGCAGGGCATCGACGAACTCGAGGACCGCACCGCCTCATGGCTCCAGATGGAGCGCGTGCAGAAGAGGTTTCCTGGCGTTCGTGCAACCATAAAGAGCCTTGGCGCGTGGGGGGGCGACTTTGCCCTCGCCGTAGCCCAAGACCCCGAAGACTTGGCGTACTTTTCATCAAAAGGGCATCTGTTCTTAAAATGGTCCGACTGCGTCTCCTTGCACTCCTAAGCCTGCTGCTGCTTGGCAACCAAGCCTGGTCAGCCCACCTTGTCGGTGGAGAACTGACCTACACCTGCATTGGCAACAACCAGTACACCATCCGCCTTGTGGTCTACCGCGACTGCAACTCCACAGGGGCGCAATTGGATCCGCAATCCTCGATAGGCATTTACGACGGAATCCAGCCCACTTTGCTGCACAACCTCTCGGTAAACAAGGGGCCGACCATTCCCGTACCCTCGAGCACCGGCAACCCCTGCTTGCAGGCGCCGCCCAACATCTGCACAGAGTACGCCGTGTACACCACCACCATTACCCTGCCCGCCCGGGCCAACGGTTACGTTATAACCTATCAGCGATGCTGCCGGAATGCGACCATTAGCAACATCCCAACGCCCGACGACTGGGGCTCTACCCTAGTGGCGCGGATTCCGCCCAACGACCAGTGCAACAGCAGCCCACAGTGGAACAGCCTCCCTCCTATTGTGCTCTGCAACCAAGAAAATTTGAGCATTCCCAGTTCGGCCACTGACCCAAACGGAGACTCCCTGCACTACAGCCTATGCAGCCCCTTGCACGGAGGCGGCAAAGACAACGGAAGCGGATTCAACTCACCGATGCCCAGTCCTCCCGCGCCACCGCCCTATGCGCCCATTGGCTTTTTAAACCCTGCAACGGCCAGCAACCCCATACCGGGAAATCCCTCTCTGAGCATTGATGGAGCCACTGGAATACTCACTGGGCGGCTCACGGTCACCGGCCAGTTTGTACTCACAATCTGCGTAGAAGAATGGCGAAACGGCGCACTTCTGAACACCGTAAGGCGGGACTACCAGTTCAACGTGACGTCTTGCCAAGCCAACATCGTGGCCAAGATTGTTTCTGAAATCGACGACCCCACTCAAATCTGTATTGGCGCTACCGTGCCCTTTAGGCACCAGAGCATCAATGCCTCGACGTTTTATTGGGACTTTGGTGACCCCAGCCGAAGCGACGATACTTCGAGGCTGGCGCTCCCGACCTTTACCTTTAGCGACACCGGCACCTTTTGGGTGATGCTTGTGGCCAACCCGGGCTGGCCCTGCGCCGATACCGACCTCGTGAAGTTTCGGATTTACCCGCCCATTAATCCGAGCTTCACCCACAACGGCGGACCCTGTTTTGACCAGCAGCCCGTCGCGTTTACCGCGGCTGGAACATGGTACGACGGAGCCCTTTTTGACTGGACCTTCGGCAATCCTGGGGATGCAAACCCTGCAACCTGGAGCGGACTTCAGCCCCCACCCGTGCAGTTTCTGGCTCCCGGGACCTACAATGTAAGCCTCCGCATCCGATCCAAATCCTGCGACGAAAGCTATGTAGACTCGGTGGTTGTGGATCCGAGGCCAAGACTAGACAGCACCATTGGCCCCTTGGTCGGCTGCGAGCCCTACCGAGTGGTCTTTGATGCGGGCGCCTTCTCTCGGCGCACTCGGTACTTTGCCTGGGACTTTGGCGACGGGTTCAGCGACACGGTAGAAAACCCAGTGCACGTCTACCGTCAGGCCGGCCTCTACGACCTTAGGCTGCGAATGTGGACCGAAACCGGCTGCAAAGACACCGTAGAAAAGTTCTTCCCTGGAGCAGTTCGGGTAAATCCCCGGCCCCGCGTTGCCATGACCATCAACCCCAAGCGGGTAACCATCTACCAGCCCTTAGTGCAGGTCCGCGCCGATTCTGTGGATGCTGGCGAGCGGTTTTGGTTTGACATGGGCGACAGCAGCCTCTATGAGCAGCAGGCCTTTGTGGTGCACGTTTATCGAGACACGGGGTGGTTCCTCGTTCAAAGACTGGCGGTTAATGAATTCGGATGCTGGGATACGATCGCGGACTCGGTGCGTGTTGACCCGATCTATAACGTATGGTCCCCGACCGCCTTTACTCCCAACGGTGACGGAGGCAACGAAGGCTTTAGGCCAGTCGCAACAGGAATCAAGCAGTACCGCCTGCAAATTCTTGATCGATGGGGCAACGTGGTCTTTAAGAGCAGCGACCCTCAAGAGGAGTGGAACGGGCGGGTAGGCAATTCTGGGGCGGACTGCCCTCAGGGAACCTATGTTTGGTCGCTTTTCACCGTCGACTACGGGGATTCGCCGGTTGAGCAGCAGGGTGTCTTGCTACTTATTCGCTAGCGCATAGGCCGTGGCAGTGGCGCCAAGGCTCAAAACCACCGTTGCGGCGACGTAGGCAAGAGCCGCCAACCAAGATCCCGATTTGGCCCATTCTAGGGCTTCCCAACTGAAGGTGCTCATGGTGCTGAATCCGCCACAAAAGCCGGTGACTAAGGCGAGCTGCAGTCGTGCGTCGGGGTTGGGTCTGGCCATAAGGTAGCCCAGGGTTGCCGCCGCAGCGACATTTGCCAACAAGGTCGCCGCCGAGGCAGTGAACAGCGGCGCATCAATCCGCCGCAAAAGCAGGCTAAAGGACCAGCGCAACAGGCTGCCCAAGGCTCCCCCTAGCGCTACGGCAAGTGCATTCATAGCCTCGAAGGTAGGGGTCGAAGGAGCAGTATCACTCGCGCAATCAACAAACCCACTAGGGCTCCAGCCAGCACGTCGCCGGGGTAGTGCACTCCTACATAAACCCGAGAAAACGAGACCATCAAAGCCCATAGAAGTGCTGCCCGGCCAATCCACACCGCCGGTCGGCTTGCCAAAAACACCGCAAGTAAAGCCCAGGTAGTGGCCGAATGCCCCGAAACAAAGCCAAACCTGCCTTTGCACTGCGCTAGGGCCCTAAACTGCCCCTCAAGATGCCAGCATGGCCTTGGGCGACCTAGGGAATTTTTTAGCAGGGTTGCAGTCCAGTCTGCAGCCGCAAAGGCAGCCACCATGGTGACCAGCAGCCAAATCCACGCCGAGGTGGTATAGTCAGGTCGGCGTGAAGCCCAAAGAAGCATCCAAACTGCGAGGGCAAGCCATGCGCTCGAAGCTGCCGTGAAAATAGCGTCCGCAATGGGGCCGCCCTGGCCCGCCAAGTCAAGAAAGACCCTTTGGTCTAGTCGATTGAGCGATTCAAGGATTCCCATAGCAAGTCTTTGAGTCGATCAAGACCCTGGCCGGTTACGCTGCTGAACGTGGTCAAAATAAGGTCCTTCGGCAGGCGTGGACGAACGCCTTCGAGAAGCTGTGCAAGCAGCTCTTCGTCGAGCATGTCGGTTTTTGAAATGGCTAAAACGCGGCGCTTGGTAAGGAGCTCCGGATTAAACCGCCCCAACTCCCCGAGGAGAATTTCGTACTCCTCCACCACGTCTTTGGCGTCGCAGGGAACCAAAAACAAAAGCAGGGCATTGCGCTCGATGTGCTTCAAAAAACGGTGACCCAAGCCACGGCCTTCTGCCGCGCCCTCGATAAGGCCCGGAATATCGGCCATCACAAAAGAGGTGTAGTTGCGGTGCGGCACCACACCAAGGTTGGGAACCAGGGTGGTAAAGGGATAGTCTGCGATTTCGGGTTTCGCCGCGCTTATGGTGGCCAGCAGGGTTGACTTGCCCGCATTGGGAAAACCGACCAGTCCTACGTCAGCCAAAACCTTGAGCTCGAGCAAAAACCAGCCTTCCAGCTCAGGACCGCCGGGCTGTGAAAACTCAGGAGCCTGGTTGACCGAATTTTTAAAGAAGGCATTGCCGCGTCCGCCGCGTCCGCCAGCTAAAAAAACCACGCGCTGCCCCGCCTCCGTGACCTCGCAGAGCACCTCGCCGGTTTCGGAATCCTTGACCACCGTTCCAAGCGGAACCTGAAGCACAACGTCTTCTCCGCTGGCGCCGATGCGCAGGTTGCGGCCGCCGTTTTCGCCAGGGTCTGCCTTGATGTGCTTGCGGTACTTTAGGTGAATCAGGGTCCATTGTTGCGGATTTCCCTCGAGAATGATGTGTCCGCCTCGACCCCCGTCGCCGCCGTCGGGCCCACCCTTGGGAAGGCCTTTGGCCCTAAAAAAGTGCCGACTCCCTGCGCCTCCATGCCCTGACTGCAGAAAGACCTTGACGTAGTCAATAAAATTGGAATCAGCCACCGTCTTAGTTGTTTATAGGGATTGGATCAGGGCGCGAAGTTCGGCCGCAATTTCTTCTACACTGCCCACGCCATTGAGGCCGTAGTACTTGGACTGCGCTTCAAAGTAGGACTGTACCGGAGCCGTTTCGCGGCTGTAGACCGCGAGCCTTTGGCGAATAACGTCTTCGTTGGCGTCGTCAGAACGGCCAGAAGTGGCTCCGCGCTCGAGAAGGCGCTTGACGAGTTCGTCTTCGTCAACCTCGAGGCCAATCATGGCTGAAACCGAAGTCCCGGCCTGGGCAAGGATTTCGTCCAGAGCCAATGCCTGAGCACTGGTGCGTGGGAATCCGTCAAATATAAATCCGGCCGCGTCGGGGTACCTCGACCATTCGTCTTTGAGCATGGCAATGGTAACGTCGTCGGGAACCAGCTGCCCCTGGCTCATAAACGACTTGGCCCAGCGACCCAACTCGGTTGCTTCATGGATGTTTCTGCGAAAAATATCGCCTGTCGACAGGTGCACGAGTCCGAATTCACCTACGAGCAACGCACTTTGCGTTCCCTTACCTGCCCCTGGAGGCCCAAAGAGTACAATATTTTTCATGCAGACGGAACGTTGAATTACCTCAAGAGGTTGAGCCGCTAAAGGTACGACTTCGCAGACTTCCCTACCTTTGCCCCTCATTTCAGAAGGCTATGGAACATAACTATGCAGTAATTATGGCTGGCGGAGTTGGATCGCGGTTTTGGCCCACGTCCACCTCGCGCAAACCCAAACAGTTCCTAGATATCCTCGGCTCCGGCGAAACCCTGCTTCAGCAAACCTTTCGCCGCATGAAGACGGTTGTGCCTGGAGACCATATTTATGTGGTTACCCACGCGGACTACGCCGAAATCTGCCTGGAGCAGCTGCCCGAGCTCAGCAGGGAGCGCATTTTGGCGGAACCCGCTCGCCGCAATACGGCGCCCTGCGTTGCCTACGCCGGATTCGTGCTCAAAAAACGCGACCCCTTAGCCAATTTTGTAGTTACCCCTGCAGACCACCTTGTGAGCAATGAGGCGGAGTTTAGCGCCCGCCTGAATTCTGCTTTGGCGACAACGGCCAAGCACAACGTGCTAATGACTTTGGGAATGAACCCAGTTCGCCCAGAAACGGGCTACGGGTACATTCAGTTTCGGTCGGAACGGTCGGAATTTGCCGAAGACGTGCACCCGGTCAAGACCTTCACCGAGAAGCCCAATCTCGAAATGGCCGAGCAGTTCATTGCAACGGGCGAATTTTTGTGGAACGCGGGGATTTTTGTTTGGAACGCCAACGCCATCCTCAGTGCTTTTGAAAAGCACATGCCCGAAATGTATTCCGTGTTTAATTCGGGATGGGAGCATTTTGGCAGCGACAGCGAATCCGAGTTTATCGAGTCCATTTATGGGGAGTGCCCCAATGAGTCCATTGACTACGGAATTCTGGAGAAGGCCAAGCAGGTACTGGTTATGCCGGCAGAGTTTGGATGGTCCGACCTGGGAAGCTGGGGGGCCGTGCACGAGCAGCGCACTGCAGACTCCAAGGGCAATACCGGGTCGGGTAATACCGTGCTCTCCTACGACGCGACGGGCAATACCTACCTGATTCCCGACAGTATGGTCGCAGTAGTCGACGGTCTTGAGGACTACATCGTCATTGTTAGCGAGAACCGCCTGCTCGTCTGCCCGCGGAGCAAGGAACAGGAGATCAAGCAGTTTGTGAACGACATCAAAATGCTTCGGGGAGAGGACTTCGTCTAGTCCTTTTTACAACGAAGAAGCCACAAAAAAGGCGCCCCATGGGGCGCCTTCCGTTTTTTAAAACCTTATTGACTAGCGCTTTGCGCCTTCAAGCCACTTGTAGATGCGGTCGGGCATCACGCGTTCCAAACCAAGCAGCGTGAGCCAATAGCCCACAAAAAGAGCTAGAAAAATAAGCATGCTGAACCCCGTGAGCAGGATGATGACAAAGAGTAGAAATCCGATAAATTTCATGAGCTGCAGCGTTTGGAGGATTGTCGTTTTGGTACGGGGCAAAGATAAGTGACTCGAGCCAATTCCTCGCTGCTGCAATAGGGCGTAATTTTGCCGCATGAGCACAAATACCCGCATTGAACGCGACACGATGGGCGAAGTCCACGTTCCGGCCTCCGCCTACTGGGGGGCGCAAACCGAACGATCGCGCAGCAACTTTAAAATTGGTCCTGAGGGCAGCATGCCGCTCGAAATCATTAAGGCCTTTGCCCTGCTTAAAAAGGCTGCTGCTCTGACCAACTCCGACCTCGGCGTACTGCCCAAAGAGAAGGCCGAGCTTATTGGGCGGGTCTGCGACGAAATCCTCGAGGGACGTCACGACGGGGAGTTTCCGCTGGTGATCTGGCAGACCGGCTCAGGCACCCAAAGCAACATGAACGTCAATGAGGTAATTGCCTACCGTGGCCACGTGCTGAGCGGAGGCTCGCTTCTGGACGCGCAGAAGGTTTTGCACCCCAATGACGATGTCAATAAGTCTCAATCGTCGAACGACACCTTCCCGACCGCCATGCATATTGCGGCCTACCGACTCACGGCGCAGACGACGCTCCCGGGACTACAGCACCTTAGGGAGGTGCTCGCGGCTAAATCCAAGGAATTCCAAAACGTAGTCAAGACGGGGCGCACGCATTTTATGGACGCAACGCCCTTGACTTTGGGCCAGGAATTCAGTGGCTACGTGCAGCAAATCGACAACGGAATTAGGGCCATTGAAAACGCCCTGGTCATGGTGGCCGAACTGGCCTTAGGCGGAACAGCCGTGGGCACCGGCCTTAATGCCCCTAAGGGCTATGACGTGGCGGTTGCTGCCAAAATCGCTGCACTTAGTGGCTTGCCTTTTGTGACGGCCCCCAACAAGTTTGAGGCACTCGCTGCCCACGACGCCATGGTTGAACTCAGCGGTTCCTTCAAGAGGGTTGCTGTTTCGCTCATGAAGATTGGCAACGACGTGCGCATGCTTTCGTCAGGGCCTAGGTCTGGTATTGGCGAACTAATCATTCCCGACAACGAGCCGGGTTCAAGCATTATGCCTGGCAAGGTCAACCCCACCCAACCAGAAGCACTGACCATGGTCGCTGCCCAAGTACTCGGCAACGACGTAGCCGTTTCTATTGGAGGAGCGACGGGCCACTTCGAGCTCAATGTCTTTAAGCCCCTGATTGCGGCAAACGTGCTGCAAAGTGCCCGTCTTTTGGGCGATGCAGCCGTCTCCTTTGCCGACAAGTGCGCCGTGGGTATTGAGCCGAACTACCCCGTGATCAAGCGCCACCTGGAGAATTCACTGATGCTGGTGACCGCCCTCAACCCGCATATTGGCTACGACAAGGCGGCTAAAATTGCAAAAACAGCCCTTGCCGAGGGCATTACCCTGAGGGAGTCCGCAATAAAACTGGGCTATGTTAGCCCTGAGGAGTTCGACGCCTGGGTGCGCCCTGAGGACATGGTCTAGGCAAAAATCCCTATGAATTAGGGCTAGTTGGCCCTGAACAAAGGGGCTCGCTATCGATTCAGCGTGACCGCCCCCTGCTGGTCTCCGCGGGTGCCGCATTTGCTCTGCCAGCTGAGGTGGTAGAGGTAGACCCCCGAGGAGAGATCGCGGCCTTGATAACGCCCGTCCCATAGAAACTGAGGGTCGTTGCTGGCAAAAACTTCTTGCCCCCATCGGCTGTACACCCGCAGGCTCAATTGCGATAAGGCAGAGGCCTCAGCCTGCTTGAGGCAAAAAACGTCGTTGATGTTGTCGCCGTTGGGCGTGTACACGTTGGGTACCGACAGGCTGTCGAATTCCGCACCAAAAACCTCATAGGTCAGCTGCAGAGAATCCCGGCCGCCGCATAGGCTGTCTTCGACAATGAGCCAGACCGTTTGGAGTCCGACCAAAGAGGCGGACCACTGAACGTCGGAGCCCCTAATTAGCCCCTGGCCTGGAACGCGCCAGGTGTAGGAAGTGGCCCCCGAGGCATACCCAGAGGCACGGACCGGCTCGCCATTGATGCAGAAGGGAGCGTCAATACTGCCTACGGGAGCAGACAGCGGCGCATGAAACTCGGCCGTGAGCAGCAGGCTGTCGCTGCGTCCGCACTGAAGGTCGTAGGCCACCAGCCAGGCTTGGTAGTTGAGGGTAAGCGCCATACCCGACCATTGAAAAGGAGTGAAAAGGCTGTCTACCGAACCGTTTGAAGAATAGAGCAGCATGAACTGCGCGCTGAGCGCAGGGCCCGGAGCAAGGTTGATGCTGCGCGTGCTGTCGCACGGATCGAAGGTCCAAACCACGTCGGCCTGCACGGCAGAACCGGGAAGCACATAAACCGTAAGGGTTTGCTGGGCCTGGGTCAGGCAGAGGCTGTCGATTCCGGTCAGGGTGATGAGGTAGGTGCCCGGCTGGCTGTATAAATGACCGGGGAGGGGATTGGGCGAACCAGAAGAGGTCTGGCCGTCGCCCCATGCTATAGTCAAAACGTCGGTGCGGCTGGTGCTGCCGGTGAGGAAGAGGCTGTCGCCAGCGCAGACGGTATCGGCACTCAGGCCCAAAGTCAGCTTGGCCTGCTGCAGTTCAAAGGCAATTTGAACGCCTGCCATGTTGCAGTTGCTCGAATTATTGACCGCCGAATGAACATTGGCAGGGAAGACTGGCAAATTATCGCTGCCTCCACAGCCCGCGCAGATGGCCTGGTGAATCACTCCGTTGGGGTCAAAGCGCGAGGTTCCGCCGTCTACGTGCTCGTCCACGGGGCCCACCCCTCCAAAGTAGGAGGCATAGGCCGGATTACCCCTGCGGTCCAGAACCAAAAAATAAAAGTCGCGTCCGTCGGTAGTGGATTGAAAGGCGTCGGGGCTGGTGTAGAGTCCGGTTATGGTTCCGCCATTGAGGCCGCCAAACCAGCCCGAAAAATAGGAAGAGCCGCAGTCGTCCACCTGAAGGGCTGTGGGCGAAATTCGTCGGTTGAGCTGGCCGTTGCCCACATACTGGCTGCGGTAAATGCTGTCTCCCTGGGCTGAAATCCAAACCAAAATTTGGGTAGAATTCGGGTTTTGCCAGAGCCCGGGGCTCGGGGCCAAGGGACCCGTGTAGGCGCCAAGGCCCGTGCAGGCCGTGCCGAGCCCGAGCGAAAGAAGCACGGCACCGGAATCCCCTACCGCCGCATAGGCGCCCACTGGATTTTGAGCCATCAAAAAACCATAGGACGTGCAGAACTGCGGCTCGAGATAGGTCTCGGACTCCTTTTGCCCAGTTTGCGGGTTAAAAAGTGCATAATAGGG